>NZ_VBVC01000009.1:0-144008 GCF_007655045.1 Halomonas sp. C22 | reverse complement strand
GCATAAACGCAACGATGGACTGCCGCCGAATGTGGCAGAAAAGCATTACTGGAATGCTCAGAACTCAGTGGCCAAAAACACTTGACCACTACACCCATGGCGGCTCTCCTATTGTTCTTGCCACCATCTAAGAACTCTTCGCCCTGAAACACCATTGATCCTCATCACGCTTTGCTTCTCCGCCGAAAAGTCACCCTATGGGCCGGTGTGCAAGGTCGGAATCATGGACACACCGTTTGTATCGTTTGGTGATGAGGATTGACTTACACTTGAATATGCAAGATCAGCAAACCAGCGGGGTAAATCAGGACAATGGCCATTCATTATGAACAGGATGCCTACGCTTGGGCGCTTGAGCAGGCAGGTCTTCTTCGAGCTGGCGAATTGGATAAGCTGGATCTCGAGCACTTGGCCGAGGAAATTGAAAGTATGGGTAAAAACGAGCGACGCGCCTTGATTCGCCAACTGGCCCGTTTGCTAATGTATCTGCTGACATGGGATTACCAGCCAGAACGGCGCTCGCGTAGCTGGCGATTGACGATTCAGGATGCTCAAGCCAAAACGCAGCGTTTACTGGAAGATAACCCTAGCTTAAACGCCTCACTGCCAGAATTGATGTGCGAGGCTTACGACGATGCTCGTCGCGCCGCAGCAATTGAAGCGGATCGAGAACCTCAGGAGTTCCCTGAGCAGTGCCTATACGGCTTTGAAGAGGCTATGAGTTTTCAGCCCAGCCAGCACTAGCCAAGGCGCGGCCAGCACCTATCTTTTTACAAGTTCGTACTCCCCTCATGCTACGCTTAACGCTAATTTCTCGGCCCTTCAGGCGGTTCCCAATGCAGTTACAACGTTATTTGCGAGTGCTTTTTGCAGCAGCAACGCTAATGCTGACACTGCCCGCCCAGGCGCAAACTGGAAATGAGTGGGCCACGTACGACCGCGTGTTCGAGAACGGGGCGCGTCAGGCGCAGTGGTGGGAGGCGGGCTGGAGCGGCATTTACGCGGCCAGCCTGGTGGTCGATGCCTACCAGTCCAGCGAGGCCAGCAGCCGAGATGACCGTTTCGATGCGCGCATTGGCGTGGTGAAGTCGGCGCTGGCGCTGGCGGGGACGCTCACCGATCGCCAGCCACATCGGGCGGCGCTGGCAGAGTATGAGCGGCTGAAGGCCCAGGGCGAGTTGAGCGGGGTGCAGGCGTTGGGCCTGCAGTTGGCCCAGGCAGAACGCGAACGCCGTGGCTGGGAAGCGCGGGTCAGCTCCCTGGTGGTGAACAGCGTGGCCGGCGCGGTGATTGCGGCCGATGGCCGGGAGCGGGATGGCGCGGTCAATTTTGCCACCGGCATGCTGATCAATGAATTACAGATCTGGACCCAGCCTAATCAGGCGTCCCGCGCGATCAACCACTTCCAACCGGCCCGTGTGTCGCTGGGCCCGGTCACGCTGGAAGGCGAATATGCCCTGCTGGTTACCCCTCAACAGCTGAGCGCGACCTGGCGGTTCTGAAGGTGGGCCAGGCTGCTTTTCGTGCTCGGCTTGCCGGGCACTTTTTATAGGTACGCTTGTCGTTGTCAGGGCCGCATGAGCGCGTAAAATATGCGGCTCTTTTTTTGTTTCTCTATTCGTTATGTTATAACTTATTTATTCGTGAGTGAGGTTGCTCGATGAGTGAGCACATGCATCGCCATAACAAGGAAGGTCCTTGTCATTTTTCGCTGATGTCGTTGTCGGCCACCAAACGGCTGGGGTTGGTTGCCCTTCCCCTGCTGGCGTTGTGGGGGCTGGTGGTGTGGGCAGGCGGGTGGCCGCTATGAGTGAGCGTTCCTCTTCGCGCCTGCAACTGCACGACCTGCACCTGGCACAGGGTGGGCGCACCGTGCTGGAGCATGTGGACGGCGACATCAAGCGCGGCGCGATCACCGCGCTGATTGGTGCCAACGGCGCAGGTAAAAGCACCCTGATTCAGGCCATCATGGGCGAACTCCGGCCCATCAGCGGCAAAGTGGTGTGCACGGTAGACAAGGCGCGTCGTGCCTGGTTGCCGCAGCAGTTGGCTCTGGATCTGACCTTCCCCATGAGCGTGGAAGAGCTGGTGATGACCGGCAGTTGGCCAAGCCATGGGGCCATGAAAGGTTACTGCGCGGCGCACTACCGCAAGGGTCGCGAGATCATGGCGCGGCTGGGCATCTCCCATTTGGCACATCGGCCACTGGGCGAGCTGTCCGGCGGCCAGCGCCAGCGGGCACTGATTGGCCGCACGCTGATGCAGGAAGCCGAGCTGCTGCTGCTGGATGAGCCGTTCGCCAACGTGGACAGCGACACGGTGGATATCTTGATCCGTATCCTGCGCCAGATGGCCGATGAAGGCGTGACGATCATCATCGTGCTACACGACATGGACCACCTGCGCCGCCTGGCCGATGAGGTGCTGATGCTGAGCGGCGGCCATGGCCGTTGGGTGGCACCGAGTGCCTTGCACACGCATCACGCCCCCGCCCAGGTGGTGCCCTTCTCGTTGGGAGGTCGTCATGCTGGCACTGCTTGACGCGTGGTTTATCGCGCCGTTCGATTACGGCTTCATGCGCCGCGCCGTGGTGGGTGGGCTGGCACTTTCCTTGGCCGCGCCGCCGCTGGGCGTGTTTCTGGTGCTGCGCGGCATGAGCCTGATTGGCGATGCCATGGCCCATGCCATTTTGCCGGGAGTGGCGCTGGGCTTCTTGCTGGCGGGGTTTTCGCTGCCGGTGATGAGTGTAGGCGGCGTGCTGTTCGGGCTGATGGTGGCGCTCCTGGCCGGGGCCGTTTCCAAAATGGGCGGCCAGCGGGAAGACGCAGCCATGGCGAGCTTTTTCATCATTTCGCTGGCGGCGGGTGTCATGTTGATTTCCATGGGCGGCAGCAGCGTGGATTTAACCCACGTGCTGTTTGGCTCCATCCTGGCCATCAACTCGACCGCCCTGCTGCTGATTGCCGGTATCAGCACGCTCATCGTGGTCACGCTGGCAGTCATTTTCCGCTCGCTGGTGGTGGAGTGCCTGGACCCGCTGTTCTTGCGCGGCCAAAGCCGCCGCAGTGGCTGGGTGCATAGCGTGTTTCTGGGGCTGCTGGTGCTGAACCTGACGGCGGGCTTCCAAACCCTGGGCACGCTGATGGCCGTGGGGCTGATGATGTTGCCCGCCACGGCGGCCCGGTTCTGGAGCAAGCGGCTGGAAGGTTTGATCGGCATCGCGGTGGTGCTGGCCATGGTGTCGAGCACTGGCGGGCTGCTGCTGTCGTTCCATTTTGATACCCCTTCGGGGCCAAGCATTATCCTGCTCGCAGGGGTGGCTTACTTGTTGTCAGCACTGTTGGGTCGCTATCACAGCTTAGCGGCCAAGCTGCGACGCAAGACCAAGCCACTCGCCCTGGAGCAGACATCCTGATCATTCACTAAAGGAGTTTGTCATGTCCCTTTCCCATACGTCCCGCTGGCTGGTAGGCGTTTCGGCCATGCTGGCCCTGCCTGCCGCCATCGCCAATGAGCGTGTGCAGGTGGTCACCAGCTTCTCGATTCTGGCCGATATGGTCGAGAACGTGGGCGGCGAGCATGTCGAGGTCACTTCCCTGGTCGGCCCTGACGGCGATGCACACGTCTACTCGCCGCGCCCGGGTGATGCCCGTGCGCTGGCCGAGGCCGATCTGGTGGTCTTCAACGGCCTGCTGTTCGAAGGCTGGATGGAGCGACTGATCGACTCCAGCGACTATCAAGGCCCGGTGGTCACCACGACGGATGGCATCAACGCCCTGGCCTACGCGGGCCATGACGATCATGGGCATGACGATCGCGACCATGGACACGATCACGGGCATGATCATGGGCATAGCCACGATCATGGACACAGCCACGATCACGGGCACGACGATCATGAACATGGTCATGGCCATGATGACCATGAGCACGGCGACGATGATCCCCATGCCTGGCAGGACATGACCCAGGCGCGGGTCTACGTCGAGAACATCCGCGACGGCTTGATGGAAGTCGATGCGGACAACGCCGAGCAGTATCAGGCCAATGCCGATCGCTACCTGGCTGACATGGCGGAGCTGGATGCCGAGATTCGTGCGCTGATCAGTGAGATCCCGGCTTCCGCCAGCGTCATCACCGGCCATGACTCCTTCGGTTACTTCTCCCGTGCCTATGGGGTCAACTTCCTGTCTCCGGCAGGGCTCTCTACCGAAGCAGACCCCAGCGGCGCCAGCATGGCAGCGCTAGTGGACGTGATCGAGCAGGAGAACGTTCAGGCGCTGTTCCACGAGAACATGACCAACCAATCCATTATCGTGCAACTGGCCGAAGAAACCGGCCTGCCCATTGCTGGCACGCTTTACGCGGATGCGCTGGCCAGTGAGGGCGATGCCAGCAATTACCTGGGCATGATGCGCCACAACGCCACGGTACTCCACGCCGCCCTGGCCGAACCAGGCCACGATGATCATGGTCATGGCGACCACGACCACGACCACGACCACGACCACGACCACGACCACGGTGATCATGGTCATCGTCACTGATCATTGAGGTCAACGGCTGCTTACCGCTCAGCCTCCCGCAGGTTGATCGTGGTGAGCAGCCACTGCCTGAAAGACGCCATGGCATGGGTTTCTGCCCGCGCTTGCAGGCGTGTCAGCCAGTACCCCCCCAGACTGACAGTGGTGTCGAAAGGCTGCACCAGCGCACCACTGCTCAGCTGCCGAGAAAACATCAACGGTGGCGCCAATGCCACGCCCACCCCTTGAAGCGCGGCTTCCACCATGGCAATGGAAGAGTCGAAGACGATGCTCTGGGTCGTGGGAAGGCTACGAGGCAATCCGGCGGCCAACAACCACTCGGCCCACTCATCGGCACGATACGAACGCAGCCAGGTTTCATGCAACACATCGGCTGGCGTGTCGAGCCGTACAGCAATATCCGGAGCACACAGCACCGAAAGCGATGCAGGCAGTAGTGGCTGAGCCGCTGTGCCATGCCAGGCGCCCGTGCCAAAGCGAATCGCAAAGTCGAGACCTTCAGCGGCTAGATCGGCACGATTGTTGTGGGTGGAGAGCCGTAAATCGACGAACGGATACGCGTCATGAAAGTCTGCCAGCCGTGGCAGCAGCCAACCCACGGCAAACGTACCCACCACACCCACGTTCAAGACCTCACGATGACGGCTTTCGCCTAACCGCTCCAACGTATGCGACATCTGATCGAACGCATTCTTCAGCACAGGCAACAGCAGCTCGCCTTCCTGAGTCAGCATTAGCCCTCGGGGCAAACGTGTGAATAGCGGCACCTTCAATAGCCCTTCCAGGCGCTTGACCTGATGGCTCACGGCCGCCTGTGTCACGTGCAGCTCTTCTGCTGCACGCGTGAAGCTCAAATGTCTGGCCGATGCCTCAAAGGCCCGCAGAGCCTTCAACGGCAAATAGGAACGCACTGCGCCACCCCCAAATTTTTCTAATAGCTCATGCAAAATCTTGCCATTTGTGGAGACCCATCGCGCTCTTTATTTTAGTCACCCGTGGCTTTTGTATCGACCAGAGCTGCCTTCCACCGACATGACTCATCGCAACAGGAGTTTTGCATGCGCACGCCGTTTTCAGCACGCCGCTGTCTTCTCATGGCCTCCTCCTTACTTTTCAGCGGGGCAGCCTGGGCGCTCGAAGAGCCTCACGAGGCCGATCTTCAAGCGTTGCTGGACAGCACGATCACCCCGCTGATGGAACAGTATCGTATCCCCGGCATGGCCGTCGCGCTAAGCATTCAGGGGCAGCCGTATTACTTTAATTATGGGCTTGCAAACCTGGAGACGGAGGAGCCGGTCACGGATGAGACGCTTTTCGAACTAGGCTCTATCAGCAAGGTTTTCACGGCTGCCCTGGCGGGCTACGCGCAGGCCAGCGGTGCCCTTTCCCTCTCGGACCCCGCCAGCGGCTACTGGCCAGCCCTTGAAGGCAGTGCCTTCGATGAGATCACCCTGCTGGAACTGGGCACCTACACGGCAGGCGAGCTTCCGCTGCAGTTTCCGGACTCGGTGCAATCAGAAGAGCAAATGATCGATTACTATCGCCAATGGCAACCCGAATCGGCTCCAGGGGCACAACGTCTGTATTCCAATCCGAGCATCGGTTTGCTGGGCTATCTCACCGCGCAACGTTTGGGCAGCCCTTTCGAGACGCTGATGGAAAAAGCGCTGTTCATACCGCTCGGGCTCGAACACACCCATTTTCAAGTGCCCGACGCGCAACGGGCACATTATGCCTATGGCTACTCGAAGGAGGATGAGCCCATTCGGGTGAACCCAGGCGTGCTGGATGCCCAGGCCTACGGGCTGAAAGCCAATGCCGCCGACGTGCTGACCTTTCTGGAAGCGAACATGCGAGACCCGGCCCATGCCAGCGGCACGACGGAACGGCTGGATGACGCCTTGGCAACGACACGCACAGGCTACTTCGACGTTGGCCCCATGACCCAGGGCCTGGGCTGGGAGCATTATCACTACCCGGTGACCCTGGAGACACTGCTGGAAGGCAATTCGCTCGAGATGATTTTGGCGCCCAACCCGGCACATCGCCTCACGCCACCGCAAGCCCCTCGGCAAGCGGCCTACTACAACAAGACGGGCTCAACCAATGGCTTCGGCGGCTATGTGGTCTTCGTGCCCAGCGAGCAGATCGCCATGGTGATGCTGGCAAACCGCAACTACCCCAATCAGGCGCGTATCGAGACGGCTCACCATATTCTCAGTGCACTGACCGACACCCCGTAATGAAAAACCGCCGCTTTCGAGCGGCGGTTTGTTTGCAAATGACGAGGTCAAGCATCAGGGAAGATTGCGTTTTGCAGCGCTGATAAAGGAGACTAGCCCCTCTCCCTGCTCATCTCACTCATTGCAAAGAGCCAAGCCCATGCGCCTGAACGCCGATTTTAGCCACTTTGCCTGTATGACGCCGGAGCAGTATCACTGGGTCGCGTCGCCCAGTGCAGGCGTGGAACGTATGATGCTGGACCGGATTGGCGAGGAAGTCGCCCGCGCCACCAGCCTGGTACGTTACGCGCCGCACAGCCAGTTCAGCCACCATACCCATGGCGGCGGTGAAGAGATTCTGGTGCTGGAGGGCGTGTTTGCCGACGAACATGGCCGCTACCCTGCGGGCAGCTACCTGCGCAATCCCATTGGCACTGGCCATACGCCCCATATTGGCGAAGAGGGTGCGCTGATTCTGGTGAAACTGCATCAATTCGATGACAACGACCTGCTGCAGCTGGCCATTCCTGCCCACCGCCTGCCCTGGCAGCCCGACCGGCGGCCAGGCATCGGCTACAAGATGCTGCACACCTACGCGCAGGAGCGGGTCAGCCTGGAACGTTGGGAGCATGAGGTGACCATCGACTACCCTGCGCTACCGGGCGGGCTGGAACTGCTGGTACTGGAAGGCTCGCTCTACGAGGCGGGCAACGAATACCCGCAGGGCAGCTGGTGCCGCTTCCCACCTGGGGCCACCCCATCGCTGCGGGCCGGTGAACACGGCGTCATGATGTACATGAAACGCGGGCACCTGACGGATGCGGTGTGCCAGGCTAACGCGCCAGCCCAATGAACGGCAGCAGGGTCAGCAGCGCGATCAGAATCACGGCGACCATCACCAGCGCGATCTGAATCGGCTGCTCCCGTAAACGCCGCCCCCAGGTCGGCGCTTCGTTGCGGGCCAGCGCTTCCTGGTGGGCCTTTCGCGCGCTGGCCTGGCGTTCGACCTGGTACTGCGCCAGCAGCGCCTCGGCGTCATCTCGCTGGTCCGGGTTGCGCAGCCAGATGGCATCGACCCCCAGGCGGAAAAACCCCGCCTGGGTTTCATACACGTCGAAGCCGTGTTCATCCAGCAGTTGGCGCACTTCCATGGCCTCTTCATCGGTCACGTGGCGCAACCGGAACAGCAAATGTGCCATGTTAGCCGCCCAATGCCGCCATGCGATCCGCCTGAATCACTTCGATCCAGTAGCCATCCGCGTCCTTGACGAAAATGACGTCTTTCATCTTGCCTTGGTCGGCACGCTTCACGAAGGTGACATCGTGCTCGTCGAACCAGGCTTGGGCGGCCTCCAGGTCCGGCACGCTGAAGCAGATGTGGCCAAACCCTTGGGGCTCGGCATTGCCGTCGTGGTAGGCAAAGTCCTGCTCGGTTTCGGTGCCCCAGTTGTGGGTCAGTTCCAGCAGGCCCTTCTGGCTGAAAGTCCAGGCGGTGCGAGCGCTCTGGTCCTCCGGCACCTGGTCGTCGGCTTCCACGTTGGCCAGAAAATAGAGCGAGAACTGCATTTCTTCGAAATCCAGCCGCCGCAGCACCTGCATGCCAAATACGCGGGAATAGAACGCCAGCGCGCGCTCCGGGTCCTTGACCCTCAGCATGGTGTGATTCAACCGAAACCCTTGGGTCTGGGGAGCCGCAGGGGCAACACCGGGATGCTGTTCACCTGAAAACGACATGACTTTCTCCTGTTGCTGCGTGATGTATCTGGCAATTGGTACCCAAGTAGGCACTTTGGTACGTAAATACTTTGACGAAGCCCATACCATGTACAAGGCTTTAGGCTGCTGCTAACGCGAACCCCATCGAATCCGCCGTTACCGCCCCTTGGATCATGTATGAGGGCGGCGCTGCGATAATTCTAGCCCCTGCCTGAGGAGGCCGCATGTCACGTGATCTCAATGTACTGGGTGAGCCGCTCACCCCCTGCTGTCACTCGCCCAAGACGGGGTTTTATCGTGATGGCTTTTGCCGGGTCGGCACCGACGATGTGGGCATTCATTCGGTATGTGCCATGGTCACCGAGGAGTTCCTGGCGTTTTCCCGCGCGCAGGGCAATGACCTGGTCACCCCGCGCCCCGAGTACGGCTTTCCTGGCCTGCGGCCCGGTGATCGCTGGTGCCTGTGTGCCCACCGTTGGGCAGAAGCCGCAGAGGTCGGTCTGGCCCCGCCGGTGATTCTGTCAGGCACCAATGCACGCACGCTGGACATCATTCCGCTGATCAAACTGCAACAACACGCCCTGGATGCAGTGCACTAGGCCTGCCAGCGCGCGGAGCGCTTCCCCAGGCATTGGTCGCAGTGGATTTTCTATGCAGCTCTTCTACACTACTATCTCTATAGCTGTACATTCAGCGTATCGTTAGCCTGGGAGTGTGTCATGACCGACATTGAAATGACGCTAGATGATCGCCTGACGTTGAAGCAGTTGGCCAACGCGCTACAGAACGGCTTTTCCCCCATCGTGGAGGTCGTCTCGATGGATGGCATCTACAAGGTCCGCTTTCATCATGCCCACGGCGTCTCGGACCTGAGCAATGCACAGGGGCAAGTCAGCACGTTTCTGGGCACCGGCGAAATCCGCGACACCCTCGGGCAACTTGGGCTGACCCACGGCGTATTGACCTGTTCCGACCAGTGTGGCGACGAGATGATCGGCGTCTCGGGCAGCGCCATAACGCCCGATGAAATGCTGACCTACGGCACGCGCATCGCGTTTCGCTGATCTTTCCGCGCCATTGGCTTTACACATCCCGCCTGGCCGAGGATAGTACGCCTACGACAGGGGCGCCGCGACGCGGCTGAGAAGCACCCTTTGAACCTGAACCGGATAGCACCGGCGTAGGGAGTCGTGGTGCTTCCATTCACCACCTCCCTGCCGGGAGGAAGTCATGACCCTACCCAGCCCGCGCGAGACGCTGCTCGCGCTGCGTGACCAGACCCCGCTGGTTCACTGCATCACCAACTATGTTGCCATGAACAGTACCGCCAACCTGCTGCTGGCCGCCGGGGCCTCCCCCGCCATGCTGCATGCCCAGGAAGAAGTGGCGGAATTTACCGCCATCGCGGGAGCGCTCTCGATCAACATCGGTACGCTCTCTACCCCTTGGGCCGAGGCCATGCAGCTGGCCGCCCACTCTGCCCAGGCCCACGCGGTGCCCTGGGTGCTGGACCCGGTTGCCGTGGGTGCCACGCGGCTGCGCCAGCAAACCTGCCTGTCCCTGCTGGCTTACCAGCCCAGTGTGATTCGTGCCAATGCTTCGGAAATCATGGCGCTGAGCGGCCTTGCCCACCAGGGCCGGGGCGTGGATGCCACGGTCAGCACCGACGATGCCATCCAAGCGGCCATCACCCTGGCTCGCCAATATCACTGTGTCGTCGCCATGACCGGGGCCACCGATATCGTCACCGATGGCCAGTCGCTGTATCGTTTGGCCGGTGGCCACCCGCTGATGCCACGGGTAACCACCCTGGGCTGCGGGCTCAGCGCGCTGGTCGCCGGTTTCGTGGCGGCCAACCGTCACGCCCCGCTGGCCGCCACGCTCGGCGCCCTGACCTACTTCAATCTGGCAGGCAGCCACGCCGGGCAGCAGGCCGAAGGGCCAGGCAGTTTCTATGTGACGCTGCTGGATACCCTGTACTCGCTCACGGCAGATGACCTGCCTGCACTACCTCACTCGGAGACCCTACATGTCGGTTGATCTTACGCTCTATCTGGTCACGGATGCTCAGCTATGCGCCTCCACGGGCCTGGAACGTACCGTGGAAGCCGCCGTGGCAGGAGGCGTCACACTGGTCCAGCTACGCGACAAACAGGCTAGCGACGAGGCCATGATTGCCCAGGCCAAGCGTCTCAAGGAAGTGCTGGCAGGTAGCGGAGTGCCGCTGATCATCAATGACCGGCTGAACGTGGCGCACGCAAGCGGTGCCGACGGCTTGCACGTTGGCCAGAGCGATACGGACGTGGTGCAGGCCCGCCAGGTACTGGGCGAGCAGGCGATCATCGGGCTCTCCATCAATACCCTGGAGCAGTTGCAGCGTGCCCCCGTGGCGCTGCTGGATTACGTGGGGCTGGGGCCCGTGTTTGCCACCGGGAGCAAGCAGGACCACGCGCAGCCCATCGGTTTTACCGGGCTGGCCCAGCTGGCCAGTGCCTGCCCGCTGCCCAGCGTGGCCATCGGCGGCTTGAAAGCCGAGCACGCCGCCCAGGTGAAAGCCGCCGGTGCCCACGGGCTCGCGGTGATCTCGGCCATTTGCGGCCATCCTGACCCACGTCAGGCGGCCCAGGCGTTCTTCAGGTCATGACCCAGTTCGACCAGCTGACAGCCTTCGTCAAGGTGGCCGAGTTAGGCAGTTACACGCGGGCGGCGGAGGCCCTGGACCTCTCGCGCACCTTGCTATCGCGCCGGGTCATGGCGCTCGAGGAATCGCTGGGCGCGCGGCTGATACAGCGCACCACCCGGCGGCTGCACCTGACGGAAGCAGGCGAGCGCTATCTGGCCCGCGCACAGGCGATCCTGCTGGCTCTGGAGGAGGCTGCCAATGAAGTGGGTAGCGGCCTTCAAAGCGTGAGCGGACGACTGCGCATCAACGGGCCCATGAGCTTTGGCACTCGCTACCTGGCTCCCGAGGTGGCTCGCTTCATGCGGGATCATCCCCACCTGGAGGTGCGCCTGGACCTCAATGACCGCCGTGTAGACCTGCTCGAAGAGGGATACGACCTGGCCATTCGCATTGGCAGCCTGCCGGATTCCAGCCTGGTGGCCAAGCGCCTGGCACGCTGCCAGATGGTGTTCTGCGCCTCTCCTGACTACCTGGCGCAGCACGGCACTCCCACCCGCCTGGAGGCGCTGGCCGACCATCGTTGCCTACGCTATCGCAGCGGCCAGAACAGCGGCGACTGGCGCGTGGGGCAGCAGTGGTTGAGTGTCGACGGACCGCTGGAGAGCAATAACGGCGATATGCTGACCCATGCCGCAGAAGCCGGGCTAGGCATCGCCCATCAGCCCAGCTTCCTGGTGACCGAAAGCATCGCCCAGGGCCGCCTGGTGCCGCTATTGCAGGAGATACCTCCCACGTACCTGGACATCCACGCGCTCTATCCTGCCCGGCAGTTTTTGCCTGCCAAAGTGGCACGCCTGATCGACCAGTTGACGGTTGCCTGGGGCGACCCACCCGCCTGGGAGAAGGCGCTGGGATTGTCGCGCCCAGCGCAACAGTGAAGTGCCAAAAGCGGGGATTATCCAGACAGGCAGTCGTCGTACAGTGGCGTCATCGCATCCAGAGGGGATGCCGACGACCACGAGAGAACACCATGACGACGACACTGACGACTCAAGCATCACACCTGCATGCCACTGCCCTGCTGCGCATCAGCCTGGGCATAATGACCCTGGCCCACGGGCTGTTGAAAGTATTCGTGTTCACCCTGCCTGGAACGGTCGGCTATTTTGAGTCGCTGGGCCTGCCAGGCTTTCTGGCCTACCTGACCATTGCGGCGGAAGTCGGCGGAGGCCTGGCCTTGCTGCTGGGTATCTATACCCGCTGGGTCAGCCTTGCCCTGGTACCGGTTTTGCTGGGAGCCGCCTGGGTACATATCGGTAACGGCTGGCTCTTTTCCAACCCGGGCGGCGGCTGGGAATTCCCGGTATTCTGGGCCATTGCACTGGTCGTGCAAGCCGGCCTTGGCAGCGGCAGCCTGGTCGTTGCACGCCGCTTCGCGTGAGCCACTGGCCTGCTGGCGTGCCTACGCTGGCAGGCTGCACATCGAGGTGCCTTATGTTACCTAGCCTGTTTATCTCTCACGGCTCGCCCATGCTGGCGCTGACCCCCACGCCCGCTCACCAGTTCCTGCGTGAGCTGGGCCAGACGCTTCGCCCCAAGGCCATCGTCGTGGTCTCAGCCCACTGGGAAACGCCGGAGCTGCTCATCAGTCAGAGCGCTCACCCCGAGACCCTCCACGATTTTGGCGGTTTTCCGGCGGCGTTGTTCGCCGTGCAGTACCCGGCACCGGGGGACCCAGCCCTGGCCGCAACGCTGGGCAACACGCTCGGTGCCAGACTCGTGGAGCGCGGCATGGACCACGGCGCTTGGGTGCCACTTTCCCTGATGTACCCCGAGGCCAGGCTACCGGTCGTGTCGCTGTCGCTTCCCAGCCGGTGGAGCAACGCGGCGCTGATGGAGTTGGGCCAGCGGCTTGCCCACCTGCGCAGCGAAGGTATTCTGGTCGTGGGCTCCGGCAGCCTGACCCATAACCTGCATGCGCTACTGCCCCAGGGCAGCCAGGCACCAGGCTGGGTGGATGCCTTTGCCGATTGGGCACACACTCAACTGGAAAAAGACGCGCGGGAGGCGCTGCTGACATGGCAAACGGCTCCCCATGCCCAGCGCAACCATCCCACGCCGGAGCACTTCCAACCGTTACTGGTCGCCATGGGAGCCGGGGGCCAGGGCCAGCGGCTGCACCATAGCGTCGAGCACGGCGTGCTGGCGATGGATGTCTACGCGTTCAACTGACGGCCACGCCCAGATGGCTGGCCTGGGCGGGAGTGTGGGAGGGAGCGGTAGGAAGATCCCGCATCAACAGGGCAAACTCCCACTGCTCCGGGGCGATGGGCGCGCCAGGTAGCGCTATGCGGACACGATGCCCTGAGCCGGGTGCGGCAGTCTGATACTCACCGCGCCCGTTTTCCATCTGCTTCAGCACGAAACGACGATTGCCGCCGGGCAGCATCAGCTCCATGGTATCGCCCACTTCGAAGCGATTCTTGACCTCGACGTCCAGCAGGCTGCCCGTGGCATCGACGCCGATGATGTCGCCCACGAACTGCTGGTGCACGCCAACGGAGTGGCCGCGCTCGTAGTTCTGAAACTCATCGTGCACATGGCGGCGATAAAAGCCCTCGGTATAGCCTCGGTTGGCCAGGTTTTCCAACTGATCCATCAAGCCCATGTCGAAGGGGCGGCCTGCCACGGCATCGTCAATGGCCTGACGATACACCTGCGCAGTACGCGCCACGTAGTAGTGGGACTTGGTGCGTCCTTCGATTTTCAGTGACGCCACACCCAGGCGCGCCAAGCGTGCCACGTGCTGCACGGCGCGCAGGTCCTTGGAGTTGAACAGGTAAGTGCCGTGCTCGTCTTCGTAGATGGGCATCCGCTTGCCCGGCCGGGAGACATCTTCGATCAACGCGGCCCGCTCGGTGTCCGCCGCCACGGGTATCAGGTCGCCGGTGGCATCCTGAGTGGCATCCAGCATCTTGTATTGCCAGCGGCAGGCGTTGGTGCAGGTGCCCTGGTTCGGGTCACGGCGATTGACGTACCCCGAGAGCAGGCAGCGCCCTGAATATGCGATGCACAGCGCACCGTGAACGAACGTCTCGATCTCGATATCCGGGCATTCGGTGCGGATCTCGGCCACCTCTTCCAGCGACAGCTCCCGAGAAAGAATGATGCGCTGAATCCCCTGCCGCTGCCAGAACTTGACCGCGGCCCAGTTCACCACGTTGGCCTGCACCGACAGGTGGATGACTTGGTGCGGCCAGCGCTCACGGATCATCATGATCAGCCCGGGGTCGGACATGATCAGAGCGTCCGGCCCAGCCTCGATCACCGGCTCCATATCCCGCAGGTAGGTCGTGAGCTTGCTATTGTGCGCAGCGATGTTGGAGGCCACGTAGAACTGCTTGCCTCTGGCGTGGGCATACTCGATGCCCCGGTGCAGCGTCGCCACCTTGAAGTCGTTATTGCGCACCCGTAGCGAGTAGCGTGGCTGCCCGGCGTAGACCGCATCGGCCCCGTAGGCAAACGCGTAACGCATGTTGTGAAACGTGCCCGCAGGCGAGAGAAGTTCGGGAGCTTGCATAACCGTCACCGTTGTTTGAACGGGCGGCATTATAGCCAGCGCACCTTTCCGGTTGCGGCCCGTCGGCCGGTTTGCTGACCTGGATCAATTCCCGGTGCATGTCAGGCCGTGGGGCGACGTTTCAGGGTGGTGCGACGGTCGTGATAGGCAATGGCCAGACCGCTGCACATGATCAGCGCGCTGCCTACCCAGACCCAGACGTCCGGCAGTTCTCCCCAGAACCACCACCCCAGCAGCACGGCCCACAGCATGGCGGTGTAATCGAAGGGCGCCGCAATGGCGGCGGGCGCATGGCGAAAGGCCAGGGTGATGAACGCCGTGGCCCCCACCCCCAGCACCCCGGAGGCGGCAAAGCCCAGCCAGTGCCAGGGATGGGGCGTTTGCCATACCCAGGGCAGGCTGAGGCCCGTCAGTACCAGCGGCACGGCCGTCATGTAGAACACCATGGCCCACAGGTGCTCGTTGGCGCCATAGCGCCGCGCGGTGACCATCATCAGCGCGTAGAACACCGCCGCTCCCAGCACCACCATGGCCCCCAGTTGAAAGGCATCACCACCTGGCCGCACCACGATCAGCACCCCGACAAAGCCAAGCAGCGAAGCGGCCAGCACTGGCGGGTCGATACGCTCACCCAGTAACGGCACCGACAGCAGCGTCACGAACAGCGGGGCCACAAAGGCAATCGCCGTGGCTTCCGCCAGCGGCAGCAGGGTCAACCCCCAGACGAAGCACACCATGGTGGCGGTATAAATGAGCCCGCGCAGCAGGTGCACGCCCGGGCGGCGCGTACGCAGCTTGCGCAGCCCACCACCAAAATGAGCCAGCAGGGCGATCAGCGGTAGCGACACCAGCGCTCTAAAAAAAATGATTTGCAGCGGCGAGTGCACCTCACCCAACCATTTCGATACCGCGTCTCCCAAGGCCAGAAACAGTACGCCTGCACACATGCAGAGAATGCCTTTCAGGGAAGATGTCATGGCGTTCCTCCTGTGGTCGCATAAAACAAAACGCCCCGCCAATGCTGCACTGGCGGGGCGTTGGCGTGCCGGGTGGCGTCAAAGGCTGGCGTTCACCACCATGCAGTCCATGCCCTGGGCCTGCAATGACTGACAGGCCTGACGGGCACGTGCTTCATCCAGGGCCACGACACGTGCTCGGAACACCGTCGAACGCCCCTCCAGCGTATCGATGGCGACTTGCCCTCCTACATCGCTGGGTAAGCGCTGGGCAGCCTGCTGGGCCAACTGTTCCGCCTGATACGCCTGGCTGAATGCGCCCACCTGGATGCCCCAGTTCCCACCTCCGGAGGCCGGTGCCGCTCCCGCCGAGGCAAAGCCACGCTCCTGCTCGATCAAGGCCAGCAGCGGGTCACCCTGCGGGGAAGGCGTAGGCGCCATGGTTTGTGACCACTGGGCTTCCACGGCCGCCGCCGTGACCGGGGCGCTGGTGTCGATATGCGCCATCATCGGGCGAGACGGGGGCTCGGGAGGGGGCGGAGGCGAGATCGGCTGCTGTGAGCCCCCGAAGCCCATGTACTCCTGAGAGAAGCTGGTGTTGGCAATCCAGGTCTGGTGGTCACGTAGCGCTGCGCGCTCGAAACTGCGATCCAGCAGGCTGGCCATGTGCGTATCCCTGGAGGCGGCGGTGAAACCGCCCATCACCACCGCCACCATACGCCGACCGTTATGTACGGCAGTGGTCGCGACATTGAACCCGGAGGCACGGATAAAGCCGGTCTTCAGGCCGTCGGCGCCGGGATAGTCACGCACCAGGCGGTTGTGGCTGGTATGGCGAGTGCCACGATGGGTGAACTCCTGCAGCCCAAAATAGTGGTAGTACTGAGGAAAGTCCTGGATCACACGCACCGACAGGGTCAGCATATCCCGTGCCGTCGTGACCTGCTGGTCATCCGGCAACCCCGAGGCATTGCGGAAAGTCGTCCTGCTCATGCCCAGCTCCCGGGCCTTCTCCGTCATGATATGGGCAAAGCGCTGCTCACTGCCGCCCAAGGCCTCGGCCACCACCACGGCCACGTCGTTGGCAGAGCGCACCGCCAGGGCACGCATGGCGGTGTCCACGCTGATGGTGCTGCCCGCTGACAACCAGAGCTTGCTGGCGGGCATGGCCGCCGCCTGAGCCGACACCGGCAGCGCCTGATCGAGCCGCAAGTCCCCTCTCTCCAGCGCTTCGAAGGTGAGGTACATGGTCATCATCTTGGTCAGTGAGGCGGGGTAGCGCGCTTCGTCGGCGTTCTCAGAATAGAGGACTTCACCATGTTCCAGATCGACGACGATGCCCGCATAGCGGGGGTTGGCCTGAGCTTTGGTGATACTGCCGATCACCAGTAGACCGAGCATCAACAGCCATACCGTTGCCGCTGTCCGTGAATACCTTGCCTCTGCTGCCATACCTGCCCCTTGATGAATGTACATCACCGCTAAACGTCACTCGCGCCTGATAACTTGGCACACACTCACTGATGGCCTGGCACCGCCTGACATGGCCATGCCCAGCCGAACAAGACTAGCATGGCCTGCCGACAAATGGATGTGCCCGATGGCTTATATATAGATTAATCCAGGCCCGCCAGGCAATCCGTCTCTTTTCCATGGACATGAAACGATAGGCATAAAAAAACCGCCCGGTGAGGGGCGGTTTTCATTGTGCCTTGAAAGGGGCGCTACGCTTACTCTGCAGCGGCTTCTTCCTGGGCTACCGGGCGGTCTACCAGTTCAACGTAGGCCATGGGGGCGTTGTCGCCGGTGCGGAAACCGCACTTGAGGATACGGATGTAACCACCCGGACGCTCGGCGTAACGCGGACCCAGCTCGTTGAACAGTTTGCCGACGGCTTCTTTGGAGCGCGTACGAGCAAACGCCAGACGGCGGTTTGCAACGCTATCCTGCTTTGCCAGGGTGATCAGCGGCTCGATAACGCGACGCAGTTCCTTGGCCTTGGGCAGGGTTGTCTTGATGACTTCATGTTCGACCAGCGAGACAGACATGTTCTTGAACATGGCCTGACGGTGCGAGCTGGTACGATTCAGATGACGACCACTCTTACGATGACGCATGGTTGTGATTCCTTACCAAACTGGGACTCAAGTCGACGCTTACGCGGAGGCCTTGTCGTCCTTCAGGCTTGCGGGTGGCCAATTTTCCAGCCGCATACCGAGGGACAAGCCGCGCGCTGCCAATACATCCTTGATTTCATTCAAGGACTTCTTACCGAGGTTCGGGGTCTTCAACAGCTCCACTTCCGTGCGCTGGATCAGATCACCGATGTAGTAGATATTCTCGGCTTTCAGGCAGTTGGCGCTGCGAACGGTCAACTCGAGATCGTCTACGGGGCGCAATAGGATCGGATCAACGTGATCCTCTTCCTCTTCGACTTCCTGCTCTTTGTCAGCTTCCAGGTCGACGAAGGCGGCCAGCTGCTCTTGCAGAATGGTCGCACTGCGACGGATAGCCTCTTCCGGATCCAGTGTACCGTCGGTTTCCAGGTCGATAATCAGCTTATCGAGGTCGGTACGCTGCTCGACACGAGCGGCTTCGACCGAGTAGGAAACACGGCGAACAGGGCTGAAGGTGGCATCCAGCTGCAGGCGGCCAATAGCACGGGTCTCTTCATCAGAGCCACGAGCGTCAGCCGGTTCGTAACCACGACCCAGCGCTACCTTAAGCTGAATTTTCAGCTCGGCACCTTCATTGACGTGTGCAATGACGTGGTCCGGGTTGACGATTTCGACGCTATGATCAAGCGCAATGTCGCCAGCGGTGACGACGGCTGGGCCCTGCTTGTTCAGCGAGAGCACCGCCTCATCGCGGCTGTGCATCTTGATCGCAACATCTTTCAAGTTCAGGAGGATTTCGATGACATCTTCCTGCACCCCTTCGAGCGCACTGTATTCGTGCTCTACACCGGCGATTTCAGCCTCTACCACGGCAGCGCCGGGCATGGATGAAAGCAGAATGCGACGAAGTGCATTCCCCAGGGTGTGACCAAAGCCGCGCTCGAACGGTTCGAGAACGATTTTGGCATGATGTGCGCTGATCTCTTCGACCTTGATGTCGCGGGGGCGAAGAAACTCTGTCACTGAACGCTGCATATGAACACCTTTCAGGCTGCCAAACGGATACTGAGTACTCTAAAGCACAATACTCAAGAGCATCTGGGCGGTTAGCTTTGCTATCCCGCCCAGGCCTCAAGAAGCAGAAGCAACAAACAGACTGCTTACTTGGAGTACAGCTCGACGATCAGGTTTTCGTTGATGTCGGCAGTCAGGTCACCGCGTTCAGGCAGAGCCTTGAAAGTGCCTTCCATCTTCTTGGCGTCGATTTCGATCCAGGTGATATCGCCACGGTTGGCAGCAATGCTCAACGCGCTTTGGATACGAGCCTGGTTCTTCGCCTTTTCACGAACAGCTACCACGTCACCCGGCTTCACTTGGTAGGAAGCAACGTTAACGGTGCGGCCGTTGACGGAAATCGCCTTGTGGCTGACCAGCTGACGCGCTTCAGAGCGAGTCGAGCCGAAGCCCATGCGGTAGACGACGTTATCCAGTCGGGATTCAAGCAGTTGCAACAGTACTTCACCGGTCGCACCTTTCAGGCGAGCGGCTTCTTTGTAGTAGTTGCGGAACTGCTTTTCGAGTACGCCATACATACGGCGTACTTTCTGCTTCTCGCGAAGCTGCAAGCCGTAGTCGGAAAGACGCTGACGACGCTGGCCGTGTACACCCGGGATCTGCTCGGATTTACACTTTTTCTCGAAGGGAGTCACGCCACTCTTCAGGAAGAGATCGGTGCCTTCACGACGAGACAGTTTGCACTTCGGTCCAATATAACGAGCCATGAATCTGTCTCCTTAAACGCGGCGTTTCTTCGGCGGACGGCAGCCATTATGGGGGATGGGCGTCGCGTCTACGATGCTTTGCACGCGGAAGCCGGCGGCGTTCAGTGCGCGCACGGCGGATTCACGGCCGGGACCGGGGCCCTTGACCAGCACGTCTACGTTTTTCACACCATACTCGGCTGCAGCAGTTGCTGCACGTTCGCTTGCAACTTGCGCAGCGAACGGGGTGCTCTTGCGAGAACCACGAAAACCCGAACCACCGGCTGTTGCCCAAGAAAGAGCATTGCCCTGGCGGTCTGTGATCGTCACGATCGTGTTGTTAAAAGAGGCATGGATGTGCGCGACGGCGTCCACTACCTGCTTTTTAACCTTTTTACGGTTACTACGCGGGTTAGCCATGTTGATGTCTATTCCTGTCTTAACGTCAGCTCTCGATTAAAGAGCCTGCGTGTTATTTGCGGATCGGCTTACGCGGGCCCTTACGGGTACGCGCGTTAGTCTTGGTCCGCTGACCACGCAGCGGAAGACTACGACGATGACGCAGACCACGGTAGCAGCCTAAGTCCATGAGACGCTTGATGTTAAGCGTGACATCACGACGAAGGTCGCCTTCTACGGTGTACTTACCAACTTCAGAACGCAGGGTGTCCAGCTCGTCGCCAGACAGGTCTACGATCTTGGTAGTCGGCGCGATACCGGCAGCAACACAGATGTGTTGAGCGCGAGTACGGCCAATCCCGAAGATATAGGTCAGCGAGATCGCCGCATGCTTGTTGTCCGGGATATTGACGCCTGCAATACGGGCCATCAGCTTACTCCGAAATTTGAGCGGCTTGCTCGTTTATTCATCTACAAAAGGCGCAACAGCATACCCCTTTAGGAGCCCGAAGGCAAGGGGTATGCCTGCACCCGCTTAAAACAGCCCAGGCTTAGCCCTGACGCTGTTTGTGCCGCGGCTCGACACAGATGACGCGTACAGCGCCATTGCGACGAATGATCTTGCAGTTACGGCACATCTTCTTTACGGAAGCTCGAACTTTCATCGTTCTTTCTCCAAAAACGGCTCGCGGCGCGCCAATTCGTTAGGGGCGCCTCAGCGCATGATGCCGCCGCTACCGTAGCCTTTCAGGTTGGACTTCTTCATCACTGAGTCATATTGATGCGACATGAGATGCGACTGCACCTGGGCCATGAAGTCCATGATGACCACTACCACGATCAGCAGCGACGTACCGCCAAAGAAGAACGGAACGTTCCATGCTACGATCAGGAACTGGGGCATCAGGGAAACCGCAGTGATATACAAGGCACCGAACAGAGTGAGACGAGTCATCACTTTGTCGATATAGCGAGCGGTCTGCTCGCCGGGGCGAATGCCCGGCAGGAAAGCGCCTGACTTTTTGAGATTGTCAGCCACATCCTTGGGGTTGAAGACCAGCGCTGTGTAAAAGAAGCAGAAGAATACCACTGCCGCAGCGAAAAGCAAGATGTAAAGCGGTTGGCCAGGGCCTAACGCCTGCGAGGCACGCTGCAACCACTCCATGCCTTCGCCAGCGCCTACCCACTGACCGATAGAGGCCGGGAAGAGTAGGATACTGGAGGCAAAGATCGCGGGAATGACGCCCGCCATGTTCACCTTCAACGGCAAGTAGCTGCTTTGACCTGCATACATCTTGTTGCCCACTTGGCGACGTGGGTAGTTCACCTTGAGGCGGCGTTGGCCACGCTCGATGAACACCACGAATGCCACGGTGGCAATACCTAGCACGGACAGCGCTAACAGCGGAAGAACATTCCAGGCCCCTTCGTTACGAGCAAGCTCGAAGGCTTGCCCCACGGCACTGGGCAGCCCAGCGACGATCCCCGCGAAGATCAGCAGCGAAATACCGTTGCCGATGCCCTTCTCGGTGATCTGCTCACCTAGCCACATCATAAACACCGCACCCGACACAAACGTGATGATGGCGGTGAAATAGAAGCTGAAGTCAGCGCTGTAAGCGATGCCTTGGCTAGCCAGACCCACGGACATGCCGGTAGCCTGGACAAAAGCCAGTAGCACCGTGCCGTAGCGGGTGTACTGGCTAATCTTGCGGCGGCCAGCCTCGCCCTCTTTCTTGAGCTGTTCAAGATGAGGGGAGACTGCAGTCATCAGCTGCATGATAATCGACGCCGAAATATAGGGCATGATGCCCAGGGCGAGGACGCTCATGCGCTCCAGGGCGCCACCCGAGAACATGTTGAACATGCCCAGGATGGTGCCCTGTTGCTCCCTGAACAAGGCAGCAAGCTGGTCAGGATTGATACCGGGAACGGGAATGTGGGCACCGATACGGTACACCACGATGGCGAGGAGCACGAAGCGCAAACGCGCCCACAGTTCACTCAGACCGCTGCCCATCGCCGGCATGTTTCCTGACTTGGCCATTTAGTCCTCTACCTTGCCGCCAGCGGCTACGATCGCTTCACGGGCACCTTTGGTGACCTTGATTCCACGAACGGTAACCGCTTTGTTCAGTTCGCCAGAAAGGATGATCTTCGCATGCAGCGTCGCATCCTTCAGCACGTTGGCTTGCTTCAGGGTTTCCATGGTGACTTCGTCACCGGCAACCTTGGCAAGTTCCGCCAGGCGTACTTCTTCAGATACCAGCGACTTGGCAGACGTGAAGCCAAACTTCGGCAAACGACGCTGCAGAGGCATCTGACCGCCTTCGAAACCAGGCTTGACGCTACCGCCACTGCGTGATTTCTGACCTTTGTGGCCACGGCCACCGGTCTTGCCCAGACCGGAACCGATACCACGACCAACGCGCTTTTCAGCGTGTTTGGAGCCCGGTGCCGGGCTCAGGGTATTGAGTTTCATGGATTACTCTCCCTCAACGCGCACAAGGTAGTTAACCTTGTGGATCATGCCGCGTACGGCAGGGGTGTCTTCCAGCTCAACCGTATGACCGATGCGACGCAGGCCCAGGCCTTTCATAGTAGCCTTGTGCTTGGGCAAAACGCCGATGGTGCTGCGGATCTGGGTAACCTTGATCGTTGCTGCCATGGTGCCTTACCCCGTGATCGCTTCGACAGACAGACCGCGCTTGGCGGCGATGTCTTCCGGTGCTTGCATGGCAGAGAGACCTTTGACAGTCGCCCGCACCACGTTAACCGGGTTGGTGGAACCGTAGCACTTGGCCAGTACATCGTGAACGCCTGCCAGTTCCAGTACGGAACGCATGGCGCCACCAGCGATGATACCAGTACCTTCGGAGGCCGGCTGCATGTACACCTTGGAAGCACCGTGACGGGCTTTTACCGGGTACTGCAGTGTGTGACCTGCAAGGTTGACCTTGACCATGTTGCGACGAGCCTGGTCCATCGCTTTCTGGATTGCGACCGGCACTTCACGCGCCTTGCCACGACCGAAACCGACACGACCTTTACCATCACCTACGACGGTCAGTGCGGTGAAGCCGAAAATACGACCACCCTTGACCACCTTGGCGACGCGGTTGACCTGCACTAACTTCTCCTGCAGATCACCGTTTTGCTGTTCGTTCTTCGCCATCGTAAAACCCTTTAGAATTCCAGGCCGCCTTCACGTGCGGCGTCGGCCAGAGCCTTGACGCGACCGTGATACTTAAAGCCAGCACGGTCGAAGGCCACCTGGGTGATGCCTGCTTCTTTAGCGCGTTCGGCAATCAGAGCACCGACCTTGGAGGCCGCGTCTGAGTTACCGGTCGCACCCTCGCGCAGTGCTTTGTCCAGCGTAGAAGCGCTGGCCAGCACCTTGCCACCATCCGGCGAGATAATCTGCGCGTAGATGTGACGCGGGGTACGGTTGACGCACAGGCGATACACGCCCAGCTCGCGGATCTTGGCGCGAGCGCGGCGGGCACGACGGAGACGAGATTCTTTCTTCGCGTTCATAACCCTGCCTTACTTCTTCTTGGCTTCTTTGCGACGCACCTGCTCGTCGGCGTAACGTACACCTTTGCCTTTGTACGGCTCAGGCGGACGGAAGGCGCGGATTTCCGCGGCGCACTGACCGAGCATCTGCTTGTCCGCGCTTTTCAGCACGATCACGGTGTTCTTCGGCGTTTCCGCTGTAACACCTTTAGGCAGTTCGTAGTCGACCGGGTGCGAGAAGCCCAGTGAAAGATTGAGCGTCTGGCCCTTAGCTTGGGCACGATAACCGACGCCAACAATTTCGAGAGTTTTTGTGAAACCCTCGGATACGCCCGTAACCAGGTTCTGAACCAGGGCGCGGGTAGTACCGGCCATTGCCCAGCTCTTGGCAGACTCACTCGGGGCGAAGGTCAGCTGGCCGTCTTCTTGACCAATCACCACGTCCTGGTGAATGGGCATAGACAGCGTGCCCTGGCCGCCTTTGGCGGTCAGCTGGCCAGCATCGATTTTGACATCAACGCCAGCAGGCACTTTAACCGGATATTTCGCTATGCGGGACATTCCAGCCTCCTAGAATACGGTGCAGATGACTTCGCCACCGACGCCAGCCTGGCGCGCGGCACGATCGGTCATGACACCATTAGAGGTGGTGACAATCGCGATACCCAGGCCATCGGCTACCTTGGGCAGGTTGTCCTTGCCCTTGTACTGACGCAGAGACGGCTTGGAAACCCGCTGAATGTGCTCGATAACCGGCTTACCCTCAAAGTACTTGAGAGTAACGGTCAGCTCGGGTTTGACGCCTTCAGCCACCGTAAAGTCGGTAATGTAGCCTTCTTCCTTTAGCACTCGGGCCACTTCGACTTTCAGTTTGGAGGACGGCATGGTAGCCGTCTCCTTGGTGGCCATCTGCGCATTGCGGATACGGGTAAACATATCCGCCAGAGTGTCTTGCATGCTCATTTAATGTGCGCTCCTGATGATTCTACGTGGCGTTACCAGCTGGACTTTTTGAGGCCAGGGACGTCGCCACGCATGGCGGCTTCACGCAGCTTGTTACGGCCGAGGCCGAACTTGTTGTAAAAGCCGTGCGGACGGCCAGTCACGCGGCAGCGGTTACGCTGACGCACCGGGCTGGAGTCGCGCGGCAGTTGCTGCAGCTTCAGCGTCGCCTCGAAACGATCTTCTTCAGAAGCGTTCACGTCCGAGATGATTTTCTTGAGCTCTGCGCGCTTAGCCGCAAACTTCTCGACTAGCTGAGTACGCTTGAGCTCACGCTCTATCATACTTTTCTTAGCCATGATCCAACCCTTATTTCTTGAACGGGAAGTTCAGTGCTGCAAGCAGCGCACGACCTTCCTCGTCGGTGTTGGCGGTAGTAGTGATAGTGACGTCCAGTCCCCGTACACGATCGACTTTATCATATTCGATCTCCGGGAAGATGATCTGCTCACGCACACCCATGGAGTAGTTGCCGCGACCGTCGAAGGACTTCGGGTTGAGACCACGGAAGTCACGCACGCGTGGGATGGCAATGTTCACCAGACGGTCCAGGAAGTCCCACATACGCTCGGAGCGCAGTGTCACTTTGATACCGATCGGCCAACCTTCGCGCACCTTGAAGCCCGCGATGGACTTGCGTGCCTTGGTCACCAGCGGCTTCTGACCGGAAAGCTTCTCCAGGTCGCCGATGGCATTGTCGATCAGCTTTTTGTCGCTGACCGCTTCGCCGATACCCATGTTCAGAGTCACTTTCGTGATCCGGGGTACCTGCATTACGTTGGCGTAGCTGAACTGCTCTTTGAGTTGAGCTACCACCTCGTTTTGATAACGTTCTTTCAAGTTCGCCATTATGCTACCCGACTCGCGTTAGGCGTCGATCTGCGTCTGCGTCGACTTGTAGATACGTACCTTGGTACCGTCTTCCTTCACCTGGAAGCCGACGCGATCCGCCTTACCGGTCTCCGAATTGAAGATGGCTACGTTGGACGCGTGAATCGGAGCCTCACGCTCGACGATACCGCCCTGATTTCCCGCCATGGGATTAGGCTTGGTGTGACGCTTGATCATATTCACACCGGACACCACGAAACGGTTTTCAAGTACCCGCTTCACCGTGCCGCGCTTGCCCTTATCCTTCCCGGCGATGACGATGACTTCATCGTCACGTTTGATCTTTTGCATATCCGCCTCGCTCCTTACAGCACTTCAGGCGCTAGGGAAATGATCTTCATGAACTTCTCATTACGAAGTTCACGAGTTACCGGCCCGAAGATACGCGTGCCGATCGGCTGTTCGTTGGTGTTATTCAACAAAACTGCCGCATTTCCATCGAAACGGATCAGCGAACCGTCACTACGACGGACGCCACTACGGGTACGAACGACTACTGCCTTGAGGACCTGGCCTTTTTTGACCTTGCCACGAGGAATAGCTTCTTTGACCGTTACTTTAATGACGTCACCAACGCGGGCGTAGCGACGGTGTGAACCGCCCAGCACCTTGATGCATTGCACCCGGCGCGCTCCGCTGTTGTCGGCGACATCCAGCATTGTCTGAGTCTGAATCATCGGTTTTCTCCAAACCTAATCTGACTGCACTGGTTGAACAGACGCAGGGGATTAACCCTTGGCCTGCTCGACCACCTCGACCAGCGTCCAGGCTTTCTTCTTGGAAAGCGGACGGCACTCCTGAATGGAAACCGTATCGCCTGCCTTTGCCTGGTTCGCCTCATCATGGGCGTGCAGCTTGGTGGAGCGCTTGACGTATTTTCCGTAGATCGGGTGACGCTCACGACGCTCGATCATGACGACGATGGACTTGTCCATCTTGTCGCTGACCACCTTGCCGGTCAGCGTACGTGTTTTTTTCTCTTCGGCCATCTCAATCACCTGCCTTCTCGTTGAGCACAGTCTTAACGCGGGCGATATCCCGACGGACCTGCTTGAGCAGATGAGTCTGGCTCAGTTGGCCAGTGGCCTTCTGCATGCGCAGGTTAAACTGCTCGCGGAGGAGCTCGAGGAGCTGCTCTTGGAGCTCTCCTACGGACTTTTCACGAATTTCCTGGGCTTTCATCACATCACCGTCCGTTTCGCAAAGGTGGTGGACAGGGGCATCTTCTGGGCGGCCAGTTCAAATGCTTCACGGGCCAGCTCTTCGGATACACCTTCAATTTCATACAGGACCCGACCCGGCTGGATCTGGGCTACCCAGTACTCAACGGAACCTTTACCCTTACCCATACGAACTTCGAGCGGCTTCTTGGAAATCGGCTTGTCAGGGAAAACGCGGATCCAGATTTTACCGCCACGCTTGACGTGACGTGTGATCGCACGACGGCCAGCTTCGATCTGACGCGCAGTGATGCGGCCACGACCGGTTGCCTTGAGGCCGTACTCCCCGAAGCTGATCTTGCTTCCGCGATGCGCCAGGCCACGGTTGCGGCCTTTCATCATCTTGCGGAATTTCATACGCTTGGGCTGTAACATCGACTCGCTCTCCCCTTACCTGGAACCTTTCTTCTTGGGCGCGTTGCCGGCAGGCTGTTGCTGTTGCTTGGCCTTGGCACGTACTTCCTCGATACCGCCGAGGATTTCACCCTTGAAGATCCACACTTTGACGCCGATGACGCCGTAGGTGGTGTGAGCTTCGTAAGTGGCGTAGTCGATGTCCGCACGCAGAGTATGCAGCGGAACGCGACCTTCGCGGTACCATTCGGTACGTGCGATTTCGGCGCCACCCAGACGACCTGACAGCTGAATCTTGATGCCGCCAGCGCCAAGACGCATTGCGTTCTGTACCGCGCGCTTCATGGCACGACGGAACATGACGCGACGCTCAAGCTGACCTGCCACGTTGGCAGCAACCAGCTTGGCATCCAGCTCGGGCTTGCGAACTTCTTCGATGTTCACATGCACCGGAACGCCCATCATCTCGGTCAGATCACGACGCAGACGGTCGACATCTTCACCTTTCTTGCCAATCACGATACCCGGACGGGCAGTGTGAATGGTGATGCGGGCATTGTTCGCCGGACGCTCGATGTGAATGCGGCTTACGGAGGCGCTTTTCAGACGCTCGTCCAGGAAGCTGCGCACTTCGAGATCGTTGTTGAGCTTATCGGCATAGGCGCCGCGCTCGGCATACCAGACAGAAGCATGGTCTTTGACGATGCCCAGTCGAATGCCTGTTGGATTGACTTTCTGACCCATCTGGTCGACTCCTACTTCTCGGCTACCTTGACGGTGATGTGGCAGGTGCGCTTCAAGATACGATCCGCGCGGCCTTTGGCACGCGGCTTGATACGCTTGAGCGTCATGCCCTCATCGACGCAGATGGTCGAGACACGCAGCTCGTCGATATCCATGCCGTTATTTTCTTCCGCGTTTGCAATGGCGGACTGCAGCACTTTCTTGACTAGCTTGGCAGCCTTCTTCGGTGAGAAGGTCAGCAGGTCGAGTGCTTCGGCGACCGGTTTACCGCGCACCTGGTCAGCCACCAAACGGGCCTTCTGGGCGGATAAACGAGCGCCACGCAGCTTAGCTGTGACTTCCATCTCTCAATCCTCTCTGGCTTACCGTTTGGCTTTCTTGTCCGCCGCATGCCCGCGATAAGTGCGAGTGGCAGCGAATTCGCCCAGCTTGTGACCAACCATTTCCTCGGAGACGTGCACCGGGACGTGTTGGCGACCGTTATGGACAGCGATTGTGAGGCCTACCATGTTTGGCAGGATCATCGAACGACGCGACCAGGTCTTGATCGGTTTACGGTCGTTCTTCTCCACTGCAGCCTCTACCTTCTTCAAAAGATGAAGGTCAATGAAGGGACCTTTCTTTAGTGAACGTGGCACAGCCGTTACCTCTTAATGTCTTGGCAATTTAGATCAACGCGTCTTGTTACGACGACGTACGATCAGCTTGTCGGTGCGCTTGTTCTTACGCGTCTTGTGACCCTTGGTCGGCACGCCCCACGGAGTAACGGGGTGACGGCCACCGCTGGTGCGGCCTTCGCCACCACCGTGCGGGTGATCCACAGGGTTCATCGCGACGCCGCGAACTGTCGGACGCACGCCTCTCCAGCGCTTCGCACCGGCCTTGCCAAGTTGACGCAGGCTGTGCTCGGAGTTGCTCACTTCGCCCAGGGTCGCGCGGCACTCGGCCAGGACCTTGCGCATTTCGCCAGAGCGAAGACGCAGGGTGGCGTAGTTACCTTCACGAGCAACCAGCTGAGCGCTAGTACCGGCACTGCGAGCAATCTGCGCGCCTTTACCCGGCTTCAGTTCGATACCGTGAACGGTAGAACCGAGCGGGATGTTACGCAGCGGCAAGGCATTGCCTTTCTTGATGGGCGCGTTGACACCAGATTCCAGCACGTCACCGGCGCTGACGCCTTTCGGTGCAATGATGTAACGACGCTCGCCATCGGCATATTTCAGCAGTGCAATGTGCGCACTGCGGTTCGGGTCGTGTTCCAGACGCTCAACGGTGGCCGGAATGCCATCCTTGGTGCGCTTGAAGTCGATCAACCGATAGTGATGACGGTGACCACCGCCCACGTGGCGGGTGGTGATGCGACCGTAGTTGTTACGGCCACCGGACTTGGACTGTTTTTCCAAAAGCGGTGCATAAGCACGGCCCTTGTACAGTTCCTCACCAACGATCTTGACGACGTGGCGACGACCGGCGGATGTGGGTTTGGTCTTGACGATTGCCATTATCCGTACTCCTGCCCTTATTCGGCGCCAGAGAAGTCTTCGAGCGTTTCACCCGCAGCCAGGGTCACATACGCCTTGCGGTAACCCTTACGCAGGCCAACGCCGTGAGCAGTACGCTTGGTTTTACCCTTGACGTTCAGCACTTGAACGCCACCGACCTTCTTGCCGAACAGTGCTTCAACGGCTTTCTTGATCTCGGGCTTGGTAGCATCGGGTGCCACCTTGAAAACGTACTGGTTGCGCTCGGCTGCCATCGCGGCCTTTTCGGTCACGTGCGGTCCAAGCAGAACCTTGAATACGCGTTCCTGGTTCATGCCAGCTTCTCCTCGAATTTACGCAGGGCGGAGACGGTGACCAGGACCTTGTCAAAGGCAACCAGGCTCACCGGATCAGCTGCAGCGACATCCACCACGTCAACGTGGGGAAGGTTGCGTGCGGCCAGATAGAGCGTTTCGTCGACTTCTTCAGTGACGATCAACACTTTCTCAAGGTTGAGCTCTTTCAGCTTGGCAGCTACCTGCTTGGTCTTCGGCGCTTCTACGCTGAACTCTTCAATCGCGACCAGGCGCTCTTGACGGACCAGCTCAGACAGGATGGAGCGCATCGCCGCGCGGTACATCTTGCGGTTTACTTTCTGGGTGTAGTCCTGAGGACGCGCCGCGAAAGTAACACCACCGCTGCGCCACAGCGGAGAGCGGATAGTACCAGCGCGTGCACGACCGGTACCCTTCTGACGCCACGGCTTCTTACCACCGCCACGCACGTCGGAACGGCTCTTTTGAGCGCGTGTACCCTGACGACCAGCTGCCAGATAGGCAGTGACGACCTGGTGCACCAGCGCTTCGTTGAATTCTTTGCCAAAAGTGGCGTCGGCTACTTCAACGGTACCCGTGCCTGCAGCAAGATTCAGATTCATTGGTAATTATCCCCTTCAGCCAGCTTTCACGGCGCTGCGAACGATAACGTTGCTACCGGTCGCTCCCGGTACAGCGCCCTTGATCAGCAGCAGGTTACGCTCGGCGTCGACACGGACGATCTCAAGGCTCTGTACGGTGCAACGGGTGTTACCCATTTGACCGGCCATTTTCTTGCCCTTGAATACGCGACCAGGTGTCTGACACATGCCGATAGAACCCGGCGCACGATGCGACAGGGAGTTACCATGGCTGTTGTCTTGGGTACGGAAGTTCCAGCGCTTAACAGCACCCTGGAAGCCTTTACCCTTAGAGGTGCCGGTCACGTCGATCTTTTGACCAGCTTCGAAGAGGGATACGGTGAGTTCGCCACCCACTTCAGGAGCTTCTTCGCCTTCTGCAAGGCGGAATTCCATCAGCGAACGACCAGCCTCGACACCCGCCTTGGCAAACTGACCCGCTTGCGCTTTGGTGAGGTGCTTGGCTTTACGAGAACCAGTAGTGACCTGAACCGCTGCGTAGCCGTCAGACTCAAGCGTCTTGACGCGCGTTACACGGTTAGGATCAACTTCAATAACGGTCACGGGCACGGATGCGCCGTCTTCGGTAAAGACGCGGGTCATCCCGGCCTTGATACCGACTAAACCGATAGTCATGCTCAGTCTCCTATAGTGTACGGGGCTATCACCCGCTATGGCTGCCCTTTCCAGAGCATTCCACTAGCACATTGTGTGGCGCCTCACGGCGCGGCGGCTGCTGCTCTCGACAGATGGCGATGAGCGCTGGGCCGCAAAGTGTCTAGTGTATTAGTCGAGCTTGATTTGCACGTCTACGCCAGCGGCGAGGTCGAGCTTCATCAGCGCATCAACGGTTTTCTCGGTCGGCTCAACGATGTCGAGCACACGCTTGTGAGTGCGAATCTCATACTGATCACGCGCGTCCTTGTTGACGTGCGGAGAAATCAGGATGGTATAGCGCTCGCGGTTGGTCGGCAGCGGGATCGGACCACGAACCTGAGCACCAGTACGCTTAGCGGTTTCAACGATTTCCGCAGTGGACTGATCGATCAGGCGATGGTCGAACGCTTTCAACCGAATGCGAATCTTTTGGTTCTGCATTTGCCCTAAACTCCAATGGATGTCGACGGCGCGAGCCGTCTACCCACGCATTCAAAGGATGCGCATTATAGGCACGCCAATCGGCCATGTCAAACATTTGCGATTGGTGCGCAGAAAAGGGGGCTCTTGCGAGCCCCCTTGCATCATCAAGTCAACAGCTTACTTGACGATCTTGGCTACGACGCCAGCACCTACGGTACGGCCACCTTCGCGGATAGCGAAGCGCAGACCTTCGTCCATGGCGATCGGAGCGATCAGGGTGATAACCATTTTGATGTTATCGCCCGGCATTACCATTTCAACGCCTTCCGGCAGTTCACAAGTACCGGTTACGTCGGTGGTACGGAAGTAGAACTGCGGACGGTAGCCCTTGAAGAAAGGCGTGTGACGACCACCTTCTTCCTTGGACAGTACGTATACTTCGGCTTCGAACGTGGTGTGCGGGTTGATGGTGCCCGGCTTGGCCAGAACCTGGCCACGCTCGACGTCATCACGCTTGGTGCCACGCAGCAGCGCGCCAACGTTCTCACCTGCACGACCTTCGTCGAGCAGCTTACGGAACATTTCAACGCCAGTAACGGTGGTTTTGGTGGTGTCGCGGATACCCACGATTTCCACTTCCTCACCGGCTTTAACGATACCGCGCTCTACACGACCGGTAACAACAGTACCACGGCCAGAGATAGAGAATACGTCTTCGATCGGCATCAGGAACGGCTGGTCGATAGCACGCTCCGGCTCAGGGATGTAGTCATCCAGAGCTTTGATCAGGTTGGTAACGGCGGTGGTACCCATGCCGTTCTCGTCTTCACCGTTCAGAGCCATCAGCGCAGAACCAGTGATGATCGGCGTGTCGTCACCCGGGAAGTCGTACTCGTTCAGAAGTTCACGAACTTCCATTTCGACCAGCTCGAGCAGCTCCTCGTCATCGACCATGTCCGCTTTGTTCAGGAACACAACGATGAACGGAACGCCAACCTGACGAGACAGCAGGATGTGCTCGCGAGTCTGCGGCATGGGGCCGTCAGCGGCAGAACATACCAGAATAGCGCCGTCCATCTGAGCAGCACCAGTGATCATGTTCTTGACGTAGTCAGCGTGTCCCGGGCAGTCAACGTGCGCGTAGTGACGCTGCTCGGACTGGTACTCAACGTGAGAAGTCGCGATGGTTATACCACGCTCACGCTCTTCCGGTGCGTTATCGATAGTATCGAATGCACGCCAGTCGCCGCCGAAAACCTCAGCAGACACGCGGGTCAGGGCCGCTGTCAGAGTCGTTTTACCGTGGTCGACGTGACCGATGGTGCCGACGTTGACGTGCGGTTTGGAACGTTCAAATTTTTCCTTAGCCACTGCTATAACCTCTTTACGTTAGCTAACGGTTAACCGTTTTGGTTGATGACGGCTTCAACGACGCTGGAGGGCGCCTCCTCGTACTTCGCGAACTCCATAGAGTAGCTCGCACGGCCCTGGGTCTGTGAGCGCAGATCGGTTGCGTAACCGAACATCTCACCCAGTGGCACCGTTGCACGAATGACTTTACCAGAGGAAGAGTCATCCATGCCCTGCACCAGGCCGCGACGACGGTTCAGGTCGCCCATGACGTCACCCATAAAATCTTCGGGGGTCACGACTTCGACCTTCATCACCGGCTCCAGCAGCACGGCCTTGGCCTTCCGGGCACCTTCTTTCACTGCCATGGAAGAAGCAATCTTGAACGCAGTCTCGTTCGAGTCCACGTCATGGTAGGAACCATCAAACAGCGTGACTTTGACGTCGATCATCGGGTAACCGGCGATGACACCGTTTTTCAGCTGCTCGAAAGCACCCTTTTCAACCGCAGGGACGTATTCCTTGGGAACCACACCACCCACGATTTCAGAGTTGAACTTGAAGAAGATTTCTTCTTCGCCTTCACCCTTCTCTTCTGCAGTCAGCGGCTCGATGCGCAGCCAGACGTGACCGAACTGACCACGACCACCAGACTGACGAACGAACTTGCCTTCCTGCTCGACGCTGCCGCGAATGGTTTCGCGGTAGGCGACCTGCGGCTTACCGATATTGGCTTCTACCTTGAACTCGCGACGCATGCGGTCGACGATGATGTCCAGGTGCAGCTCACCCATACCGGAGATAATGGTTTGACCGGTCTCTTCGTCGGTCTTGACCTGGAACGAAGGATCTTCCTGGGCCAGCTTGCCAAGCGCAACGCCCATTTTCTCTTGATCAGCTTTAGATTTCGGCTCAACAGCAACCGAGATCACCGGATCCGGGAACTCCATACGCTCGAGAACGATCTTGTCATCGATATCGCACAGGGTGTCACCGGTGGTGACGTCTTTCAGGCCGATACAGGCCGCGATGTCGCCCGCCAGTACTTCCTTGATCTCTTCGCGTGTATTAGCGTGCATCTGAACGATACGACCAACGCGCTCTTTCTTCTGCTTGACGGAGTTGTAGACGCCGTCACCAGACTTCAGAACGCCCGAGTAGACGCGAATGAAGGTCAGAGTACCAACGAAGGGGTCGGTAGCAATCTTGAACGCCAGTGCAGCAAACGGAGCATTATCGTCAGCTTCACGAGTTGCGACAGTACCATCCTTGTCGTCCAGCTCACCTTCAATGGCCTTGACTTCCGTTGGTGACGGCAGATATTCAACTACTGCGTCCAGAACCGCCTGAACACCTTTGTTCTTGAAGGCAGAACCACAGGTGACTAGAACGACTTCGCTTGCCAATGTACGGGCGCGCAGGCCTGCCTTGATCTCAGCGACGCTCAGCTCGCCTTGTTCAAGGTACTTGTCCATCAGCTCTTCAGAGGCCTCGGCAGCGGCTTCGACCATCTGCTCACGGTACTCTTCAGCGGTTTCGACCAACTCTGCAGGGATATCTACAAGCTCATAGCTCGTTCCAAGGTCTTCCTCGTTCCAGAGGATAGCCTTCATCTCGATCAGGTCGATAACGCCCTTGAAGTCTTCTTCCGTGCCCCAGTTAATCTGGATCGGCACGGCGTTGGCACCCAGGCGCTCTTTCAGCTGGTCGACAACCATAAAGAAATCAGCGCCGGTACGGTCCATCTTGTTGACGAACACCATGCGCGGAACTTCGTACTTGTTGGCCTGACGCCATACGGTTTCGGTCTGCGGCTGAACGCCGGAGGAACCGCACAGTACAACGACCGCACCATCGAGAACACGCAGAGAACGCTCAACTTCGATAGTGAAGTCAACGTGCCCGGGGGTGTCGATGATGTTGATACGGTGCTCATCAAACTGATGATTCATCCCCTTCCAAAAGGTGGTTACAGCAGCAGAGGTGATAGTGATACCACGCTCCTGCTCCTGCTCCATCCAGTCGGTCGTAGACGCACCCTCATGCGTTTCGCCCAGCTTGTGGTTTACGCCAGTGTAAAACAGTACACGCTCAGTGGTGGTAGTTTTACCTGCGTCGACGTGAGCCACAATCCCCAGGTTACGGTAGCGATTAAGCGGTGTTTTGCGTGCCACGGTGAAACTCCCGTTAGTTGGCGATGCTCGTTAATCCAGCGGTGCCATTTCTGCTTATGCCACCGCCGCCATCGACAACGATAGCGGCGGCGTGTTGCAACATGACGATAAAAAGCTTTAACGCACTGCAACCGACAGAAAAAGACACGAGCCCAGAAACGTCGAGCTTAGAAACGATAGTGAGAGAAGGCCTTGTTGGCTTCTGCCATACGGTGCACGTCTTCACGCTTCTTGACAGCAGAGCCCTTGCCCTCAGCGGCATCCAGCATTTCACCTGCCAGGCGCTGAACCATCGTTTTCTCACCGCGACGACGCGCAGCGTCTACCAGCCAGCGCATTGCCAGCGCTTGGCGGCGTGACGGACGAACTTCAACCGGCACCTGATAAGTAGCACCACCCACGCGGCGCGACTTTACTTCGACCATCGGCTGGATGGTTTCCAGCGCCTTGTCGAAGATTTCCAGCGGCTCTTCTTTACTACGCTCGGCAACCTTGTCCAACGCACCATAGACGATGCGCTCAGCTACGGACTTCTTGCCGCTGACCATCAGGTGGTTCATGAACTTCGCCAGACGCTCACTTCCGAACTTGGGATCCGGCAGGATTTCGCGTTTAGCTACAACTCTTCTTCTAGGCATGATAAGCCCTCAATTAAGGATCCTTCAGGTAAACTCGGAACCTGCTTGCGCCTTTGGCGCCGCCCGACCTTACTCTTATCAGACCATCATATTCGGTTAAAAGGTAACACCGCAGCGCTCCATGAGGCTGCGTTCAGCGCCTTAGGACTTCGGACGCTTGGTACCGTACTTGGAACGACCCTGCTTACGGTTCTGTACGCCAGAGGTGTCAAGGGCGCCACGAACGGTGTGATAACGCACACCTGGCAAATCCTTTACACGACCGCCGCGAATCAGAACAACAGAGTGCTCCTGGAGGTTGTGACCTTCACCACCGATGTAAGAAGAGACTTCGAAACCGTTGGTCAGGCGCACACGGCAAACCTTACGCAGGGCCGAGTTCGGCTTCTTGGGGGTGGTGGTGTAAACGCGCGTACAAACGCCGCGCTTTTGCGGGCATGCCTGAAGCGCAGGCACGTCACTCTTGGTGACGGGGCGCTTGCGCGGCTTGCGCACTAGCTGATTAATCGTTGCCATGGTGTTTAGCTGACTCCAATGGTTGCCTTGGCCTATTAACAAATACAAGCAGCGGATGCGGGCGCACCCACCCCACTGTTAAAGGCTGCGCATTCTAAAGGCTGACCCTGCCTGGCGTCAAGCCCTGGCGGTGGTTTACCGCCAGGTTCCTGCCATTCAGGGCCAGCCGCTCTTGGCTGCTCTTGGCCTGTCCTGGGTTACAGATCGTCGTCTGAATCCAGGGCGGTCAACTGAGCACCCAGCTCCTGCTCAACCTCGGTAGCCGAGGGGTTGAACAGACGCTCTACGTCTTCGCGCTTGCGACGACGCTCTGCGTGGTGAGTCAGACCGGTACCTGCCGGAATCAGACGTCCAACTACCACGTTTTCTTTCAGGCCACGCAGGTAATCGCGCTTGCCGGTTACCGCCGCTTCGGTCAATACGCGGGTCGTTTCCTGGAACGACGCCGCCGAAATGAACGACTCGGTGGCCAGGCTGGCCTTGGTGATACCCAGCAGCAAGCGTTGGTACTTGGCCGGGAACTTGCCTTCTTTCTCCAGACGCTCGTTCTGCTCCAGCACGCGCACCAGTTCTGCCTGGTCGCCGGTAATGAAGTCAGAGTCGCCGGAATCGGTGATCTCTACCTTGCGCAGCATCTGACGCACGATGACTTCGATGTGCTTGTCGTTGATGCCTACGCCTTGCAGACGGTATACGTCCTGTACTTCGGCAGTGATGTACTTGGCCAGCTCCGCCACACCCAGCAGGCGCAGGATGTCGTGCGGGTTGCTCGGGCCATCGGAAATCACTTCGCCCTTCTCGACGGCTTCGCCTTCGAAGACGGCGATTTGACGCCATTTCGGAATCAGCGCTTCGAACGGATCGCCAGATTCCGGGGTGATCGTCAGACGACGCTTGCCCTTGGTCTCTTTACCGAAGCTCACCACACCGCTAATTTCCGCCAGGATGGCCGACTCTTTCGGCTTACGCGCTTCGAACAGGTCGGCTACGCGCGGCAGACCACCGGTGATGTCCTTGTTACCCGAGGCTTCTACCGGGATACGGGCAACGACTTCACCCACACCGATGGTCGAGCCGTCGTCCACGGAGATGATCGAGTTGCCGGGCAGCAGGTACTGTACCGGCGTGTTGGAACCGGACACGGACACGTACTCGCCTGCGGCGTCCTGCAGCATCACCATCGGGCGCTTGTCGCGGCCGGCCATCGGGCGGGCAGCCGACTCGATGACCTCGATGGAGGAGAGACCGGTCATTTCATCGACGCTGCGGTGCATGGTGACACCTTCGTCGAGATCGATGAACTGGGCCTTACCTTCCACTTCCGCAATGATCGGATGGGTGTGCGGGTCCCACTTGGCCACGACCGTGCCAGCGTCGACGACGTCACCGTCGCGAACCGACAGCTCGGCACCGTAAGGCAGCTTGTAGTACTCACGCTCACGACCATGATCGTCGGCGACGGCCAGGGCGCTTGAACGAGACACCACCACCAGTTTGCCGTCGGCACGCTCAACGTGCTTGATGTTGTGCAGGCGTACTTTACCGCCGTGCTTCACCTGTACGCTGTCGACCGCCGAAGAACGCGATGCCGCACCACCGATGTGGAACGTACGCATGGTCAGCTGGGTACCCGGCTCACCGATGGACTGGGCAGCGATGACCCCCACCGACTCACCGATGTTGACCTGATGGCCACGCGCCAGGTCACGACCGTAGCAGGACGAACAAACGCCGTGTGCGGTGTCACAGGTGATGGTGGAGCGCACGATGATCTCGTCCACACCCATGGTGTCCAGCGACGCACACCACTTCTCGTCGAGCAGAGTGTTGCGCGGGATCAGCACTTCTTCGGTGCTCGGATCGATGACGTCCTGCGCCACCACTCGGCCCAGTACACGCTGTGACAGCGGTACGATGATGTCGCCACCCTCGATGATCGGGTGCAGCGTCAGACCGTTCTCGGTGCCACAGTCGATTTCGGTGATCACCAGATCCTGGGCCACGTCGACCAGACGGCGAGTCAGGTAACCGGAGTTGGCCGTTTTCAGGGCCGTATCCGCCAGACCTTTACGCGCACCGTGGGTCGAGATGAAGTACTGCAGTACGTTCAGACCTTCACGGAAGTTGGCCACGATGGGGGTTTCGATGATCGAGCCATCCGGCTTGGCCATCAGACCACGCATACCCGCCAGCTGACGGATCTGGGCGGCGCTACCACGGGCACCGGAATCGGCCATGATGAAGACGCTGTTGAAGGAGTCCTGCTCCACTTCATTGCCTTCACGGTCGACGACGGTCTCCTTGGAGATACCTACCATCATCGCCTTGGCCACCTTGTCGTTGGCCTTGGACCAGATGTCGATAACCTTGTTGTACTTCTCGCCTGCGGTCACCAGACCGGACGAGAACTGGTCTTCGATCTCTTTGACTTCGGCTTCGGCCGCTTCGACGATATCGGTCTTGGCGTCGGGAATGACGAAGTCGTTGACACCGATCGAGGCGCCGGACCAGGTCGCCAGACGGAAGCCGGTGTACATCAGCTGGTCAGCGAAGATGACCGTGGGCTTGAGGCCCGCACGACGATACACCTCGTTGATCAGGCTGGAGATCGCCTTCTTCTTCATCGGCTGATCGATCAGCGCGAACGGTACGCCTTCCGGCAGAATGCGGAACAGCAGGGCACGACCCACGGTGGTGTCGTACAGGCGACGATGCTCGGAGCGCTCGCCGGTCTCTTCGTCGACGTCCACTTCATCCAGGCGCACTTTGACGCGGGCATGCAGCGAGACGGACTGAGTACCGAAGGCACGCTCTACCTCGTTGAGGTCAGAGAACACCATGCCTTCGCCCTTGGCGTTGATCTTTTCGCGGGTCATGTAGTACAGACCCAGAACAACGTCCTGCGACGGCACGATGATCGGCTCGCCGTTGGCGGGCGACAGCACGTTGTTGGTGGCCATCATCAGCGCACGCGCTTCGAGCTGGGCTTCCAGGGTCAGCGGTACGTGGACCGCCATCTGGTCACCGTCGAAGTCGGCGTTGTAAGCCGCACACACCAGCGGGTGCAGCTGGATCGCCTTGCCTTCGATCAGCAGCGGTTCGAACGCCTGGATACCCAGACGGTGCAGGGTCGGTGCACGGTTGAGCAGTACCGGGTGTTCGCGGATGACGTCGGCCAGAATATCCCACACTTCCGGCAGTTCACGCTCGACCATCTTCTTCGCGGCTTTGATCGTGGACGCATGGCCCAGCGACTGCAGCTTGGAGTAGATGAACGGCTTGAACAGCTCGAGGGCCATCTTCTTCGGCAGACCACACTGATGCAGACGCAGCGTCGGGCCCACGGTGATGACCGAACGGCCGGAGTAGTCGACACGCTTACCCAGAAGGTTCTGACGGAAACGGCCCTGCTTACCCTTGATCATGTCGGCAAGGGATTTCAGCGGACGCTTGTTGGAGCCAGTGATGGCACGGCCGCGACGGCCGTTGTCCAGCAGCGCATCCACCGCTTCCTGCAGCATACGCTTCTCGTTGCGCACGATGATGTCCGGCGCATTGAGGTCCAGCAGACGCTTCAGGCGGTTGTTACGGTTGATCACACGACGGTAGAGGTCGTTGAGATCGGAGGTCGCGAAGCGGCCACCGTCCAGCGGCACCAGCGGACGCAAATCCGGCGGCAGCACGGGCAGCACTTCCATGACCATCCACGCCGGCGCATTGCCGGAGTGGTAGAACGCTTCGAGCAGCTTCAGGCGCTTGGAGAGCTTCTTGATCTTGGTTTCAGAGTTGGTCTGCGGAATCTCTTCGCGCAGCGTGTTGATCTCTTCTTCCAGATCGATGTCCTTGAGCAGTTCCTGAACGGCTTCGGCACCCATGCGGGCGTCGAAGTCATCGCCGAACTCTTCCAAGGCTTCGAAGTACTGCTCGTCGTTGAGCAGCTGACCACGCTCCAGGGTGGTCATGCCCGGGTCGATGACCACGAAGCTTTCGAAGTACAGCACGCGCTCGATATCACGCAGGGTCATATCGAGGAACATGCCGATACGCGACGGCAGTGATTTCAAAAACCAGATGTGAGCGACCGGCGAGGCCAGCTCGATGTGGCCCATGCGCTCACGGCGCACGGCAGCCTTGGTGACTTCGACGCCACACTTCTCACAAATGATGCCACGGTGCTTCATGCGCTTGTACTTGCCGCACAGACACTCGTAGTCCTTGACCGGGCCAAAGATCTTGGCGCAGAACAGACCATCCCGTTCCGGCTTGAAGGTACGGTAGTTGATGGTCTCGGGCTTCTTCACCTCGCCAAACGACCAGGAGCGAATCATGTCCGGCGACGCGAGGGTAATCTTGATCGCGTCGAACTCTTCGGACTGAGACTGCGATTTGAGTACTTTCACCAAATCTTTCATATGACGGCTCCTAGCTCTCTAACTCGATATCGATGCCCAGCGAGCGGATTTCCTTCACGAGTACGTTGAAGGATTCCGGCATGCCTGCCTGCATGGTGTGGTCGCCATCCACGATGTTCTTGTACATCTTGGTGCGGCCTTCGACGTCGTCCGACTTGACGGTGAGCATCTCTTGTAGCGTGTACGCAGCGCCGTAGGCTTCCAACGCCCACACTTCCATCTCACCGAAGCGCTGACCACCGAACTGTGCCTTACCACCCAAGGGCTGCTGAGTCACCAGCGAGTAAGAACCGGTAGAACGCGCGTGCATCTTGTCGTCTACCAAGTGGTTGAGCTTCAGCATGTACATGTAGCCAACGGTGACCGGGCGGTCGAAGGCATCGCCGGTACGACCATCGTACAGCGCCATCTGACCGGATTCCGGAATGTCTGCCAGCTTCAGCAGGTGCTTGATCTCGTGCTCTTTGGCACCGTCAAACACCGGCGTGGCCATGGGCACACCGCCTTTGAGGTTTTTCGCCAGCGCGATGATTTCCTCGTCGGTCAGCGAATCGATGTCCTCCATGCGGGTGCCAGGCGTGTTGTAGACCTGCCCCAGGAAGTCACGAATTTCCGCAACCTGCTGGCCACGCGCATCACGCAGCATGGCCTCGATCTTGACGCCCAGGCCACGTGCCGCCATGCCCAGGTGGGTTTCCAGGATCTGACCGACGTTCATGCGCGACGGTACACCCAGCGGGTTCAGTACCACGTCCACCGGCTCGCCCTTCTCGTCGAACGGCATGTCTTCGATGGGCATGATCGCAGAGATAACACCCTTGTTACCGTGACGACCGGCCATCTTGTCGCCTGGCTGGATGCGACGCTTGACCGCCATGTAGACCTTGACGATTTTCAGCACGCCCGGCGCGAGGTCGTCGCCCTGGGTCAGCTTGCGTTTCTTGTCTTCGAAACGCTCGTCCATCTCTTTACGGCGGTTTTCGAGCTGCTCATCGGCCTGGGCCAGCAGTTCGTTGTAGGCTTCGTCCTGCATGCGCAGCTTGAACCACTGCTGACGGGGCAGTTCGTCCAGGTACGTCTCGCTCAGCACGTCGCCTTTTTTCAGGTTCGGGCCACCGTTGACGGCCTGACCTTCCAGGGTGCGCTTCAGACGCTCGAACGTCGCGTCTTCGGCGATCCGGTAGGTCTCCTGCAGGTCCTTGCGTACTTCGTCCAGCTGCATCTGCTCGATGGACAGGGCACGGGAGTCCTTCTCGACGCCATCACGGGTGAACACCTGAACGTCGATGACCGTACCCTTCATGCCGGTGGGGGCGCGCAGGGAGGTGTCTTTCACGTCAGAGGCTTTCTCACCGAAGATGGCGCGCAGCAGCTTCTCTTCCGGCGTCAGCTGGGTTTCACCTTTCGGCGTTACCTTACCCACCAGAATGTCGCCGGGGCCGACTTCAGCACCGATGTACACAACGCCCGCTTCGTCCAGCTTGCCCAGCGCCGATTCACCGACGTTGGGAATATCGGAAGTGATCTCTTCCGGCCCCAGCTTGGTGTCACGCGACACACAGGTCAGTTCCTGAATGTGAATCGTGGTGAAGCGATCTTCCTGAACGACACGCTCGGAGAGCAGGATGGAGTCTTCGAAGTTGTAACCGTTCCAGGGCATGAACGCGATGCGCATGTTCTGGCCCAGGGCCAGATCCCCCATGTCGACAGACGGACCGTCGGCCAGAATATCGCCGCGTGCCACGCTGTCGCCAGGCCGCACGATGGGGCGCTGGTTCATACAGGTGTTCTGGTTGGAGCGGGTGTACTTGGTCAGGTTGTAGATGTCGACGCCGGCTTCACCGCCGATGATTTCATCTTCGTTGACCCGCACCACCACACGACGCGCATCCACGGAGTCGATGACGCCGCCACGGCGCGCCACGGCACAAACGCCGGAGTCACGGGCAACGAAACGCTCCATGCCGGTACCGACCAGCGGCTTGTCGGCACGCAGGGTCGGAACGGCCTGACGCTGCATGTTCGCACCCATCAAGGCGCGGTTGGCGTCATCGTGCTCCAGGAACGGGATCAGGGCCGCTGCGACCGATACCACCTGACGCGGAGACACGTCCATCAGCGTCACTTGCTCAGGACGCATGAAGGTGGTTTCGCCGCGGTGGCGTACCTGCACCAGGTCATCGATCAGCTTGCCGGACTCGTCTACCGCCGCCGACGCCTGGGCGATAACGAAGTCGCCCTCCTCGATCGCCGACAGGTGAACGATGTCGTCGGTGACCTGACAGGCATTCACTTTGCGGTACGGCGTTTCCAGGAAGCCATAGCTGTTGGTATGGCTGTAGGTGGCCAGCGAGTTGATCAGACCGATGTTCGGGCCTTCCGGCGTTTCGATCGGGCACAGACGACCGTAGTGCGTGGCGTGTACGTCACGTACTTCGAAGCCTGCACGCTCACGGGTCAGACCGCCCGGGCCGAGTGCCGACACACGACGCTTGTGAGTCACCTCGGAAAGCGGGTTGTTCTGGTCCATGAACTGGGACAGCTGGCTGGAACCGAAGAACTCTTTCACCGCCGCCGCCACGGGCTTGGCGTTGATCAAGTCCTGGGGCATCAAGCCTTCGCTCTCCGCCATGGACAGACGCTCTTTCACCGCACGCTCGACACGCACCAGACCTACACGGAACTGGTTCTCGGCCATTTCGCCAACGCAGCGGATACGACGGTTGCCCAGGTGGTCGATATCGTCGACGTCACCAAAGCCGTTACGGATGTTGATCAGCTCGCGCAGCACATCGAGGATGTCCTTGCGGTCCAATACACCGGAGCCCACGTCGGAGTCACGACGCAGACGACGGTTGAACTTCATCCGGCCCACGCCCGACAGGTCGTAGCGGTCTTCGGTGAAGAACAGGTTGTGGAACAGCGTTTCGGCGGCTTCCTTGGTGGGCGGCTCGCCAGGACGCATCATGCGGTAGATTTCGACCAGCGCTTCCAGCTGCGAGCTGGTGGTGTCCAGCTTCAGCGTGTCGGAAACGAAGGAACCGCAGTCCAGGTCATTGGTGTAGAGCGTTTCGATCAGGGTAATGCCGCCCTGAGCCATGCGCTCCAGCACTTCTGGGGTAATTTCGGTGTTGCACGGGCAGATCAGCTCGCCCGTCTTGGTGTCGATCTGGTCTTTGGCCAGCGTCTTGCCGAACAGATACTCCATCGGCACTTCCAGACGCTCCAGACCCGCTTTTTCCAACTGGCGGATGTGCTTCTGGGTGATCCGACGGCCTTCTTCGACGATCAGCTCACCATCGGCATCCTTGATGTCGAAGGTGGCGGTTTCACCGCGCAGGCGCGACGGAACCAGCTCCACGGAGAAGCCAGACTTTTCGATATGGAAGGTACTGGTTTCGAAGAACTCGTCGAGGATCTCTTCGGTGCTCATGCCCAGCGCGCGCATCAGCACGGAAGCCGGCAGCTTGCGACGACGGTCGATACGCACGAAGACGTTGTCTTTCGGGTCGAACTCGAAGTCGAGCCATGAGCCACGGTAAGGAATCACGCGAGCAGAGTAGAGCAGCTTGCCGGAAGAGTGGCTCTTGCCCTTGTCATGATCGAAGAACACACCGGGTGAGCGGTGGAGCTGGGAAACGATTACCCGCTCGGTACCGTTGATGACGAAGGTACCGTTCTCGGTCATCAGGGGGATTTCCCCCATGTAGACTTCCTGCTCTTTGATATCCTTGATAGCCTTGTTCGAGGAGTCGCGATCATAGATGATCAAGCGAACCTTGACGCGCAGCGGGGCGGAGTAGGTCACGCCACGCAGCTGACACTCCTTCACATCGAACGCCGGCGTACCGAAGCGATAGCTGACATATTCCAGCGCGGCGTTACCCGAGAAGCTCTCGATCGGGAACACGGACTTGAATGCCGCGTGCAGACCCACTTCGTGCCGCTCATCAGGCGAACGATCCTGCTGGAGAAAGTCGTAGTAGGAATCAAGCTGGATGGCCAGCAAGTAAGGCACATCCATCACTTGGGGCAGTTTGCCGAAATCCTTGCGGATGCGTTTTTTCTCAGTATATGAGTAAGCCATCTGTATTCCCCAGCTTGTTCACCATGGGTGACCGATGCGTGGTCATCTGCCCGCGGGCGTTTCAGACGCAGACAGCAAGCTCCTCAATCGGTAGCTCGCCGTCAAAAATCTTGATAGATAACAGTGTTACGGTAGTGCTGTCCGCGCTTCGTTGTTGCCTGCCGACACGCTCACGCTTTACAACTGACGCATTACAACAACGTACGCTTCACAACAACGGTCCTGCTATTGTGCTGCTTTTTACCGCAGCGGCTCTGTCGTTTCGCTGCACGGCAGCATATTACAACAGAAAAAGGCCGGCAGCGGGATAGCCCGCCGCCAGCCGTGGAAGCTTACGCAGCGCGTAAAGCCATCAGCACAAGGATTACTTGAGCTCGACGGTTGCGCCAGCTTCTTCCAGCTTCTTCTTGGCAGCTTCAGCGTCGTCCTTGGACATCGCTTCTTTGATGGTCGCCGGAGCGCCGTCAACAGCGCCTTTGGCTTCTTTCAGGCCAAGACCGGTGATTTCACGAACGGCTTTGATGACGTTAACTTTCTTGTCACCAGCAGACGCCAGTACCAGGTCGAATTCGGTCTGCTCTTCAGCAGCTTCGCCAGCAGCAGCCGGACCAGCCATAACGGCTGCGGCAGCAGAAACGCCGAATTTCTCTTCCATCGCTTCGATCAGCTCGACAACTTCCATTACGGACATGTCGGCTACAGCATTGATGATATCGTCTTTGGTCAGTGCCATTGTTCCATTCCTAACTTTGCGGGAGTCTCGGACAACCGAGAACTCGGGATTTATTGCAGGTTCAGGCTGCGTGTCGATAACGCGGCCCGCAAGAAACGCTGCTTAGGCAGCTTCGGCTTCTTGCTTCTGGTCGCGCAGAGCGGCCAGGGTACGAACCAGCTTGCCAGCGGAGGCTTCTTTCATGACCGACATCAACTTGGCAATTGCCTCGTCGTAAGTCGGCAGGGTTGCCAGACGATCGATGTCAGCAGCCGGAATCAGCTCACCTTCGTAGGCCAACGCTTTGACTTCGAAGTTCTGCTCGGTTTTGGCAAACTCCTTGAACAGACGAGCGGCAGCGCCCGGATGCTCAGTGGAGAAAGCCAGCAGAGTAGGACCAACGAAGCTCTCGTTCAGACACTCCCACTGGGTGCCTTCGAGTGCGCGGCGAGCCAGCGTGTTACGAACAACACGCAGCTCTACACCATTCTCACGCGCCTGCTTGCGCAGATCGGTCATTTTACCGACCGTGACGCCGCGAGAATCGGCAACTACGACGGAGAGTGCGCCCTTGGCCGCTTCACTGACCTCGGCAACAATCGCTTTCTTGCCTTCAAGTGCTAGTGGCACAGTGATCACTCCTTCGTGCCGAAACCCGTCAAGGTTCCGGAGGTTACCATCTCTTCCAGGCCCAACAGCGGCACAGGAAGCCTTAGGGGATGGTGCTCACCAGAAAGCGGTTGCTAAAAGCGTTAACCAACTGGCGGCCACACCATCTGCGCAGGCGCTTTAGGGCGATTAAGCCGCCACTTCAGAAAAGCGGCGGCACCTGCGGTCTTTGACGGTGCCTCATCTGGCATACAGCTCAGCGAGGGACCGCAAAGTTCTTGCTCGGTTCCAACCACCGGCAACACGAGATTTCGCTCGTGCCGCCAGCGGGACTATCCTCGACTCGCTTATACCAGCGAGGAGTGGTCGATAGTCAAACCCGGGCCCATGGTAGTGGACAGGGTGAATTTCTTGAAGTAGATGCCTTTGGAAGAGCTCGGCTTGAGTTTCTTCAGGTCAGCTACCAGTGCTTCCAGGTTACCCTGAACGGCGGCCACGTCAAAATCGACCTTGCCCAGCGTGGTGTGGATGATGCCGTTCTTGTCGGTACGGAAACGCACCTGACCCGCTTTGGCATTCTTGACCGCAGTGGCCACGTCAGGCGTCACGGTACCGACCTTCGGGTTCGGCATCAGGCCGCGCGGACCGAGGATCTGGCCCAACTGACCGACAACGCGCATGGCATCCGGAGAAGCGATGACGACGTCGAAATCCATCACGCCTTTCTTGACCTGCTCGGCCAGCTCTTCCATGCCCACGATGTCAGCGCCGGCTTCTTTAGCCGCATCGGCGTTGGCACCCTGAGTGAACACAGCCACACGAACGTCTTTACCGGTGCCGTTAGGCATGACGGTAGCGCCACGAACGACCTGGTCGGATTTACGCGGATCGACACCCAGGTTGATCGCAACGTCCAGAGACTCTTTGAACTTCACGGTTGACAGCTCAGAAAGCAGGGCAACGGCTTCTTCCAGAGAGTAAGCCTTGTTGCTGTCTACTTTCTCGCGAATCATCTTGGCGCGCTTGGACAGTTTAGCCATGATTAGAGACCCTCCACGTTTAAGCCCATGCTGCGAGCGCTACCAGCGATGGTACGCACTGCGGCTTCAAGATCAGCAGCCGTCATGTCAGGCTCTTTGGTCTTGGCGATCTCTTCCAGCTGTGCACGCGTCACGGTGCCAACTTTCTTCTTGTTCGGCTCACCAGAACCGGACTTGATGCCCGCTGCTTTTTTCAGCAGTACGGCAGCAGGCGGCGTCTTGGTGACGAACGTGAAGCTACGGTCTGAGTAGACGGTAATCACGACAGGCGTCGGCAGGCCCGGCTCAATCTCTTGAGTCGCGGCGTTGAACGCCTTACAGAATTCCATGATGTTCACGCCGTGCTGACCCAGCGCGGGGCCTACGGGCGGACTCGGGTTGGCTTTACCTGCAGCAACCTGCAGTTTGATATAAGCCTGTACTTTCTTGGCCATGATAATTACTCCAATTGGGTGATAACGCCTGGCGGCTCCCCGGTACGCGTAAAGCAGCGCGGGGCTGCTTTACATGAATCCAGGACGGCACCCTAGGCACCATCCTGCAACAATTTGAAATTACTCTTTTTCTACCTGAGAGAACTCTAGCTCTACAGGCGTCGCGCGACCGAAGATCAGCACGCTGACCTGCAGACGGCTCTTGTCGTAGTTCACTTCTTCAACGACACCGTTGAAATCGGCAAACGGACCATCGATGACACGCACGGACTGACCCGGCTCGAACATGGTCTTGGGACGCGGCTTGTCGGTGCCGTCCTTCACACGACGAAGGATGGCTTCGGCTTCGCGACTGGTGATGGGCGCCGGCTTCTCTTTGGTACCACCGATGAACCCCATGACACGCGGCGTTTCGTTCACCAGATGCCAGGTTTCGTCGACCATCTCCATCTCGACCAGCACATAGCCAGGATAAAACTTGCGCTCACTCTTGCGGCGCTTGCCGTCGCGCATCTCGACCACTTCTTCCGTCGGCACCAGGATTTCGCCAAAGCGATCTTCCATGCCATACATTTTCACACGCTCGATCAGCGAGCGCATGACATGCTTTTCAAAGCCGGAATAAGCGTGGACGACGTACCAACGTTTGGACATGAAAACTCCTAACCAATAACGCCGGACATCGCCCAGCCAAGAAGAGTGTCAATCAACCACAGCATCAACCCTACCACCAGCACAGCCACCAGCACGATGGCGGTCGTTTGAATGGTTTCAGGACGGGTTGGCCATACAACGCGCTGAATCTCTTTCTTGGCGCTGACAGCAAGCTCGATCAGGTCGCGACCCTTGGCGGTGGTCAGCGCAATCAATCCTGCCAACGCACACAGCACAACGACACCCAGGACACGATAGAGCAGGCCAATATCGGTGAAATAGGTATTACCAACGACTGCAACAACAAGCAGCGCCACAACCGCCGCCCACTTGAGCCCGTCATGGCGCGTCTGTTGCACCTCATCGCCATGTTTTACGGAACTAGGCTTCATAAAAACGAGACTCCTAAGGGTGCAGCGAGCGACAAAGGAATTCTAGAAAGACTTGCCAACCTGGGGAAGATTGGCAGGCCAGGAGGGAATCGAACCCCCAACCTGCGGTTTTGGAGACCGCTGCTCTGCCAATTGAGCTACTGGCCTGTATCGTCAAATGCGCAATTTATTACCTGCGCAAGAGCGGGCGCCATGATAGCGGAGATTTTTCCGCCTGACAACCCTTACACCACACCCACTGCCGTGGGCGAAGACAAAAAAAGCGAGCATCGCTCGCTTTCTTCGCAATATGGAGCTCATGGACGGAATTGAACCGTCGACCTCACCCTTACCAAGGGTGTGCTCTACCCCTGAGCTACATGAGCCAAACACATCAAACTGGAGCGGGCGGCGGGAATCGAACCCGCACCATCAGCTTGGAAGGCTGAGGTTCTACCATTGAACTACGCCCGCCGAACTTGCCTAAAGAATGACAATCCGCTGCACGAGAAACAGTAGCTAATGCCCGCTTACCGGCTTTTCATTCACAGACACTGACAGCTCAGTGCCCATACAATCTGGTGGAGAGGGAAGGATTCGAACCTTCGAAGCTTTCGCGGCAGATTTACAGTCTGCTCCCTTTGGCCACTCGGGAACCTCTCCATCTGTGGCGGCATATTATGCCAGCCTTCAAAACAGTGTCAAGCCAAAAGCTCTTTATTTTCGAGGCTTTCACTTGCTTGCTGATTGAATCAATCAGCTTTGCAAGCCATTCGTCTTGACTGCATCTGCTTTGGAACGCGCTGCATTCTGTCAAAGCAGCATGGAGAATGCAAGCCCCGCGCGAATTTTTTCCAACGAAACCGGCTCCGGCACCCGCGGCGCCCCCGACATCTTGCCTGCGCGCTCGGCAAAGGTCAGCGGAAATGTGGCTTCGAGGCCGCCATATACCATGTCGGGCCAGACGGCATGGGGCACCTGGACCCCGCGCGACACCACGCGCGCATCTCCCCCGGTCAGCAGCATGGGCAGCGCCACCCCCTGCTGGTCGCATACTTCACTGTAAATACGATTGATGGCACTGACCGCCGCCATGTAGATACCATGGTTGACGGCATCCACCGTACGCCTGCCCGGCTCCAGCAGCGCGTCGGCCTCGCTGTCGGGGTCGATGGCCACATTGCGAGTGCCCAGCTTGAGGCTCTCTTTCATCAATCGCAAACCTGGAATGATGAAGCCCCCCAGATGCACGCCGCCCGGCAACACGAAGTCGATGGTAATGGCACTGCCGCAATCCACCGCACAGCAGCCACCGGCCAGCTGGTAACCTGCCAACGCCCCCATCCAACGGTCTACGCCCAGGCGGCCAGGCTCCTCATACCCATTGACGACGCCCAGCGCTTCGGGCGTCGAGCGCGCCACATGAACCTGCCGCACCTGACGGCGCAGCAGGGCGACGGTTTCTTCCAGCACGGCAGCCCTGGCCACGCTGGAAATACGTACGGCTTCCACGACGCCCAGGTCAGGAATGTCTGCCCCTGGACGCCACTCCTCCCGGGTCCATACGGCCCCACGGGAACGGATCTCGCTGCTTTCGGAATCCTTGAGACGCCACTTCGACAGCGTGTTGCCGATATCCAAATCCAGAATCATAGACGCCTACGTACGCTGATCTCACCGCCCGACAGGCGTCGCGAGTGACCGTTTTCAGTAACCCACAGGTTACCACTTTCATCGACATCGCCTGCAACGGCGTCGCTGGTGCGCTCCCCCTGAATGACCCGGATGGGCAGCCCAGAATAGGCATGGCGCTGGTTCCAGGCATCGAGCCAGGGTGCAAATCCGCTGGCTTCGAACCCCGCCAGCATGCTCAGCAACCCCGACACCATGTCCGCCGCCAGCTGGTTGCGCGAGATTCCGGGCTGCGCATCGAGCAATGCGGCCACCGGCTGGTCGATGGTCGCTCGCAGGCTATCGGGCAGCATCAAGTTCATGCCAATGCCGATCACTACTTCACAGGGGCCTGCGGCATCCCCCGTCACTTCGATCAGAATACCCGCGAGCTTGCCAAGCTCGTCCCCTTGTTCGGCCAGCAGCACGTCGTTGGGCCACTTCAGCTTGGGCGCCACGCCATACTGTTCGAGCACTTGAGAGACCACGACGCCCACCGCCAGACTCAGCCCCTCCAGAGCATTGACGCCGGACTCGAAGCGCCAGCCCATGGATACCATCAGGCTCTGCCCCCAAGGCGTCGACCAGGCGCGACCTCGTCGGCCTCGCCCTGCCGTCTGCAGCTCGACGAAACACACTTCACCGTGGCCTGCGCCCTGTGAAAACCGCTCACGCAAGTATTCGTTGCTGGAAGGCAGCTGGTCTTCGACGAACAGGCGCGCCAGCAGGTGGCGGGCATCCGCAGGTAGCCGTTCGACGATACGCGCGCCATCCAACGGCTCGAGCGGGTAAGCCAGGCGATAGCCTCGCCCTTTGACGGCGACCAGCTCGACGCCCAGCGCTTCGAGTTTCTTCAACTGTTTCCACACGGCGGCTCGGGAAACGCCTAACGCCTCCCCTAACTGTTCACCGGAATGAACCTCGCCATCGCTCAACAAACGCATCAGGTTACCGATGGTCATGTGCCTGCCCCAACTGGGAAAACGCCTATCTTAACGGAACCGTCATGAAGGCGAAAACTGCCGCGTTTAGGTTATTGACTTGGTGCTTTATTTAAGACAGCGCTGGTAGTGGACCGTACCCAGACCCTATAATGCCGCCCTATTTTTCCAGCAGGATCGCGTCGTGATCGAGAATCTTCGCAACATTGCCATTATTGCCCACGTTGACCACGGTAAAACTACCTTGGTAGACAAACTGTTAAGCCAGTCTGGAACGCTCGACCGCAAGGCCGAAGGCCAAGAGCGTATCATGGACTCCAATGACCAGGAGAAGGAGCGTGGTATCACCATCCTGGCCAAGAACACTGCTATTCAGTGGCAAGATGGCAATGGCAAGGATTACCACATCAACATCGTGGACACCCCTGGGCACGCCGACTTCGGTGGTGAAGTAGAGCGCGTCATGTCCATGGTGGACTCTGTGCTGCTGCTGGTCGACGCCGTCGATGGCCCGATGCCACAGACCCGCTTCGTGACCCAGAAGGCTTTCTCACAGGGCCTCAAGCCTATCGTGGTGGTCAACAAGATCGACCGCCCCGGCGCGCGTCCCGACTGGGTCATCGACCAGATCTTCGATCTGTTCGACAACCTGGGCGCCACCGACGACCAGCTCGACTTCCCGATCATCTACTGCTCGGCCCTGAACGGCATTGCGGGCATGGACCCGGAAGAGCTGGCCGAGAACATGGACCCGATGTTCCAGGCTATCGTCGATATCGTCGAGCCGCCGAAAGTCGAAGTGGACGGCCCCTTCCAGATGCAGATTTCTGCCCTGGACTATAACAGCTACGTCGGCGTCATCGGCCTGGGCCGCATCAAGCGCGGTTCCGTGAAGCCCAACCAGCAGATCTCGGTGATCGGCGTGGATGGCAAGGTGCGCAAGGGCAAGATCGGTCAGGTCATGACTCACATGGGCCTCGAGCGCGTGCAGACCACCGAAGCCACCGCTGGCGATATCGTGTGCATCACCGGTATCGAAGAGCTGTCCATCTCGGACACCCTGTGTGACCCGAGCGCCGTCGATGCGCTGCCGCCGCTGTCCGTAGACGAGCCCACCGTCTCGATGACCTTCCAAGTCAACGATTCGCCGTTCGCAGGCAAGGATGGCAAGTTCGTCACCAGCCGCAACATCAAGGATCGCCTGGACCAGGAGCTGATCCACAACGTGGCGCTGCGCGTCGAGCAGGGCGAAACGCCCGAGAAGTTCAAGGTCTCCGGGCGTGGCGAGCTGCACCTGTCGGTGCTGATCGAAACCATGCGTCGTGAAGGCTTCGAGCTGGCCGTTGGCCGTCCCGAGGTCATCATCAAGGAGATCGACGGCATCAAGCAGGAGCCCTACGAAGAGGTCATCATCGACTGTGAAGAGCAGCATCAGGGCTCGATCATGGAAGAGCTGGGCTACCGCAAGGGCGAGCTGACCAACATGAACCCGGATGGCAAGGGCCGTGTGCGTCTCGACTTCATGATCCCGGCACGTGGTTTGATCGGTTTCCGTGGCCAGTTCCTGACCTTGACGTCGGGCACCGGCATCCTGACCAGCCGCTTCGACCACTACGGCCCGCTGAAGCCCGATGCCGCCATCGAGCGTCGTAACGGCGTCATGGTCTCCATGGTGGATGGCAAGGCGCTGGCCTACGCTCTGTATACCCTGCAAGACCGCGGCAAGCTGATCATCGACCACGGTACCGAAGTGTACGAAGGCATGCTGGTCGGTATCCACAGCCGCGCCAACGACCTGGTGGTCAACCCCACCAAGGGTAAGAAGCTGGATAACATGCGCGCGTCAGGCAACGATGAAAACATCGTGCTGACACCGCCGGTGAAGTTCACGCTGGAACAGGCCATCGAGTTCCTCGACTCCGACGAGCTGGTCGAAGTGACGCCGACCTTCATCCGCCTGCGCAAGAAGCTGCTGAAAGAGAACGAGCGCAAGCGTTCCAGCAAGAAGTAAACGGATCGCTGCCATGGAAAGCCCGCCACTGTGCGGGCTTTTTGCTACCTCAGCCCATGGTCGACTGCGCTGAGCGGGCCACAAATATCATCATTAACGCAACCTAAACGCTAGCGTGCTGGAAAGCGTCGCCATTCTATCGCACAGTAACGCAATCGTTGACGCCCTCGGGGCGCTATCACGCTACAATTCATACAAGTGTTTGGATACCTACCCCCATCCGACACCACTACCATGGACACTCCTTCACATGAGCGGTCATAACGTCTGGACGCACAAGGGCACCTTCTTGTTGGCAGCGGTGGGCTCTGCCGTTGGCCTGGGCAACCTTTGGCGCTTTCCCTATCTCACCGGTGAAAACGGCGGTGGCGCTTTCATTCTGATCTATGCGCTGACCATCTTTGCCGTGGGCATTCCCATTCTGATTGCCGAGACCATGCTGGGCCGCACCAGCCGCCAAAGCCCGATCATGGGCATGCGCCACTTGACCCGCACCCACAAGACCTCGCGCGCCTGGGAGTCGATCGGCTGGCTGGGGGCCGCCTCGGCCTTTCTGATCCTGAGTTTCTACTCGGTGATCGCGGGCTGGGCTCTGCATTACACTTGGCTCATGCTGACCGGCTCGCTGGTCGGGGCCGATGCCCAGACCATTGGCGAGGGCTTCAATGCGCTGCTGGCCTCGCCAGGGCTGATGACGCTCTATCACACGCTGTTCATCGCCGCGTCGGCCTTGATCGTGGGCATGGGCATCCACAAGGGCATCGAATCGGGGCTGCGCATCATGATGCCCGCCCTGTTCGTCATCCTGATCGTGGTGCTGATCTACGGCATCATCAACGGCGACGTGGGTGCGGCGGCCAGCTTCCTGTTCACGTTCAACATCGGTGATCTGAGCCTGGAAGGCTGGCTGCAGGCGATGGGGCAATCCTTCTTCACGCTGAGCCTGGGGATGGGCGCCATCATGGCCTATGGCGCTTACATGTCCAGCGAGGCATCGCTGACCCGCACGGCGATTGCCGTGGCGTTCGTGGACACCGCCGTGGCCATGGTCGCGGGCCTGGCCATCTTCTCGCTGGTGTTCGGCGCAGGCCTGGAAACCGGCCAGGGGCCGGGGCTGATGTTCGTGACCCTGCCGCTGGCGTTCGCCGACATGCCCTTTGGTGCGCTGGTAGGTGGCGTATTCTTCATTCTGGTGCTGGGCGCTGCCATCAGCTCGTCCATCTCCCTGATCGAGCCGGTCGCGGCGTTTCTGGTCGAGCGCTTCAACATGACGCGCCCTCAGGCGGTCACCATCATGGTCGTGGCGGCCTGGGCCATGGGCCTGCTCACGGTGGTCAGCTTCAACGTCTGGGCCGAGGGCACGATTTTCCACACCCTGTTTGGCCGCAGCGCCTTCGATTTCATCGAGCTGTTGACCAACATCTTCATGCCGCTGGGCGGCCTGCTGATCGCGCTGTTCGCCGGCTGGGCCCTGACCCAGAGCGAAGTGATGAAAGAGCTGGGCACCCACCAGACGTGGTTCAAGACATGGCGCTTCCTGGTGCGCTATGTCGGCCCTGCCGCGGTCTCGTTCGTCTTTTTGCGCACGCTCCCCCAGGTGGAAGGCTATGCCATTCCCGCACTGGGCGCGCTGGTCATCGTCGGAGCCTTTGCCGCCAGCCAGCGGCTTCGCCAAGCCAGAGGCTAGATACCGACCAACGCAACATCATGGGTTTCAACAATAACATGCGATGGCAGGCGGCCCTGGCCGCCTGCCTGCCGAGGACACCATGCACCCCCTTATCGAAGTACAACATGTCAACAAGGCATTCGGTGGGTTACACGTCATCAACGACTGCTCCATACGCGTGGAGAAGGGCTCGATCACCGGCATGATTGGCCCCAACGGGGCAGGCAAATCGACCCTGTTCAACCTGATTGCCGGGGCGCTCACGCCGGACAGCGGCCGCATCCTGCTGGAAGGTGAAGACATTACCTCCCTCAGCGCCGACCAGCGCTTTCACAAGGGACTGCTGCGCACCTTTCAGATCGCCCACGAATTCAGCCAGATGAGCGCGCTGGAAAATCTCATGATGGTGCCCCCCCATCAGGCAGGGGAAAGCCTGTTCAACACCTGGTTCAAGCCGGGCCTGGTGCGCCAGCAGGAGGCCGAGGTGCGCCAGCGAGCGCTGGAAGTCATCGACTTCGTGGGCCTGCACCACGTGCGTAATGAGCTGGCGGGCAACCTCTCTGGTGGCCAGAAGAAACTGCTGGAACTGGGCCGCACCATGATGACCGATGCCAAGGTAGTGCTGCTCGACGAGATTGCCGCCGGCGTCAACCGCACCCTGCTGGGCGACCTGATGGGCAACATCGAGCGCCTCAACCGTGAGATGGGCTACACCTTCCTGGTCATCGAGCATGATATGGACATGATCTCTCGCCTGTGTGACCCGGTCATCGTCCTGGCGCAAGGCAGCGTCATGGTCGAGGGTCATATCAAGGACATACAGAACAACCCTGCCGTGATCGAGGCTTATTTCGGGACCGATGCCGCGTAGCGCACGGCAGCCCACTACCGCCATGTCACTGCCTGGCAGCGCATGGAGATAACAACATGATCGTGACAGAAACACTGCGCGACGTTTGCTGAGACACCTTATGTCATCTACCCCCGCAACTCCCCAGCCGCTGCTCGAAGCGCGCCATGTGCACGGCGGCTATGGCAGCATGAATATCCTCAACGGGGTCGACATGACCCTGTACGCCGATGAGGTCGGCGTGATCGTCGGCCCCAACGGCGCAGGCAAATCGACCATGCTCAAGGCGGTGTTTGGCCTGCTCAACGTCAATCAGGGCGAAATACTGCTCAACGGTCAGCCGATCCACAATCTGCCACCGAATCAGCTGGTGGAGCGTGGCATGGGCTTCGTGCCTCAGGAGAAGAACGTCTTTCCCAGCCTGACGGTGAAGGAAAACCTGGAGATGGGGGCCTACCTGAAGCCCAACAACGTCAAGCGCATGCTGGAGCAGGTATACGACTTCTTCCCGCCGCTGGTGGAGAAACGCCATCAGCCGGCGGGGGAGCTGTCGGGCGGCCAGCGTCAGATGGTGGCCATGGGCCGTGCCCTGATGGCAGAGCCCAGCCTGCTGCTGCTGGACGAACCCACGGCAGGGTTGTCGCCACTCTACATGAACGAAATCTTTGACCGCGTGAAAAAGATCAATGCCGCAGGCGTTGGCATCTTGATGGTCGAACAGAACGCCAAGCAGGCACTGGCCATTGCCGACAAGGGCTTTGTGCTGGCCGCCGGGCAGAATCGCTTCACGGACACAGGGGCTGCGCTGCTGGCCGACCCGGATGTCGCAAAAAGCTTTTTGGGCGGCTAGCCCGGGGGAGAAACCTGTGAACGAACTGGTCTTTTTTATCAATAACGTGGTGATCGCGGGCAGCGTGACAGGCTCGATCTATGCCATCGGGGCAATTGGCGTCACGCTGATCTTCAGCATCATGCGCTTTGCGCACTTTGCCCACGCCGACATGATGACCTTCGGCGCCTTCATGGTGCTGCTGCTGACCACCGCCTTCCCGGCGGTCGGCTCCAGCATAGGCGTGCCGACCGCACTGGTCATGCTGCCCCTGGCCATGCTCTTGACCGCGCTGCTGGCGGTGGGCATCGACAAGGCTTTCTACAAGCCGCTGCGTGCCCACGGCGTCAAGCCCATCGTCATGGTGATTGGCTCCCTCGGTGTCACCCTGATGCTGCAGGGCCTGATTCGTCTGTTTGCCGGTACCGGCGGGCAAAGCCTTTACGTGGATGACCGCAAGGAAATCTTCCGCATTGCCCTGCCCTTCGAAGGGGTCCGTGCGCCCATCGTGATCACTGAACCGCAGATTTACCTGTTCGTGATCACCCTGGTAGCCGTCATTGCGCTGCACGTCTTTCTGAATCGCTCACGGTTGGGCAAGGCCATGCGCGCCATGTCGGACAACCCGGAGCTGGCCCAGGCGTCGGGCATCAATACCAACACCATCGTGGCGGTGACCTGGGTGATTGCAGGGGGCCTGGCGGCCATCGCCGGTACGCTGCTGTCGCTGGATGTCACCTTCAAGCCTGATCTGAGCTTCTTCCTGCTGCTGCCGATCTTTGCAGCGGCCATCGTGGGCGGCGTGGGGCACCCTTACGGCGCCATTGCCGGCGGGTTCGTGGTGGGCTTTGCCGAGACCCTGGCCGTCTTCAACTGGAACGTGCTGTTACGCCCCTTCCGCGACAGCTTGCCCGCCTGGCTGGAGCTGCCGTCGAACCTGGCGTTCGTCAGCACGGAGTACAAGATCGTGGTGCCCTTCTTTATCCTGGTGGCCATTCTCGTATGGCGTCCCACCGGTCTGTTTAAAGGCAAGGTGATCCAATGAACTCTTCATCGAAGCTGCGCAACCCCGACTACACGCCACAGGATGCTACGCCCAAACGCCGGTTCCCGATTCGTGAGCTGGTGCTGTTCGGCGCGCTGTTTGCAGCCATTCTGGCGGTCTATGCCATCATGGGATCGGCTTACAGCACCCGCATGCTGGTCGAAGCCGCCTGCTATGCCATCCTGGCGCTGGGCCTGACCATTCAGTGGGGGTACGCGGGCCAGTTCAATGCGGGCGTCATGGGCTTCGTGGCGCTGGGTGGCTTCTGCGCCATGCTGTTCAGTGTGCCGGTCAACGATGCTTTCTGGGGCAGCGAGCTGCCTGGCGAACTCGGTCGCGTATTGCTCTACGGCCTGGCGGCTTTCGTGGTGGTGCTGGGCGCCACGCGTCTCGACCGCCTGGGCGTGCCGAAAAAACTGCGTACCGTGGTGGCCGTGGTGCTGGCCGTGGTGCTCTACCTGGTGGTCATCAGCCTGCTGCGCGATGTCACCAGCCAGATTCAATCCCAGGCAGGTTTCGTCGGCGGTTTCGGCCTGCCAGCCTGGGTCGGCTGGATCGTCGGCGGTGCCCTGGCAGGCGGCGTGGGCTACCTGATCGGCCATGTCTGCCTGGGCCTGCGCAGCGACTACCTTGCCATTGCCACGCTGGGCATTGCAGAAATCATCAAGGCGTTTCTGAAGAACTCCGACTGGCTCACCCGGGGCACGGCCACGGTGTCTCCGCTCCCCTGGCCAACCCCTGGCCCCGCCGAGCTGGGCTTTACGCTGGCACGCGCGGTGTATCTATCGCTCACGGCGGTGGTCATCGCGGTCATCTTCTTCCTACTCCATCGCGCCTACCACGCGCCCTGGGGGCGCATGATTCGCGCCATCCGTGACAACGAAGTCTCGTCATCGGCCATGGGCAAGGACATCAACAAGCGCCGCCTGGAGATTTTCGTGCTGGGCTGCATCCTGATGGGCCTGGGGGGCGGCATGCTGGGCACCTTCAACAGCCTGTTCGATCCGCAAGGCTACCTGCCCCTCAACCACACCTTCCTGGTGCTGGTGATGGTGATCCTGGGCGGCCCCGGCAATAACCTGGGCACGATCTTTGGTGCCGTGGCGGTCTATATCATCTGGATCATGTCGGAACCGCTGGCACTGTTCTTGATGCAGCTGTTCGTCTCGCTGGGCGAAAGCACCTTTGGCTGGGAGGCACCGGGCAACATGGACAGCCGAGCCCTCCAGGCCAGGGTGCTGGTGATTGGCATGCTGATCACCCTGGTACTGCGCTTTGCTCCCAAGGGGCTGCTGCCCGAGAAGATCAAGACCCACGGATAACACGCCCCGTAACGCTTACCCCAATAACACTCACCACAATGCAAAATGCCCGGCCAATCATGGCCGGGCATTCGTTTGTGGGCGGTCAGTGGACCAGTACTGCGTCCAGGGTTATGGCTCTACCAACCCCTTGGTGGTGAAGGTGCCGTTCTCGACCACCATCTCGACCACCACGCCGGGCACATCGCCGTTCTCGTCGAACTCATGAGAGCCGGAAGCGCCTTCGTAGTTGATCTCGGTGCCTTCGGCAATCAGCGCCACCGCTTTTTCCCATTCGCCCGGCAGAATCACTTCACCCGGCGCGCTGGAAACGCTGCGCAGCGCTTCCGACAATCCTTCACGCTCGGCGCTGCCGTTCTGCTCGATGGCCAGGGCAATCAGGAAAGCCGCATCGTACGCCTGGGCGGCAAACACCGCGCTGGGGTCGATGCCCGCGGCTTCGGCGGCGCTATTGAACAGTTCCGTGCCGGGCAGCTCCGGGCTACCGGGGCGCGTGGCGATCATGCCATCGAGGACATCGGCACCAATCGCCTGCACCAGGCTGTCTCCTACCATGCCGTCGGCACCCACGTACTGGGTGAACATGCCACTCTCATAGGCTTGACGCAGCACGGTCTGGCCAGAGGTGTCGGCATAGGCCAGCACGACCAGGGTGTCGGCGCCACTGGCGGAGAGGGAGCCCAGTTCGGAGCGGTAGTCGGCACGGTTGTCTTCGTGGGCCAGATTTTCGGCCACTTCGCCACCGCCCGCCGTGAAGGCCGCGCTGAAGGCGTCAGAAAGGCCACGGCCATAGTCGTTGTTCACGAACGTGACGGCGACGTAGTCGATGCCCTTGTCCAGCAGCAGTTTGGCCAGCATTTCGCCCTGGAAGGCGTCGGACGGCACGGTACGGAACACCAGGTCGTTATCGTTCAGCTCGGACACCGCAGGCGCGGTGGAGGCCGGAGACACCATCATCACGCCGCCGGGGATGGCCGCGTTATTGGCCGCAGCAATCGTGGCCCCGGTGCACAGCGCGCCGACGATGGCGGTGACGTTTTCAGTATTGACCATACGGTCGGCGGCGTTGGACGCGGCCGATGCATCCGAACAGGTCGTATCCCCTGACGGCATGACCAGCGTCTGGCCGCCCAGCACGCCCCCCTGTTCGTTGATCTGGGCAACGGCGAGCTTGGCCCCCTCGAAAATAGGCGGCGTCAGGCTTTCGATCCCCCCGGTAAAGCCGCCCAGGAAGCCCACTTTGACTTCCGCCTGGGCCACCCCTGTCAGGGCCATGGTAGAGGCCGCAATGGCGGTGGCTAATGCGCGCTTGTTGATCATGTTATTGGTCGCTCCCAGTGTGTTGAGTGCCTCGACTCTCCGGCACGAGGCTCCCCTTAATCTGGAACCGGAACGCCAAAAACACAAGCAACGCTTTCCAACGCTTCATGATGAAGTGCTTATAACCACTTTTCCAGGCGCAGCACACGACTGATCCAGGCATTGAAGTGTCGCCACCAGCCTCCGGGCTCTTCGCTCAGCACCGCCAGCTGCCCTTCCTGCTGCCACTGCCAGACCAGCTGCCCTTGCTCATCCAGCCGCACCTGATAGCTGATCGCCGGGTCCTGACCCACGCTCACCAACGTGTCGAAAGCATCCACCAGCGACGCACTGCGCATCAGCACGCCGACTTCGGTATTCCACAGCACCGAACGCGGGTCCACGTTGAACGAACCGACGAACAGCTGATCATCAAACAGGATGGCCTTGATATGCAGCGCCGAGGCAGAGGCCCCTGGCACGCGCATCTCCTCGCGCTCCGCGCCTGCACCGCCCTCCTGTTCAGGCCGCATTTCATAGAGGCTGACACCGCTCTCCAGCAGGGTCGCCCGCCATGGCGCATAAGGGCCATGCACCACGGCCGCGTCGGTGGATTCCAGAGAGTTGGTGATGATATCGACCTCGACCCCCTGCTCCGACAGCTCGACCAGGCGCCTCACCCCCCGCTCGGTGGGCACGAAATAGGCCGAGATCAGTACCAGTCGCTCATCGAGATGGGTGGCCTGGGTCAGATCGCCCAACAGGGTGTCCTGCCAGTCTGGTGCGCCAGCCTGAGCCAGTTTGCCAGGGGCATCCCATAGCGCCAGCCCTTCCCCCCAGTGCAGGGTTTCCCACGGCGGCGCCTGGCGAGGCTGCTGACGCAAACCGGTGAAGTAAGAGGAGTCGGCATGCTCCTCCAGCCACTCGTCCAGCGACACCTTCAGCGCTTGCCAGGCAGAGGCGTCAGCCTGGTGATAGCGCTCGATGGGTTGGGACAGGCCATGGTTCCAGTAAAGATCGAAGCTTTCCGACAGCGCAGGCACCACATCACCTATCGTCACCACATCCAGGTCGGCAAAGTTGCGCGCGTCATTGGCATCGAAGTACTCATCGCCCAGATTACGCCCGCCGACGATAGCCACGCTGTTATCGGCAATCCACAGCTTGTTGTGCATGCGCCGATGCTGCTGGCCGGGATTGACCGCCGATGCGAGCACCCGGGTGACCAGATGGCCGCGCCCCATCGGCAGCGGGTTGTATACCCGCACATGGATATTGGGATGGCTGGCCAAGGCCGCCAGGCGGTCGCCTTGCCCCACCGCCCCGATATCATCGACCAGCAGGCGTACACGCACGCCCTGTTCGGCGGCCTCCATCAGGCGCGACAGCACCAGCCGCGTGGTTTGCCCATCGCCCAGCAGGTAGGTCTGAATGTTCAACTCCCGCTGCGCCTGGCTGATCAGCCCTGCCCGCACGGCGAAGGCCTCCTGGCCATTGGCCAGCAGCGCAAAACCGTCTGGTGCCGTCTGTTCCGCCATGGCCTGCGCCACCTGGAGGCCCAGCCAGGTCTCGCGGGCGTCGCTGAGCGAAAGCGCACTATGGTGGTCACGCACCACGGCGTGGGTGCACCCCACCAGCAGGCTGCAGAGCAGTAACAGCCACGCATTGCGCATGTCCCACCCGGCGTTAACCATCTTGGCGGTCACGCGCAGCTTCCGCGTGCTGCTTCTGACGGCGCTTGGCCCGATACCAGCGCAGCGTGGCAATGGTCAGCGCCACGCCCACCATGGCCGCCAGCACGCCCCCCTGCCAGGGCCGCGCGGCGTCACCCATCACGGTCTCCAGGGTGATAATGAGCGTTAGCCCCAGCGCCTGAGAGCCAATTGCCAGGGCGCGCAGGCGGTCAAAGGAAGTTTGCGACATCGACCTCTCCGTGATGTGTTGCATGCATGATATGGTGAATCAGTGTAACTGCTTAACGGACAAACTGATGAATGCCATTGCACTTGGCCCACTGCTGATCTCGACGCCACGCCTCTACGCCCTGGGTGTGGCGCTCATGCTGCTGGTGAGCAGCCGCTACCTGCTGGGGCTGAGTGCCCAGCAGCACACGCGCTGGTTCAACGGCTTGCTGCTGGTATGGCTGGTCGGCGCTCGTGCCGTGTTCGTCATTCTACACTGGGAGAGCTACAGTCAGGCGCCGCTGGATGCCCTCAAGCTGTGGCAGCCAGGTTTCAATGCCCTTGGTGGCATGGTGGCGGGCCTTGTATGGACCGCCTGGGCACTGCGTGAACGGCTGCTGGCCATGCTCGGCGGCCTGGCCATGACCGTAGGTGCCGCCAGCCTCTGGCTGGTTCTGGTCACCCTGGCGCCGCTGGGACCCTCCTTTGCGGTGGCGTCCGTGCCGGACATCACCCTGGAAGACCTGGACGGCAACCCGGTGAATTTGGCCTCCCTCGATGCGCAAGGTGACCTGCTGATGGTCAACCTGTGGGCCACCTGGTGCCCGCCCTGCCTCCGCGAAATGCCGTTGCTGGAAGCCGCAGACCAGATGGAGGGGGTCAGCGTGGTGGTGGTCAACCAGGGCGAAGACCTGTTGCCCATCGTGCGCTACCTGGATGAACAGCAGCTGGTGTTTCGTCATGCACTGCGCGACCCTCGGCAGCTGCTGATGGCCGAATTCGCAGCCCCCGGCCTGCCCACGACCGTATTGTTCGACGCCCAGGGGCAAACACTGGACGTGCACGTCGGTGAACTCACCCGCGCTCACCTGGAGCGCTGGCTGAACGATTGACCATGATAGCCCTTAATCCCCTCGCTGCTTTGCGTTAGAATCCCCCGCCCTGTCTGCCACCGAGGCCCATTCCCGGTGGCGAGCGACCCGATTTTGACGACTTCCTCGAGGCATCATGAGCGATTTTTCTCCCGGCCAGCGCTGGATTAGCGACGGTGAGGCCGAGCTTGGGCTTGGCACCGTGCTTAACTGCGACGCCCGTAGCGTTACCATCTTGTTCAGTGCCAGCCAGGAAACCCGCACCTACAACACCCGCCAGGCGCCCCTCACCCGAGTCATGTTCGGCAGCGGTGACCGGGTCCTGTCAGCCGACGGCTGGCAGATGATCGTGGACGACAGCAAAGAGAGCCGTGGCCTGATCACCTATATCGGTGAAGACAGCGACGGCAACCTGCGCGAACTGCCCGAAGCACGCCTGGCCGACACCATGCAGTTCGACCAGGCCCGTGACCGCCTGCTGACCGGCCAGGTCGATCGCAACGACTGGTTCGACCTGCGTTTTCGTACCCTGCATCACTTTCAGCGTATCGAACAGCACAGCGCCCTGGGGTTTGCCGGGCCGCGCATCGACCTGATTCCCCACCAGCTCTATATCGCCGACGAAGTCGCACGCCGCCACGCCCCCAGGGTGCTGCTGGCCGATGAAGTGGGACTTGGCAAGACCATTGAAGCAGGCTTGATCCTCCACCGCCTGCTGTTAGCAGGCCGCGTAGAGCGCGCGCTGATTCTGGTACCCGACAGCCTGACCCACCAGTGGCTGGTGGAGCTGTTGCGCCGCTTCTCGCTGACCGTCACGCTGCTCGACGAGCATCAGAGCCAGGCCCACGGCAGCGCCAATCCGTTCGAGAGCGCCCAGCTGGTGCTGGCCAGCCAGGGCTGGCTGTTTGCCAATCGTCACCGTCAGGAACAGGCCCTGGCCAGCCGTTTCGACCTGCTGATCGTCGACGAGGCGCATCACCTGGATTGGCACCCGGAGACCAGCGGCCCCGGCTACCTGTGCGTGGAGCAGCTGGCCGCCGAGATCCCCGGCCTGCTGCTGCTCACCGCCACCCCCGAGCAGATGGGCCAGGAGAGCCACTTTGCGCGGCTACGCCTGCTGGACCCGGAGCGCTACCACGACATCGAGCGCTTCAAGGACGAAGAGCAGCACTACGTCGCCGTGGCCAGCGCCATCGATGCGCTGGAAGAACTTCCCCAGACACCCAGCGCCCGCGAGCGCGTGGCCACCATCGCCGACGACCGCGACAGCCAGGCCCTGCTGGCGACGCTGTGCAACGCCGAGGCCAGCTCTGAACAGCAGGACGCGGCCCGTGCCCAACTGCGCGATGCGCTGCTCGACCGTCACGGCACCGGGCGCGTCATGTTCCGCAACAGCCGACGCCACGTGGGCGGCTTCCCGGAGCGGCGGCTGCACCTGACCAAGCTGGAGCTGCCCTCCGCCTATCGCCGAGTGCTGCGCCGCCTGGAGCGTGACGAGGACTATCTGGACGAGCTGCTGATCGAAACCGGAATGGACCACCCGGACGTACTGATCTACCCGGATGCCATGTACCGCGAGCTGAGCAATGATCCGCTGAACGGTGAACCCTGGTGGCATATCGACCCCCGGGTCAACTGGCTGCTGGAAAAGCTCAGCGACGACAGCGAAGACGGTTTTGCCAACGACAAGGTGCTGGTCATTGCCCACCACCGCGAGACCGCCGAAGGGCTGGCCGAAGGCCTGCGTGTGCTGGGCGGCTACCAGGCACCGGTCTTCCACGAAGGGCTGTCGCTGGTGGAGCGCGACCGCGCCGCCGCCGCCTTCGCCGACGAGGAAGATGGCTGCCAAGTGCTGGTGTGCTCCGAAATCGGCTCCGAAGGCCGCAACTTCCAGTTCTGTCGTCATCTGGTGATGTTCGACATGCCCCAACACCCGGACCAGCTGGAGCAGCGGATTGGCCGCCTCGACCGGATTGGCCAACGCCACGCCATCGAGCTGCACGTGCCCAGCTTCATCGGCAGCCCGGGGGAGCGGCTGCAGCGCTGGTACGACGAAGGCATGGCCGCTTTCAGCGCCCCCCACGGTATTGGCAGCGACCTGTTCGACGCCTTTGGCGACGCGCTGGCCGATGCGCTGCTCGACGATGAAGCGCTCACCGAGATCATCGACGAAACCCACGCAATGTTCACCGCCAAACTGGCCGAGCGCGACGCGGGCCGCAACCGGTTGCTGGAGCTGAACGCCTGCCGCCCGGCCCAGGCGCAACAGGTCATTGATGCGGTACGTGAGTTGGATGAAGACCCGGCGCTGCCCCGCTACGTGGAGCGTGCGCTGGATATCTTCGGAGTCGATAGCCAGGAAATTGGCAATGGCCTGCTGCACCTGCAGCCCAGCCAGCACATGCTGGACGGGCTGCCGGGTCTGGTCAAAGGGGAAGAGGGCTTCTCTGCCACCTACAGCCGTGCCCAGGCCCTGGCGCGGGATGACGTGCAACGCCTCTCCTGGGAGCACCCGCTGCTGCGCGAGATGATGGGACGCATTCTGGATGGCACCATGGGCAATACTGCCCTGGCGCTGCTGCGCCATCCGGCCATTCCCAGCGGACGACTGATGGCCGAGCTGATCTTCCGCACCCACTGCCCGGCGCCTAAAGCGCTGCACCTGAACCGCTTTTTGCCCCCCACGGCCGTCCGGGTACTGCTGGATGAGTCAGGGGCCAATCTGACCAGCAAGATCTCCTTTACCGGGCTGGGCAAAAATCTGCAGAAGGTCAACAAGTCGCTGGCCCGTGACCTGATCAAGAGCCGTCATGACCAGCTGCGTGACCTGCTGACCCAGGGGGAGAGCGAGGCCGAGCGGGAGCTGCCCAGCATCGTGGAAGCCGCCGAAACGCGCATGCGTGCTCAGCTGGATGCCGAGCTGGCCCGCCTGACGGCGCTGGCAGAGCACAACCCGGCGGTGCGCAGCGAGGAGCTGGAAGCCCTCAAGCAGGAGCGTCAGGCGCTCAGCGATGCCATCGAAAACACTCGCCTGCGGCTCGACTCGGTGCGGGTCATCATCACCGTGGACCCGCACGCCTAGCGAACGCCTAGCCCAGCGGCTTGCTGGCGGCTAGAAAATGGCCGCCAGCGCTTTCGATAGCGTCGGGTACTGAAAGCTGAATCCCTCCTCGAGCAGTCGTGCCGGTCGCATGTCCGCGCCGCTCAACAGCAGCTGTGACATCTCGCCAAAGCCTGCCTTCAACACGAAGGCAGGTACCGGGAAAATGGCGGGACGATGCAGCTGCCTGGCCAGCGTCTGGGTGAACTCGGCATTGGTCACCGGATGCGGTGCGCTGCCGTTGAAAGCACCCGACAAACCAGACCCGTTGATCAAGAAGATGATGGCGGCTACCAGGTCGTCTCGATGGACCCAGGGCATGAACTGCTGACCATCGCCGAACCGCCCACCCAGCCCTAGCTTGAAAGGCGGCACCATTTTTTGCAGGGTGCCGCCGCCTGCCTCCAGCACCAGGCCTATGCGCAGAATGGCCAACCGAACCCCCAAAGCCTCCACCGGCTTGGCAGCGGCTTCCCACTGGGCACACAGCCGATGGGCAAACTCATCGTGGGGCTGAGTAGCCTCATCCACGACCTTGCTGCCCTGATCGCCGTAATACCCCATGGCCGAGCCACTGACCAGGACCGCAGGCAGCGGCTGACCGTTGGCCGCCAACTGCTCGCACAGCGCCACCAGCTGCTGGGTGCTGTCGACCCGCGAGCGAATCAGCCGCTCCTTTTGCTCGGCGCTCCAACGTTTGGCGGCTATCGACTCCCCTGCCAGGTTCACCAGCGCATCGGGGGGCGTATCGATAAATGCCTGCGCGCTGTCACGGATATCACACTCGGGGGGCAGCTTTCCGCGTACCTTGTGGGGCGTGCGCGACACCACCTGCACGTCGTGCCCTTGGGCAATCAGCTGTGGGCACAGACGCTGTCCCACGAACCCGCTACCGCCGGTAATCAGTACTCGCATGGTATTCCCTCCTGAAGCTGGATAGTCCCTGCACTCCATCACCTATCCATGATCTATCCATCACCTATGGCAAAACGCCGTCGCTGTGCGCAGCGGGCGAGTCGACCATCCGTATTGCAACTTTTTAAATTGTACGATATCTATACACAACTGCTACAATAGAATTATCTTTCGACACGTCATCGCTTCCGTGAGCCGCCATGCCTGAATCCATTTCCGCTCCCCCTGCTCTTACCTCGCGTGACGCCGTGGCCATCATCGGCGCAGGCATGGCAGGGCTCGCCTGTGCTCATCTGTTGGCACAGCACGGCGTGACGGTCAGCCTGTTCGACAAGGCGCGAGGGCCGGGCGGCCGCATGTCCAGCAAGGGCCGCCCAGCGGCGACGCTTGATCTGGGCGCTCAGGCTTTTACCGTGCGCGATGCCGAATTCGCTCGACAGCTCACCCAGTGGCAGCACGCAGGCTGCGTGGCCCCTTGGCCGACGTGTACCTATCAGGCTAGTGCATCCGGTTGGCAAACACACGATGACGGTCAGTTGCGCTATGCCGGGGCTCCGCGCATGAGTGCGCTGACTCGCTATCTGATAGATGCCATCACTCTTCATGCACACACGGACTTCCATTCGGAAACGCGTATCGTCGCGCTCGAGCGGGTGACGGATGGCGAATGGCATTTGAAAGACGCTGCAGGAAACCATCATGGGCCCTTCAGCCGCGTCGTGATCACGGCGCCACCGCCCCAGGCCAGCGAGCTGATCGGCCAATGGGCTCCCGAGCTGAGCACCGCCTGCGAGGCTCTCCCACAGCGCGCTTGCTGGGCCGCCTGGGCCATTTTTGCGGCGCCGCTACCCGCGCCTTCGGGCATTGCCGAACACTGGCAAAGCCTGCATGCGCAGCACCCCAAACTACGCCTCGTCTCCCGAAACCACACCAAGCCGGGGCGTGAAGAACAGCCCGAAAGCCTGAGCCTCCTTGCTCAACTGGACTGGAGCGACGCGCATATCGAGCTGACGCCAGAGGACGCGGCCCAGCAACTGCTAGAGGCCTTTCTGGAATGCTTGCCCGTTCCTGCGGCATCGATTCCCGAATTGATAGAGCTGGGCGCCCATCGCTGGCGATACGCCCAACCCGCCAAGCCAAACGGACAGGAATACCTGTACAGCCAGCAGGGTATCGCACTATGCGGCGACAGCTGGAAAGGCAGCCGCGTCGAGGATGCCTGGTTATCCGGCAATGGGCTGGGCAGGGCCTTAATAGGCCGGTCGGTCTAATGAATACCACGACAGGAGTACAGGAGCATGGAAGCCACAGAGGTTGTACCTAGCCGCCACAAGTTGTACAAAGGTGCCTATAATAGCGTGACGCTATCTCAGCGATTATCGGCTCATCGACGTAGCGACACGCCCCGAATGAGTGGCATACCGCCGACCCGGCACCGAACTACCGCCACGGCAATTACAGACAGACCCCTGCAATACCCATTGCAGGCAACCAAGAGGCAATGGCGCCCATGAGCAACAAGGCGACCCACCCACCCGATACTCCGCTCTATCCGATTCGGGAAGTTTCCCGTCTGACGGGTGTGAACTCGGTCACCCTGCGCGCCTGGGAGCGACGCTACGGCTTGATTCGTCCGCAACGTACTCCCAAAGGACACCGGCTTTACGCACAGGATGACATCAGTCGCATCGAGCGTATTCTGCAATGGCTGAACCGTGGCGTGCCGGTCAGTCAGGTCGCCGACCTGCTGGACCAGCCGGAAACCGTGGAAACCCCCGCGCCGGATGCCGGCGACTGGGCCAGCCAGCGGCAGCAGCTGCAAGCCATCATCGAGGCGGTCGACCTGCCGCGGCTCGAGGCGCTGTACCACCAAAGTCTGGCGCTCTACCCGCTCAGCGTGGCCATCAACGAGCTCTGGCAACCGGTCATCTTGAGCCTGGAAGCCAAATGGGCCGCTCAGCCGGACGACCTGGTGCGGCGCACCTTCGAGTCCTTCCTGCGCAGCCAGGTGGGCATTCGCCTGCACTATGCCAACCAGGCTACCCGCGGCCCGCTGCTGCTGCTGACCGCCATGCCCGACGACCCAGGCCCCTTGTGGGTGTTGATGTGTGCGCTGATGGCCAGCGAACAGGGCTACCGTGTACAGCTGCTCGACCATTCGCTGGCGCTGGAAGACCTGCCCCAGGCGGTGTCGCGCTTGCACTCTTCCATGGTGCTGCTCTCCAGCGGTCAGCGCGAAAACGACCACTACATTCGGGTCGACCTGCCCAAGGCGGCCGAGCGTTTGGGCGTACCGATCGGCGTGTGCGGCGAAGTCGCCCGACTGCGTGAAACAGAGCTGCGCGACGGCCCGGTCCACATGCTGGGCGATGACCTGCCTCAAGCCGTGGCGCGTTTGCGACCGCTGCTACGCGAATCAGGCATTCTCTAGCGCCCGACAGGCCACGCAACAGGAGTGTTCATGGATCTGCAGTTGGTTTGGCTACGCAGCGACCTGCGTGTTCACGATAACTCCGCCCTGGCGGCGGCCGCCGCCAAAGGCCCGGTGGTCGCCGTCTTCCTGCGCAGTATCGAACAGTGGCGTGCCCATGGGCATGGCGCCAACAAGCTCGACTTCTGGGCACGCGGTGTTCGCGCCTTCAAGGAGTCCTTGACCGGCCTCAATATCCCGCTGCTGCATCGGGATATCGACAGTTTCGATGACGCACCCAGCGTACTGCTCGCGCTGGCTCAGGAACACGGCGTTCAGCAGCTGCACTTCAATTACGAGTACCCGCTGAACGAACAGCGCCGCGACCAGGCCGTTCTGGAAGCCTTCAAACACGCGGGCATGACGGCACAGGGCCACCACGATGCCATTGCCTTTGCCCCAGGCAGCCTGCTGACCGGCAAGGGCGATTACTATGGCGTCTTCACCCCCTTCGCCAAGGCGTGGCACAAGCAGGTAACTCAGGAGCAGCTGGCACTACGCGATACGCCTCAGGCGCAGTCGCCTCTGGATCTGCCCAGCGACCCACTGCCCGCCCTCCCCGAGTTCGAGGACTCCCCCGTGGATGGCCGCCAATGGCCTGCGGGCGAAAACGCGGCCAGCGATCACCTGGAGCGCTTTTTGCGCTTCCGGGGCCGCTACTACCAGCAACAGCGCGACTTCCCTGGCGTCAGTGGCACCAGTGGACTTTCCCCTTATCTGGCGCTGGGCATGATCTCTCATCGCCAGTGCCTGCAAGCCGTGATGAGCGAAAACGACGGCCACCTGGCAGACGGGGATGCCGGACTCACGACCTGGGTGAACGAACTGATCTGGCGGGAGTTCTACCAGCATGTCGCGGTGGGCTTTCCGCAGGTATGCCGCTATCAACCCTTTCAGGAGCACACGCGCGATCTGGCCTGGCGTGATGACGATGAGGGGTTTGCGGCATGGTGCGAAGGGCGTACCGGCTACCCCATCGTGGATGCGGCCATGCGCCAATTGGTGACGACCGGCTGGATGCACAACCGACTGCGCATGATCACCGCCATGTTCTTGAGCAAGCATCTGCTGATCGACTGGCGGCGGGGAGAAGCGTTCTTCATGCGCCATCTGGTCGATGGCGAATTTTGCGCCAACAACGGTGGCTGGCAGTGGGCGGCCTCCACGGGTACGGACGCAGCCCCGTACTTTCGCATCTTCAATCCTACCACCCAGTCGACGCGTTTCGACCCTGAAGGCGCCTTCATCGCCCACTGGCTACCAGAACTGGCTTCCTTGCCCGCCAAGGCGCGTCATGCGCCACCACAGGACATGCTGAACCCGGTGGACTACCCCTCCCCCATCGTCGACCACAAGGCAGCCCGTCAACGTGCCCTGGACGCCTTCAAGGCCTTGTCGAAGTAGGCTAGATAAACACTTGCCTCTGTCGGCGGCTCTCGCCGCCGACATCTCTGTTCCCTCACGTGGCACCGTTACTCAACAAGGAATTCGTCATGCACAACGAACAGGCCTTGGCGCATTTTTGCGCCTTCTTCAATAAGCTAGACAATACCTGTACAGAAAAACTATACGAGGTATATACTGAAGAAGTTGTTTTCAACGATCCGCTCCATCACATTGAGGGCAGGCAAGCACTGGAACGCTACTTCGCCACCATGTACGAGAACGTATCGCGTTGCCAGTTCACTTATCACACGCAGCAGATTCAAGGTGACCAGGCGTTTGTCACATGGACCATGGAGTTCGTTCACCCTCGCCTTGCCGGCGGCCGACCCATTCAGGTCGATGGGTGTAGCGCCCTGACCTTCGACAATCGTGGAAAAGTGTTACGCCACCGTGACTACTTCGATGCTGGTGCCATGCTGTATGAACATCTGCCGCTCATGGGACGCGTCATCCGCTGGCTGAAGAGGCGTCTGGAGCAGGATTGACACAAGGTTGCCAAGCCGCACGCACATGGCGTGCTCACTGGGCCAAAGGAGTAGCAGGATGAGCACATGGAAAACGCCCCAACGTATCTGGCTGACCGGCGCCACGTCCGGCATTGGTGAAGCGCTGGCCAAACGCTTGATCGGCGAAGGCCATCATGTGGTCGTCAGTGCCCGCAATCAGCAGGCGCTGGAAGCGCTCTGCCAAGGCGCGCCACACGCCTACCCCTTGGCGCTGGATATCAGCGACCAGCAGGCCGTTCTCGCGGCGGGCAAGCAGATAGGCGAATGGCTGGGCGCGCTGGATCTCGCCCTGTTCAATGCCGGCACCTGTGAATATGTGGACGCTCGCCACTTCGACATGGCGCTGATCGAGCGGGTATTCAAACCCAATCTGTTCGGCACGCTGTATGGCATCGAAGCGGCCTTGCCACTGCTGCGTGCGGCTCGGCATGAGGGCAAACCCGCCAGGCTGGCCGCCACGTCGAGCGCATCGGCCTACCTGCCGCTGCCACGTGCCGAGGCTTACGGTGCTTCCAAGGCGGCCGTCAGCTATTTTCTGGAATCGCTGCGTCTGGATCTGCATCAGGAAGGCATCGATGTCAGCATCATCCACCCAGGGTTCGTGAAGACCCCTCTCACGGATCGCAACGACTTCCCCATGCCCATGCAGGTCAGCGCGGAAGAGGCGGCCAGTGCCATCATCGATGGGCTGGTCAAGGGGCGGCTGGACATCCATTTCCCTCGCCGCTTTACCTATCTGGTGAAACTGCTGGGCATTCTGCCACCGGCACTACGACGAACGATCGGCCTGCGCATGACGCGGCAAACCGAGGAGCAACCATGAGCGGTATGGCATCACAGCGCATTGCCGTGATCGGCAGCGGTATCAGCGGCATGGCCGCGGGCTGGTATCTCTCGGCTCAGCACGAGGTGACGCTCTTCGAAGCCGATAGCCGCCTGGGGGGCCACACGGCCACCATGGATGTCGACGTCGAGGGCACGCCTTACGCCATCGACACGGGATTCATCGTGTTCAACGATTGGACCTACCCGCATTTTCAACGCTTGCTGGAGACCCTGGGCGTCGCCAGCCAAGCCACCGAGATGAGTTTTTCGGTGCATGAGACGGCGGTGGATTTCGAATACAACGGGCACACGCTGGCCTCCCTGTTTGCCCAGCGACGCAACCTGCTCAACCCCTCTTTTTATCGCCTGCTCCGCGATATTCTGCGCTTCAACAAACAGGCCACCGCTGACCTGGAAAGCAAACGCCTGCCTGCCGACATGACGCTGGGGGAGTATCTGGACAGCCATGGTTACGGCAGTGCGTTTCAACGTCGTTACCTGCTGCCGATGGGAGCGGCCATCTGGTCCGCCAGCATTGGCGACCTGCGGGCCTTTCCGCTGACCTTTTTCGTGCGTTTTTTCCGTAACCATGGCTTGCTGTCGGTGAACCATCGCCCCCAGTGGTACACGCTGGTGGGCGGCTCTCGGCAGTACATTCCACGGCTGACCGCCCCTTATGCATCGCGCATTCGCCTCAACACACCGGTACGGCAGATCACCCGCAGCGGCGCAGGCGTCACCTTGACCACGGCAGCTGGTGAGGAACATTTCGACCAGGTGGTGATTGCCTGTCACGCCGACCAGGCGCTGGCCATGCTGGCCGACCCGACCCCGGAAGAGCGCGAGATTCTGTCCGCCATGCCGTATCAGGACAACGAGGTGGTGCTGCATACCGACACTCGGTTACTGCCCCGGCGTCAGCGCGCCTGGGCCAGCTGGAACTATCGGCTGGATGGCCGCGGCGCCGATGAGCGCGTCTCGGTCACCTACAACATGAATATCCTGCAGCGGTTACAGGCAGACACCACGTTTTGCGTCACGCTGAACGATAGCGACAGCATCGACCCCGGCAAGGTGCTCGGGCGCTATACCTATGCCCACCCGCAGTTCACCCTGGCCGGACAAGCAGCCCAGATGCGCCACGACGAGATTTCCTCCGTCGCCCGCCGCACCCACTTTTGCGGCGCCTACTGGCGCAACGGTTTCCACGAGGATGGGGTATGGAGCGCACTGCGTGTCGCTCAAGCGCTGGGCTGTGACGAAGCCCTGCCGCCGCCCACCGCGCCTGCCGCCCTGCCTGCCCACGAACTGACCCCTGGCAGCACCGGAGATGGGCTGGGATGATCGCCGCACCTCGCTCGCGCATTTATCGTGGCACGTTGCGGCATCGCCGTTTCACGCCCAAGCACCACGCCTTCAGCTATCAGGTATGGATGGCATGGCTGGATCTGGACGAGCTGCCCACCCTGTTTGACGGCGTGCCTGGCTTCAGTGCCCGAGGCCCCGCTCTGGCGCGCTTTCGCCGGGAGGACTATCTGGAGCCTGTTCACCTGCCATTGAAAACCGCCGTACGCGAGGAGCTGACCCGCCAGCTGGGCAGTGCGCCACAGGGACGTATCTGCATGCTGACACAGCTGCGCACGCTGGGGACCTCCTTCAACCCCATTTCCGTCTATTACGTCTACGACCTGCAGGAGCGCCTGAGCGCCGTCTTGGGGGAGGTCACCAACATGCCCTGGCGTGAGCGTATCCGCTATGCCTGCCAGGTCATGCCAGAGCGACACAGTCATCACGCCCAATTCGACAAGGCCATGCACGTCTCTCCCTTCAACCCCATGGAGATGACGTACCGCTGGAAATTCAATACGCCAGAGCAGCAACTGTATTTACACATGGAGAACTGGCAGCAGGAGCAGCGCCATTTTGACGCAACGCTCACGCTCGAGGCAGCGCCCGCTACCCGCGGCGTACTGCTGTCCACGTTGGCAAGGCAGCCTTGGATGAGTCTGAAAACGGTCGCGGGAATCCATTTTGAAGCGCTACGCCTGTGGCTGAAGCGCGTCCCCGTTTATAACCACCCTAAGCGCAAGGAGACTTCAAAATGACGACCCTGCGTACGACACCACCCAATAGCCAACCCACCCAGCAGGACCGCTTCACGCGCTGGCTGAAGCCGCGGCTGATGGCACAGCTGGATGCCTTTCAAGGCGGTCGAATCACGCTCATCGAGGGCAGTGAGTGCCACCATCTGGGGCAGGCGGGGCCCTTGCAGGTCACCGTGGTGATTCGCCACTCCCGCGCCTGGAAGCGGCTTGCCTTTGGTGGCACCGTCGGCGCGGCCGAATCCTATATGGATGGCGACTGGGATGCCGACGACCTGGTGGCGCTGGTACGTCTGTTTGCTGCCAACCTGGAGCAGGTCAACGGCAAGATGGAAAATGGCAGCGCACGCTTTACCCGCTGGGTGCTGGGCCTGGCCTATCGCTTCCAGCGCAATAGCGTGACCGGCTCCAAACGCAACATTGCCGCGCATTACGATATTGGCAATGATCTGTTTGCCACTTTTCTGGACCAACGCCACTGGATGTACTCCAGTGCCGTCTTCCCCTACCCGGAAGCCAGCCTGGAAGAGGCCTCTACCTACAAGCTCGACCTGATGCTCGAAAAGCTGGACGTGCAGCCAGAGCACCATCTGCTGGAAATCGGCACTGGCTGGGGCGGGCTGGCGATCCATGCCGCCAAGACACGCGGCTGCCGAGTCACCACCACCACCATCTCCGAAGAGCAGCATGCCCATACGGCCCGCCGCATCCAGGAAGAGGGGCTGGAAGACCGTATCACCCTGCTGAAGCAGGACTACCGCGAACTGACGGGGCGCTTTGATCGGCTGATTTCCGTGGAAATGATCGAAGCCGTCGGCCATCAGTATCTGGATACTTACCTCGCCAAGATCGACAGTCTGCTGACCGACACCGGCCAGGCCATGCTGCAGGCCATCACCATTCGCGACCAGCGCTTCGAGGAGGCCAAGCGCGACATGGACTTCATCAAACGCTACATCTTTCCGGGCGGTTTCCTGCCCTCTCACCATGCCATGCTCTCCAGCCTGACGCGCAAGACCTCGCTGAACGTCATCGCACTGGACGAGATTGGCCCCCATTACGCGCGCACCTTGCGCGAATGGCGGCACCGCTTTGAAGCCCACCTGGACCAGGTAAGACTGCAAGGCTATGACGAACACTTCATCCGCATGTGGCGCTACTATCTTTGCTACTGCGAAGGCGGTTTCATCGAGCGCTCCATCGGCACGTGCCATTTGCTGCTCGCCAAGCCCGCCGCCAAACCGCTGCCGCTGACCGGAGCGCTCTAAGTTGGCGACCAAACGGCCTTTCAAGCCTTCGGGCTCGCTGCGTGGCATGCTGTTCAACGCCCTGCGTTTCGAAGCGGGTTGGCTACTCTGCGTGCTGGGTGGCTCGTGGGTGGCCGCCGCGACGGGTGCCGCATTGCTGAGCTGGCACGCATGGCGCTGTGCGCGCCCTGGAGAGTGGCGCTTCATTGCCGTATTTGCGCTGCTGGGGCTAATACTGGATGGCGGTTTTCACTTGGCGGGCGGCTTCGACTTTCATGACGATACGCTGATCGCCGGACTCTTGCCTGTATGGCTATGGATGCTGTGGCCGATGTTTGCCACGCTGGTCTTTCATTCGCTGGCCTGGCTATGGCGCTATCCGCTGATAGCAGCGGCCTGCGGCGCCGTCAGCGGGCCACTTTCCTACTTGGGCGGGGCGGCCTTGGCAGGCGTCACCCTGGCTCCCTGGCTACTGCCTGCTCAGGCGGTTGCCTGGGGGGCGCTCTGCTGGGGCATCAGCACTTACATGCGCCGCTATCGTGCCGATATCGTGGGCTGATCAGTTGGCCCCTTCCGCCAAAGGCAGCGGTACCCAGCGCTGCTCCAGCTCAGCGGCAGAGAGTGGTTTGGCAAAATAGAACCCTTGCACCAAGGTGCAGCCCGCCTTGATCAGGAACTGGCACTGCTCTTGCGTTTCGACGCCTTCGGCGACGACTTCGAGCTTCATCCCCGCCGCCATGGCCAGGACTGCCGTGACGATGGCGGCATCGGCCTGATCATGCGGCAGCTCGCGAATGAAGGCACGATCCAGTTTGATCTTGTCTACCGGCAGCCGCTTCAGGTAACCCAGCGACGAATAGCCCGTACCGAAATCATCGATGGCAATGGCATACCCTTGGTCGCGTAGCGTCTGCAAACGCGGCCCCATGTCACCGGCCCGCTCGTCGAGCAGCACCGACTCGGTCAGCTCCAGGCCGATCTGGGAAGGCTTCAGCTTATAACGCTCCAGACAGGTTGCCAGCTGCGTTTCCAGGTCGCCCTGAAACAGCTGCAACGCCGAAATATTGATCCACACCGTGACCTTGGGCATGCCGCTGTTCTGCCAATGGGCCTGCTGCGCGCAGGCTTTCTCGATGACCCAACTACCCAGCTCAGCCATCAGGCCGTGGCGCTCGGCCAACGGGATGAAGTCTCCTGGTGAAATCATGCCGTCTTGCGGGTGGCGCCAACGCAGCAGCGCTTCCATGCCCATCAGCTCGCCGGTACCGGGATGATGCTGGGTCTGGTAGTGCAGCTCCAGCTGGTCTCCCGAGATCAGCGCCGCGCGCAGGTCACTCACCAACGCCAGTTGAGGGTTGTCCTGCTTGTCGAGCGCCGGTCGGAAACGCTGGCTATGGTTACGCCCCAGCCGTTTGGCGCTATACAGCGCGGACTCCAGACGCTGGAACAATACGCCAGAATCACGGCCATCTTCGGGTGCCCGGCAGCTACCGATGGTGAGCCCCAGGCGCAGCGACTGGTCGTTGATTTCAAAGGGGCGACCCATATGGTCGCGCAACGTCATGACCCACTTGTCATGGTCATCGAAGGTGGTGGTCCGGATGACCATGAACTCATCGCCGCCCAGCCGACCCACGACACTGCCCGCCATGTAACTGGTCAACCGTTGCGCAAAGCGTGCCAGCAGGCGGTCTCCCTGCTCTACGCCCAGGCTGTCGTTGACCGACTTCAAACCGTCTATATCGATCAGCGCAATATCCAGGCTCTCTCCGGCGCGCAGGTGACGCAACCGAGAGGCCATCAGGTCATGCAGGCGGCGGCGATTGGGCAGTCCGGTCAGGGGGTCTTCATAACCGATGCGGCGCAGGTCGCGCTCGCGGGCCTTCTGCGCCGAAATATCGGTAAACAGACTGATGAAATGGGTGATGCTGCCGCGGCGGTCGGTGACGGCACGCACCTTCAGCCATTCGGGGTATTCGTCGCCATGCTTGCGGCGGTTCCACATTTCGCCTTCCCAACGTCCAGTGGCCTTCAGCGTACTCCAGAAATTCTGATAGAAGGCTTTGTCGTGGCGCGGTGCGGCGAGGGTTTCCAGCTTGCGACCGACCATTTCCTGGCTTTCGTAGCCAGTAATGTCGGTAAAGGCGGGATTGACCATCAACACGCGATTCTGAACATCGCTAATCACGATCGCGTCTCCCGCCAATCCCATGGCATCCAGGGAAAGACGCAAACGAAGGCGCTGCTGACGCACCTGATTCCAGGCATCCCACAAGCCCAGCGAGACCAGGCTGGCCGCGACCATGCGCAGCGCGGCATCCGGGATCCAGACACAGGCAGGCAGCGCAGTCAGCGCCACCCAGACCAAAGGACGATTCATCGAGACAGGCAGCCACATGGCGTTTTTTGTTGTCCTATTCAGCAGTCACTACGTCGGCAACGGTATGCATGACATCATGCCGCCTTACCCCACGCTTGGGTAGATCATATTACGTGAATCATCCGTTGATTAGACAATTTCGCGCATGGAGTGCCGCATCCGTACGCGACCATGGTCGTCATTGGCAGTCACCATGCGCCTTAAAAACACAGGATAAGACGCCTGCGGCGTGCATTCAGCGGTTTCGGGAAGTAGACTAGGCGCAACCACCATTTTTGACTTTCGGAACGATTCAGTGACCAAGCAACATTCCTTTGATCGCGAAGAACTGCTGGCCTGCTCACGCGGCGAGCTGTTTGGCCCTGGCAACGCACAGCTGCCTGCCCCCAACATGCTGATGCTTGACCGCATCATTCACATCCATGAAGAGGGCGGTGAGCACGGCAAGGGCGAACTGATCGCCGAGCTGGATATCACCCCTGACCTGTGGTTCTTTGACTGCCACTTCCCCGGCGACCCGGTCATGCCCGGCTGCCTGGGCCTGGATGCCATGTGGCAGCTGGTCGGTTTCTACCTCGGTTGGCTGGGTCACCCTGGCCGGGGCCGTGCCCTGGGCTGTGGCGAAGTCAAGTTCAGCGGGCAAATTCTGCCCGATGCGAAAAAGGTAACGTACCGGATCAACGTGAAGCGCATCATTACCCGTCGGCTCATTCTGGGTATTGCCGATGGCACCGTATCCGTTGACGGGCGCGACATCTACCAGGCTAATGACCTGCGCGTTGGCCTATTCACCTCCACTGCGAATTTTTAACAGGAGGCTTCCATGCGACGAGTGGTAGTCACCGGCCTTGGCATCGTGTCATGCCTGGGCAACGACCAGCAACAGGTCCTGGACGCGCTCAAGAGCGGGCGTAGCGGTATTCGTTTCAAGGAAGAGTATGCCGAGCGCGGCTTCAGAAGCCACGTGGCCGGCAGCGTCGATATCGACCTGGACGCATTGATCGACCGCAAGCTGCGCCGCTTCATGGGTGATGCAGCGGCCTATGCCTATGTCTCCATGGCACAAGCCATCGAAGATTCAGGCCTGACCGAAGCGCAGGTTTCCAACGAGCGAACCGGCCTCATCGCAGGCTCGGGCGGTGCCTCCAGCGCCAACCAGGTAGAAGCCGCCGACGTCATGCGCGAAAAAGGCCTGCGTCGCGTCGGTCCTTACCGGGTCACCCGTACCATGGGCAGCACGGTCTCGGCGTGTCTGGCCACGCCGTTCAAGATCAAGGGCATCAACTACTCCATCTCCTCTGCCTGCGCCACCTCGGCTCACTGTATCGGCAGCGCCATGGAGCAGATTCAGCTAGGCAAGCAGGACGTCGTGTTTGCGGGCGGCGGTGAAGAAGAACACTGGACGTTATCGTGCCTTTTCGATGCCATGGGGGCCTTGTCGACGCACTATAACGACACTCCTGAGCACGCTTCTCGCCCCTATGATCAGGCACGTGATGGCTTCGTCATCGCGGGCGGCGGCGGCATGCTGGTGCTGGAAGAGCTGGAGCATGCCAAGGCACGCGGCGCCAAGATCTATGGCGAGCTGGTCGGCTACGGCGCCACCTCCGATGGCCATGACATGGTCGCCCCTTCTGGCGAAGGCGCTATGCGCTGCATGCGTCAGGCCATGGCGACCGTCGATGGCAGCATCGACTACATCAACACCCACGGCACGTCGACTCCCGTGGGTGATGTTGCCGAATTGAAAGCGATTCGCAGCGTCTTTGGCGACACGACACCCGCCATGAGCTCTACCAAGTCGCTGACGGGTCACTCGCTGGGCGCCACCGGCGTGCAAGAGGCCATCTACTCGCTGCTCATGATGCAGCACCGTTTCGTGGCGGCCTCTGCCAATGTCGAGCACCTGGACGAGCAAGCCGATGGCTTCGATATCGTGACACAGCGTCGCGATGACGCCACCATCGACCGCGTGCTGTCCAACAGCTTTGGTTTTGGCGGCACCAACGCCTGCCTGGTATTCCAGCGCTATAACGGCTGAGCCGGTCTCGACGACCAACACAAACGGCGCCCAAGGGCGCCGTTTGTGTTGGTGCAGCGTGTGTGCCCCGGTTGCCAGGGCACTGGCTTCAGGGCACCGGCGTTCAGGGCCTGGGCACCTCGGAGATCTCACTCAGCTGGCCTTCGATCCAGGCTTCCACATCGGCCAATACTTCATCCGGGGTACGCCCTGCGGTCTCGATGGGTGGACCAATGCGTACACGCAGGATACCCGGACGCTTGACCCACTGCCGCCCCGGCCAACGCTCACCGGCATTGTGAGCAACGGGCAGCACCGGCACACCGGCACGACAGGCCACCACGCTACCGCTTTTGTTGTAGCGCTTGCGAACGCCTGGGTCGACACGGGTCCCTTCCGGAAAGATCAGCACTGAGAGCCCACTGTTCAAACGCTCCACCCCCTGCGTCAGCACCTGCTTCATGGCCCGTGCCGGCTTGGAGCGATCCAGGCTGATGGGACGCAGCAAACGCAGCCCCCAGCCAAATACGGGAATGCGCAGCAGCTCTCGTTTGAGCACGGTGCAGACCGGCGGCTTCATGACCTGCAGGAACAGCGTTTCCCACTCACACTGATGGTTGGCCTGAATGACGCAGGGCCCCGCGGGAATATGGTCACGCCCTTGAATATCGTATCGTACGCCACAGGCCAGCCGAAACCAGACCATCAGGAAGTAGTTGTAGAGGTTCAACAGACGATAGCGCGCCGCCAGGGGAAGAAACGGCGCCACGGGCAAGAACAGCACACCAATCAGCAGCATGGCTGAAAAATAGCCCAGATAGAACACCAGGCTGCGTACCACATTCATCAAGCGGACTCTCCTGTTCCTGGTCCTGCGTCCTCCGGCTGGGTGCGCGTCAGGCACCAGGCATCCAGCATTCGCCCGACTTCCAATCGCCAGGGCTTCTGGTGCACCCCAAAGACGTCCAGGACACGGCGGCAGTTCAGTACCCGCCGCAGCTTGGCATCGTGATGGTGGTTCAACGCTTGCACCTCACCCAATGCGACCTCCTCGCCACGCCCTTCGAGATGGGTGGCCAACTGGGTACGCACCATGGAAGCAAACGTGAAAGCGCTGACCGGCTCGGTGCCTGCCAGGTGATACGCCCCCCAGGCATCGGCCCCGCAGGCTTGCTGCTGGAGCATCCCCACCAGCGCCATGGCCACGGCATCGGCCGAGGTAGGACAAAAAATCACGTCTTCTGCCGCACGCACGGGCTGGCCTGCCACAAAGCTGTCGATCACTTCATTGAGCCAGGCATGGCTGCCTTCCAGGGCGAACAGCGGCCCTAGCCGCACGATCAGGTGGCGGTGATACTCCGCGCGGATACGGTCACCGGTCTGCACCAGGCGACGCAAGCACTCATCGCGCGGGGCGGGCACGACATGCTCGTCGATCGGGATCTCGAATCCCTCTTCGTAGAGCTGGTCGGACACACACCAGACCAGCGCGATGCCTGCCACCTGGCAGGCATCGACACACTGGTCCACCGCATCCGCATGGGCATAGACATCCGCTGGCGTCATGCTTAACGGGTGCGACAGCGGTGGAATGATCACCGCATCGGGCGCGATGGCCGCGAGCTGATCCGGAGAAACACTCAAGCCCTGTTCAATCACCAGCTCGGTGTCCGTGCGCCGACTCGCCTCACGGGCCAGCGCCAGGCTCAAGCAGTGCCCTGCGTTCAGTATTAGCAGCTTCAAGACAGACCCTCTTTCTCAACCCGATAGCATCGCGGCAGCACCCCGCGGGGCATGACGATCAGAACGGAATTTCGTCGTCAAAGTCGTCGAAGTTACCCGGATCCGGAGCGCCGTAGCTGCTGTTTTGCTGATGCGCGGGAGGCTGCTGCTGAGGCGCCGCGCCGCCACGCTGAGGCGCGGCATTCTGTTGCGGAGCGTAGCCACCCTGTTGAGGAGCCTGCTGCGGTGGCTGCTGATAATGCTGCTGCGGTGGCGCAGACTGGGCCGGCGCTTGCTGGGCATAGCCACCTTGCGGAGCACCGCCCCCCTGGTAGTCACCACTGCGGCCATCCAGCATCTGCATGTCGTTGGCGACGATTTCGGTGCTGTAGCGTTCCTGACCGTTCTGATCCTGCCATTTGCGCGTCTGCAGGCGACCTTCGATATAGACTTTGGAGCCTTTTTTCAGGTACTGCTGCGCAATTTCCGCCGTTTTGTTGAACAGCACCACGCGATGCCATTCGGTACGTTCCTGACGCTGACCGCTCTGGCGATCCATCCAGGTGTCGGAGGTGGCCAGATTCAGGTTGGCCACTGCGGTACCGGACGGAGTGAAACGCACTTCCGGATCCTGGCCCAAATTACCAATTAAAATGACTTTGTTAATACCGCGCGCCATAAGGTCGCTCCTTGTCGTATACGGTGATGGTCTCTCATTGATCAGGACCGCGGTGGCGGAATCAATCGGGCGAGTGCCGCCTGATCAAGCTCTTTGCGATTCACTTTCAAATACACCAGGCGCTCTTCCGGCACGACCATGACGTCTTCGACACCGGCCACATCGGCAAGGTGCTCCATGAGCAGGTCCATGGCATCGGGCTGGGTATCATGCAGCGCCACCACCTCACTGGAGAGCGGCGGCGGTGACGGCATGCCGCACATGGCCAGCCACCAGACAAGCGCCAGCGCTGCGCAGCCGATGAACACCGCGTCCAGCCCCCAGGTGTGCGCCAGCCAACCGCCCAGAGTACCGCCTAGAAACGCACCCAGAAACTGGCTGGTGGAGTAGACGCCCATGGCGGTGCCTTTTGCCCCGGCTGGTGCCAGTTTACTCAGCATGGACGGCAGGGTGGCCTCCAGCAAATTGAAGCCGGTAAAAAACACCAGCAGCCATACAAACAGCCCCTGCCCCTGGGAGAGCGGTAGACCAAGCGCCGCCAAGCTGAGCACGATGGCACCAATGGCCAGCAGGCACATCAGCTTCATGCGTTGGCGTTTCTCGGCCACGATCACCAGCGGCACCATGGCGACAAACGACAGTCCCATGATGGCCAGATAGGCCAGCCCATGGTACTCCACCGCCACTCCAGCGTTCAGCAACCTGAACGGCACGGCCACAAAAATGGCCATGAGGACCAGATGCAGGGCAAAGATCGACACGTCCAGGCGCCACAGGTCTGGGCGGGTAATGACGCGTTTGAATTGCTGGCGATCCAGCCCGACATCGCGATGTCGCAAACGCCTGGGAGCTGGCGGCACCCAGCGCCACAGCACCAGCAGGCCCACCAGGGTGAGCAGCGCCGTGAACCAGAACAGGCTCGACAGTCCTCCCCATGATGCCAACCAGGGCCCCAGCACCATGGCAATGGCAAAGGACACACCGATGGAGAGGCCGATGGTGGCCATGGCAGCGGTACGCACCTGCTCACGGGTCTGGTCGGCCAGCAGCGCCATGATCGCCGCCGCAATGGCTCCACTCCCCTGCAGCGCCCGCCCGACGATCACGCCACCAATGGTGTCCGCCATGGCGGCCACGATACTGCCTGCGGCAAAGATCAGCAGGCCAATGGCGATCACGCGTTTCCGGCCGATCCGATCCGACAGCAACCCGAACGGAATCTGCAGAACCGCCTGAGTCAGGCCATACACACCGAGCGCCAGGCCAACCAGAAGCGGCGTCGCCCCTTCCAGGGTGTCGGCATAAAGGGCCAGCACCGGCAGTACCATGAAGAGTCCCAGCATGCGTGATGCATAGAGACCGGCCAAGCCGCTGATGGCTCGGCGCTCAGTGGCCAGCAACAGTGCAGAAACCTTGCGCATAGAACCCTTGTGTACGATAAGTGGGCCGAACGGCCTGAGATAACCGCCCATTCTAGCGCTTTGTCGGCACGCTGGAAACGCCAACCATGAAATGCCCACCTTGGCGCATCCGCGCGAGACAATTTTGCCGGAAGGGGTACAGCAATCGTATAATTACGCTTTTGCCACGCGATTCGAGGTGTTGATGGACAGCATTCTGGTCAGGGGTGCCCGCACCCACAACCTCAAGCAGATCGATGTGGAGCTGCCCCGCGACAAGCTGATCGTGATTACCGGCCTGTCAGGCTCCGGCAAGTCGTCCCTGGCGTTCGATACGCTCTACGCCGAGGGCCAGCGGCGCTATGTGGAGTCGCTCTCCACCTATGCGCGTCAGTTCCTCTCGATGATGGAAAAGCCCGATGTGGATCACATCGAAGGGCTCTCTCCGGCCATCTCCATCGAGCAAAAATCCACCTCTCACAACCCCCGGTCGACGGTTGGCACGATTACCGAAATCTACGACTACCTGCGCCTGCTGTTTGCCCGTGCCGGCACCCCTCGCTGCCCAGAGCATGGCGAGGACCTGGAAGCCCAGACGATCTCCCAGATGGTCGATCAGGTCATGAACCTGGCGGAAGGCACCCGCTTGATGCTGCTGGCGCCGGTCGTCAAGGGCCGCAAAGGTGAGCATTTGCAGCTGCTGTCCGAACTGCGTGCTCAAGGGTTCGTGCGCGTCCAGATTGATGGCCAGGTGCTGGAACTGGACGACATCGCGCCGCTGGACAAGCGCAAGAAGCACGATATCAGCGTGGTCGTGGACCGTTTCAAGGTACGTGACGATATCGCCCAGCGCCTGGCGGAATCCTTCGAGACGGCCCTGAACCTGGCCGACGGCACCGCCATGGTGCATTTCATGGACGGCGAGCAGGACGACCTGGTCTTCTCGTCCCGCTTTGCCTGCCCCGTTTGCGGCTATTCGCTCTCCGAGCTGGAGCCGCGCATGTTTTCGTTCAACAACCCGGCAGGGGCGTGTCCTACCTGCGACGGCCTGGGCATCCAGCAGTACTTCGACCCGGAGAAACTGATCAGCCACCCCGAGCTTTCCCTGGCGGAAGGCGTGATCAAGGGCTGGGACCGACGCAACATATATTACTTTACTCAGCTGCAGGCGCTGGCCAAGCATTACCGTTTCGAGCTGGAAACACCCTGGCAGGAGCTGGCCCGCCACGAGCGGGACATCATCCTCAACGGCAGTGGTGGCGAGCTGGTCCCCTTCGTTTACGTGGGCGACCGTGGCCGCAAAGTCACCCGTGAACATGCCTTCGAAGGGGTGCTGCCCAACATGCAGCGCCGCTATCGGGAGACCGAGTCCAGCATGGTGCGCGACGACCTGGCCAAGTACATTGCGGTTCAGCCCTGTACCGCCTGTCATGGTTCACGGCTCCGCAAGGAGTCCCGCCATGTGTATGTCGATGACCGCAACATCGCGGATATCGTCCACCTGCCGATTGGCGAGGCGTGGCGCTACTTCGGCGCGCTGGCGCTTCCCGGGCGCAAGGGAGAAATTGCCGACAAGATCGTCAACGAGATCCACGCTCGCCTGGAGTTCCTGGTCAACGTGGGGCTTGATTACCTGAACCTCGAACGCAGCGCCGACACGCTCTCCGGGGGCGAGGCCCAGCGTATCCGCTTGGCTAGCCAGATCGGCGCTGGCCTGGTGGGCGTCATGTACATCCTGGACGAACCCTCCATCGGGCTGCACCAGCGGGACAACGACCGTCTGCTCAAGACGCTGGAGCGCCTGCGCGACCTGGGCAACACTGTGATCGTCGTCGAGCACGACGAAGATGCCATACGCGCGGCAGACCACGTGCTGGACATCGGCCCCGGTGCAGGTGTCCATGGGGGCGAGATCGTCGCCCAGGGCACGCCGCAGCAGGTGATGGACAACCCGAATTCGCTGACCGGCCAGTATCTCTCCGGCAGCCGCGAAATTGCCGTCCCGCCTTACCGGATCCCGGGCAATCCCGAGAAGCAACTGGTGGTGCGCGGTGCCACGGGAAACAACCTGCAAAATGTCACCCTCAGCCTGCCACTGGGGCTGTTCATTGCCGTGACGGGCGTCTCCGGCTCCGGCAAGTCGACGCTGATCAACGGCACGCTGATGCCGATTGCCGCCCGTGAACTCAACCGGGCCACCACCCTGACACCGGCTCCCTACGAGAAGGTGGAGGGCCTGGACCAGCTCGACAAGGTCATCGACATCGACCAGAGCCCGATCGGCCGCACCCCGCGCTCCAACCCGGCCACCTATACCGGCATTTTCACGCCTATTCGTGAGCTGTTCGCCGGTACCCAGGAGGCTCGCTCCCGAGGCTACAAACCCGGGCGCTTCAGCTTCAACGTCAAGGGCGGCCGCTGCGAAGCCTGTCAGGGCGAAGGCATGATCAAGGTGGAGATGCACTTTCTGCCGGATATCTACGTCCCTTGTGACGTGTGCAAGGGCAAGCGCTACAATCGCGAAACCCTGGATATCCACTACAAAGGCAAGACCATCCACGAGGTATTGGAGATGACGGTGGAAGATGCGCTGGCCTTCTTCAGCCCCGTGCCCGCCATCGCCCGACGCCTGCAAACGCTCATGGATGTGGGGCTTTCCTACATCCGCTTGGGGCAAAGCGCCACGACGCTTTCCGGGGGCGAGGCTCAGCGGGTCAAGCTGGCGCGCGAGCTGGCCAAGCGTGACACCGGCAAAACCCTCTACATTCTGGATGAACCCACCACCGGCCTGCACTTCGAGGATATCCGCCAGCTGCTGACGGTGCTGCACCGACTGCGCGACCACGGCAATACCATCGTGGTGATCGAGCATAACCTGGATGTCATCAAGACGGCCGACTGGTTGATCGACCTGGGGCCGGAAGGCGGTTCCGGGGGCGGGCAGATCATCGCCGAAGGCACGCCGGAGCAGTTGGCCAAACAGACGTTATCGCATACGGGCCGCTTCCTGGCGCCGTTACTCGAGCGTGGCAACCGCGCCACTCGCTAGGCGTCTCATGGGCCGCTGCTCAAGCGTTGGAGCAGCGGCCAAAAAGTTCAGGAAAAGACGGCCCTGACTGCTTATAGTAAGCAGCGAGACTGCTTAACAATGGTTGTTTTCTGCGAGGAGACACACGCTGTGGAACAGGACAAAAGCTGTATTATCCGCCACTTTAGCCACTACTGCTCGCTCACCGATGACGAGAAAGAGCTGCTGGCCTCGTTGGAAGAGAGCCCCACGTCCATCAAGGCGGGCACGGTACTCTGGGAGATGGGGGCACCGGCCAATGAGTTTTGCACGCTGCGCAGCGGCTGGGCCTACTCCTACCGCCACCTCGAAAACGGCGACCGCCAGATCCTGGAAGTTTTTCTGCCCGGCGACATCATCGGTCTGCGGGAGTTTGCTTTTTCCCAGCGCCTTGAAAACGTCCGCATGATCAGTGACGGCGTGATCTGTCACTTTCCCCACAAGCGTATGCTGGAGGTCTTTCGCGAGTCACTGTCGCTCACGTCGGTGATGTTTGCCATTGCCAGCCGACAGCAAGCGCTGCTGACCGAACGGCTGGTCAACCTGGCACGGCGCAGCGCGCGCAAGAAAATGGCCCATTTCCTACATGAAATGTATCTGCGCCTGCGCCAGACCAACGACGATATCAGCGGGCAGTTCCGCCTCCCGCTGTCACAAGAGCAGTTGGCCGATATCCTGGGCTTGAGCCCGGTTCATGTCAGCCGTACCTTCACCGCACTCAGCGAAGACGGCCTGGTATTTCGTGACCGACACCATGTCACCATACCGGATCTCGAAGCGCTGGCCACCGAAGGAGAGTTCGACGACTGCTACCTGACCGACAACGTCAGGCCGCTGCTGGAAGCCTGAGCGACCTTGCCTTTTAGACCGACGACGATGATACCGTTTATGCCCATCAACACCCGTACACTGCTGGCGGTACTGGGGGGGAGCCTGCTGGGCAACGCCCCGTTCGCCCTGGCAGCCACGTTCAACGTGGAGCACGCCGAACCTCACCAGCACTGGTCGTCCATGACGCTGGCACTGGGCGAAGAGCGCCATTTTCGCGCAGTGGAGACCCACAGCTACTCCGATGCCACCCTGAGCCTCAATACCAGCCAGGGGGTATGCGACCTCCCCTGGCTGGAAATGCGCGTGACGCTGGAACAGCAGCAAGGCGAGAGCCGCGCTGTCAATCTGGTGCCCACACGGCTGCGCATCGATGACCAGCCCATCGTGGATACCATGGCCGAGTTCATCACCGAGCGCGGCGACGATGGCTTCTACGCACACTTTTACCTGAGCGATCTCGACACACTGATGGCCCAGATGCGCACCGGCGAGCAGCTGTTCCTGGGCTTCGACCAAAACGAGCAGGAGCCGTGGTACATGACCTTCAGCCTTGCCGGTGCAGACAGCGCCATCGCGCGCATGCAGCAGCTGTGCGAGGAGAGCACGACAGAAGATTAACCGGTTCGCTGCTCGGCGATTTCCACACGATTGCGACCACCGCGTTTGGCTCGGTACATGGCCACATCGGCCCGCGACATCAGCGTCTTGCAGCTGTCGCCCGGCTGCCATATCGCCACGCCGATACTGACGGTGATGGGCTGGTCCAACCCGTTGACATGCAGCGTGGCCACCAGGCTGCGCAGCCGCTCAGCCAGGCCCATGGCCGCTTCCTCATCGGAGTGTGTCGCCAGCACCACGAACTCTTCGCCGCCCCAGCGGCCAAGATGGTCGCACCCCCGCAGCGACGTTTCCACCAGACGAGCCAGCGAGACCAGCACGTCATCCCCCACGCCATGCCCATAGGCGTCGTTGATCTGCTTGAAGTGATCCACGTCAAACAGCAGCAACGCGAATGCGGCGCCGTAGCGCTTGGCCGCGACTAACTCGGCATCGATGGCCTGCTCGATACGATAGCGATTCCAGACCTGAGTCAATGGGTCAAAGTGGGCCAACTGCTCGAGCCGCTGGTTGGCGGTGGCCAGTGCCTTGCGCTCTTGCTCAAGGTGCATGTTGAGCGTACTGATCTCATAGGCAGAAATAGCCAGCGTCAAATCTTCCCCCAGGTCGATGGCCGCCAGGCGTTCGACACGCTGCCATGCTTCGCTTTTGCCGACCACGTCTTCACTCCACGCAGCCGAGGGGGGCGTCGGCTGCGTGGATGAGGTCACGGCAGCCGAGGCAGGGCCCATGGCCCAATAGAGGGTTTCCACCTGCTCGGGCCGAAAGAACAACAGCCAGCCTCGCTGTGCCGGGCTGATGGAGAGCGGCACGGCCAGAATCCCACACTGCTCTGACATGTCGAGTGACGCCGTCAGCGGCTCCACCGCTACCTCACGGGTACACCACGGCCCCCCATGGCGATGCCCCCTGTCGATACGCTTCACCAGTTGGCACACCACCGTGGAGAGCGGCACCACACCGGCAGAACACACGCTGCCATTGAGCCACAGGGCAACCCCCTGAGCACGGAACAACGCGCACCAGGACGCAGCCTGCTCGTGAAGAATCTGCTGGGGGCTTTTGGGTTCTTGCTGGGCAGAGACCGACAGCACCAGGCTATCCTGCACGCGCTGCAGGTAACGTGCCTCCTGGCGAGCACGCAGCAACAACAACCGCTGCGTCGCCATTTGCACCAGTGTCCGCACCGCATCGCGCAAGGGAGGTGCCACGGGGTGGGCATGGGCCGAATGACAGAACAGCAGCCCCCACAGGCCAGCATCACTTTGCATGGCCACACTGAAAGCACTGTGTGCCCCCAGCCGCTGCAGATAGACGCGCCGCTCGGCAGCCGGCGCACGCAAGAAGCAGTTGCGCAGGTTGGCCGTGACGTCTGCGGGCACCAGGGGCTCGGTGTCGGCGGTGACGTCTTGAATCAAGCGCACCGGATGACGTTCGTAGGCATGCCGCAAGGCCAGTGGGAAATCGCTGGCCGGAAACCGTTGCCCGCGCAGCCCTGCCAAGCGCCCCGTACACTTTTCGGCCACGATGAGCCCATGCCAATCGCCGTCGAAATGGCACACCGAGACGCGCTCATGCCCGGTCAACTCCTGAACGGCACCGACCAGGTAGTCCAGCAGTTCCTCCTGGTGCGTGGCTTCGGCCAGGCGCACCAGGCGCTCATTGAGGGTTCCCAGCAAGCGCTGCTTACCCATCGGGGGCAATGGCTCTATTTCGACGACGACGTGTCGGTCTGTTCGATAGGCCTGGAGTTGAAAGCGCGTATCGACGGTGGCTCGGCGAAAAGTGAGCGGGCCGGGTAGGCGGGGCTGCCCTTGCAGTTCATGGCGCAGCCGCTGGCTGAGCCGCTTGCCCAGCAGAGACGTCAGCCTAGGGGGCGGCTGCTCGTTGGTGGGTAACCCCAGCAATGCCGCCAGGTTGCGGCTGACGGCCTGAATCTGCCGCACGTCGGTATCCAGTACCAAGACAGCGCCAAAGGACTGCAGTCGAGAATGATGCGTCGACACGAAGATAGCCTCGAGATAGTGCTTTACCCCTCGACCTGCTGTTTGAGCAGCAGTTCAACACGTCGGTTGGCAGCTCGCCCTTCCGGGGTAGCGTTACTTTCCATGGGTTGGGTGTCGGCGTAGCCAACCGCCCGCATACGAGAAATGGCGATACCCTGACGCTCCAACTGGCGCACCACGGCAATGGCGCGACCCGTTGAAAGCTCCCAGTTGGAGGGGAAACGCGGGGTGGCAATGGGCAGATTATCCGTATGCCCTTCCACCGAGATTTGGCCTTCGAACGTTTGGAGTACCGATGTGAGCCCTTCTAACACAACTTGCCCCTGAGGCGTTAGCACATCATTGCCGCTGGGAAACAAAAGACTGTCGTCGATGCGCAGGGTGATGCCTTCACGGCCCTGCGAGACACTGACCCCCGGAATATCCAGCCCGGCCATCTGCGGCTGCACACCGTCGTGACGTGGGTGAATGCCGGTGGCCAATGAGGCCAACGGCATGGCCATGATGGCACTGGCCGGCCCCATGGCATCGCTCTCCCTCCCGTCCCCACCGCCAGGAGGCGTCAGCGCCAGCAAGAGCACGAACAGGGTAATCAGCAGCGTCAAGACGTCCAGGTAACTGGTCAGCCACCCTTCGTCGCTCTCGCCCGCTGCCGCTGGCAGTTCCAGCGCAAACCGTGCCTCGTGATTGAGCATGGCGCTACCCTTTCAGCGCCGAATCGACGCCTGGACGCGGCTTGACGCTCGCATCACGGATTTCGTCGTGGTAGTTGGCCACGAACGAGTTCAACGTCTCTTCGATGAACGACGGCAAGCGACGCTTGGTAATGAGAGAAATGCCTTCCAGTACCATGTTCATGGTGATCAGGCGCTCTTCGGTCCGCCGCTCCAGTTTGACGGCAATGGGCTTGAAGACCAGATTGGCCAGCAGAATACCGTAAAACGTGGTGAGCAGCGCCACGGCCATACGTGGACCGATCACCTGCAGATCGCCCGCATCCATGACTTCCAGCATGTTGACCAGCCCCACCAGCGTACCAATCATGCCAAAGGCCGGCGCATAGGTGGCCATGGTACGGAAAATCTGCGCTTCGGCATGCTCACGCGCCTTCAGCCGTGCGATCCGCCAGCGCAGCATGTCGAAAATTTCATCTTCCTTGGTGTTGGCAATCACTAGTTGAATACCGGTGCGCAGAAACGGGTTGCGCGTATGCTCCAGCTCCCGCTCTACCGCTCGGACATCGCCCTTGAACCATAACCGCGACATGGCCACCAGCTCGCCGATATCATCGCGCACATAGGTGTTCTCGCGGCGGAATACCAGGCCTACCAGGCGCACTACCCGCAGTACCTCCTTCAAGGGGTAGCTGATGAACGTCGCCGCCAGAGTACCGGTAATGACGATGGCCAGACCAGGCAAGTTGATAAAGCTTTCTGGCGACTCTGCGGTAAAGAACAGCACGCTTATCAACAACAGCATGCTGGCAAATATGCCGATCAACGTAGAGGGGTTCATCAACGGCTCCTTGCCGGTTAACGTGAGAGAATAAGAAGGTCAATCGTGGTCGCTCAAGCGGGCACGAAGGCGGCTGACGGCCTGGCTATGCAGTTGCGATACCCGCGATTCGGTGACGCCCAGTACCGCCCCCACCTCTTTGAGGTTCATCTCTTCCTGGTAATACAGGGCCATCAGCAGTTTTTCACGCTCGGGCAACGCCTCGATCGCTTCGATCAGAGTGTGCCGCTGCTGCTCGTCGAGCAGTTGTTCGAAAGGGCGATTGGCGCTGCCTTCGTCCCCGGCTGGCTCACCGCCATCGGCCACCAGTTCCTCGAAGGGCAGTAGCTGCCCGCTATTGGTGTCGTTGAGCAGCTGTTGATAGTCGCTCAGCGGCATCTCCAGCTCACGGGCAATTTCCACCTCTTCAGGGGGCCTGCCCAGCATCTGCTCCAAACGGCGTACGGTTTCATCGACTGCGCGGGCAGAGCGGCGCACGCTGCGCGGCAGCCAGTCCCGAGTGCGCAGTTCATCCATCATGGCGCCCCGAATGCGTTGGCTGGCGAACGTGGCAAACGTCGCGCCCTGTGCGGCATCAAAGCGTCCTAGCGCCTCCAGCAAGCCCACCATGCCCGCTTGAATCAAATCATCCAGCTCGATACTGGCGGGCAACCTGACCTGCAGTGTCAAGGCCTGACGTCTCACCAGTGGCATGTATTGAGTTAACAGCTCACTCTGCTTGATCCTGCCTTGTGCTGTATACATCCTATTGCCTCACGGCTAAACGATCTTTACTGATAATTCACGATGACCTGCAGCCCCTGTACGCGCACGGGCCGTTGCCCCGGTGACAGCGCAAAGCGCAAATGAAGCGGCGCGTTGGCATCCAGACCTGCCAGTGCCATGGTGCTGCCACGCATGCCACTCAGAGGCACGCATTGTGCAGGATGGCATAGCCAGGCGTTGACAGGCGCATGGGCAGGCGCCTCGAAACGCCATTGCACCCTCGCCAATGTCGCTTCGCCCAGCGGTATGCCCGCCGGAGGCCTGATGGCCTGGCTGCTGCTCGCCCGATCGCTCATGGCCACCACCACCGCGGGCATTTGACTGCTCCAGCTACCTGTCGCTGCCCGCGCCGATTCACCCACAACCAGCGATAACACCAACACCCACGCGGCGCTGGAGAGAAACACGCTCCATGTCACTGTTGACCACTTTGCGGTGTTGATCAATGTTCGTAGCAACATCGTCTGTAGAGGCATTGCCGGTCCCTTGTCATGGGGTCATCAACGAGCCAGTAGCAACAGCTCTATTTGCAAATAGTGCGCAGCGGCATCACGCAGGTTGTCCAGTAAGCCCTGACGCGGAAGGTGCGGCTCGTGCAGGGCCAGCAGGCGGCGCGGCCCCCCTTGCTCACGCATCTGGCGTAGGGCACGGTACATGCTCGCGAAGGCCTCGGCGTCACTGCTCACCCATAGCGCCCAGTGAGGGTGATGCGCCAAGGCAGCCATCGACCCTGCCTCGGGGCTTGCCACCTTGACGTCCCACTCCTGAGGATCGCCCGCCCACTGGCGCCCCAGCGATGCCCACTGCGCCAAGCGACCTTTGACCTTGTCGACGTGCACGGCACCCGCTGAGCTCAACCCCACAATGACCAGTGTGCGTGTCGGGCGGGGGGCCGTTACGTTCGCTGCCGCACTTGCGACCTCCTTGGGAGCGGTTTCCGAAGCGTCCGCGCCAACGTTCGTTTGCGCCACTTCCTTGTCTGAAGTGGAAGTATCGACACTCGGCGCGTCGGCCGCAGGCTCGTCAGGTTGCTCGCCTCGCTGCTGGCGCTGCAAATCTGCCCATTTTCTCAGCCCGGCAGCCTGATCCTGGCCATTCATAGCACATCCTCGAGGCTGACACTGCCCAGTTGCCGAATGGCATCTCGGGCCATCAACACATGCAGCAGCGCGTCCAGCAGGGCCGTATCCCGGCGCTTGCGCTGGCTACCCAACAGCCGCACCAGATCCGTTCTCAGCGCCTGGCCTGGTTCATCATCGGCCAGGTCGAGGTGGCCTGCCACGGCCGCTGCACCGCTGGCCATCAACAGGCGCAGCTCACGACTCACTTCGCCACTGTCGCTTTCCTTGAGCTGTTGCCACGCTCGCTTGGTCAGTGCGGCCAGCCCATCGCTTTCGAGCTGGGTGACCAGCAGTGACAGTACATCGCTACCCAACCGGGCGGGTGTCAACCAATAGCGACGCGCGACGCGCTTGTCACTTTCAGGGTCACGGATGTCGCCCGCCCAGGCCAGCAGGGCGTGACCCGAGGCGGCCTGCACCTCGACATAGGCATTCCACAGCTGCATGCGCTGGCCGCGAAAACGCACCGTGACGCTGTGGGTCAGCGTACTCTCTTGAAACAGATTCTTCAGGGCGTAGCGCTCGCCCTGATAGTCTACTCGCTGGCTGGCATGCACCGCGCTGACCCAGGTCAAACGTTGGTCGTGCAGCCAGGTGAGCACGTCGGGTTCTGGCAGAGCGGGCAGCAGGTGAACTGCCATATCTTCTCCACACTCTTCCAGACGCGGCTGCCAGCCGGCAGGCTGACGGTGCTGAAGCCGCGTCAGGGCCAACCAACGGCCCTGCTCATCCAGCCGAACATCCGGCATCGTCCAGTCACAGCCACGCCCTTGGCTGCGTGGCGACCAGGCCAGCCCCATGGCGCGGCTATTGGCATCTGCCCCGGACAACAGCTCATCCAGCCGCTGATCCTGAATGACCCCAGGCAGTGCGCCGATATCCCAGGCGGCTTCCAGCAGGTAAAAGTCATCCACCCGTTTGCGCAGTCGAGCCAGCACCGATGAGAGCCTGCGCCCTTGCCCCAGCACATCCCGCGACCAGCGTGGCAAGCTGAGCGGCGCCGAGGGTTCGGTCTGGTGCACGGCGCGGGGCTGTGCGCCCAACGCCTGAGCGATCAGCGCCTGAGGGTCGGCCACGGACATGTCTTCCGGCACCTGCTGGCCATGGGAGCCAAACAGCACACGCATGCCATGGCGCATGACGATATCCAACGCCGGGGCCAAGCGCCCCGCTTCATCCTGCTTGGTGATGATGCAGTCGTCCAGCGTCGCCCCAGCCGCCCAGGCTGCCTGGCGATAGCGCAACACGACCTCCTCCAGCGTTTCGGGCTGACTGGCGGCATTCAACATCAGCACCAGACGCACGGTGGATTGCCCCCCCTGAAGGTGTGCAATCTGCTCGATTACCCGCTGATCGCGCTGGCTCATGCCGACGGTATCGATGACCACCCACTGCTTGCCCTGAAGCCGTCCCACCAGCTCGTCAATGGGTTGCTCGACATCCAGCGCATACATGGGGGTATCCAGCAGTCGCGCATAGATCCGCAGCTGCTCATGGGCACCAATTCGGAAGCTGTCGGTAGTCACCAACGCCACCGGGCGTGTGCCATGGCGCATCACAAAACGCGCCGCCAGCTTGGCCGTGGTGGTCGTCTTGCCGACCCCGGTAGGGCCTACCAGAGCCACGATGCCGGTCTGGTCGAAAAACGCCTCTTCCTGACGCAGTACACGCAACCGCGCCATGAGCTGTTCGCGTAGCCAGGTCATCAAGCTGTCGCTGGAAGCCGGTAACGATGCCAGCTCATCGGGCAAGGCCTCGACCACTTCCTGGCTCAGCTCATGGCTGAAGCCAACGCGCAGCATCACCTGCTGCAAGTGCTCTGACGCGCTGGCCACCCCTGGCGCGGGGTCGGGCTGTCGTCGCGACAGCAGCTCGCGCATCTCTTGCATTTCACGCAGCAGACGCTCGCTCATGGCTTCCAGCGGATCTGGCTGCTTGGGCAATGAAAACACCGGCACAGCGGGCTTTTCCTGGGTGGCCGGACTGGGAGCAGGATCGAACTGATCGACCGCATCGTCCGCCATGGCGAGAATCTCGACCCCGCCTTCGGTGCGCCGGTTGGCCACGATCAGGGCATCATCGCCAAGTACGTCTCGCACCTGGCGCATGACATCGCGGCTGTTGGCTCCGACAAAACGCCTAACGCTCATGTATCACCTGTTACCTATGTACGAAAGACGGATAGCCATCACGAGCGGCATCAGCGACCACCCACCAGCGTGGTCACACGCAGCGTGCGGTCGTCGGGAATTTCCGCTTGAGACATCACCACTAAGTGGCGCATGCGGCGGCGCAGGAAGCGCGACAACACGGCCCGTAGCGAGTGCTGAACCACCAGCACAGGCGCTTCACCACTGCCTTCATGCTTCTCTAGCGCTTGCTGCGCTTGATTCATCAAGGTATCCGCCAGCCCTGGCTCCATCGCACCATTGCCGTTCATTGCTTGCAACAACACTTGTTCTAACTGCGCATCCAGCCCCATCACATGCAGCGTATCTTGGCCCGCGAACCACTGCTGGGTAATGGCCCTGCCCAGCGCAATACGCACCAGAGCCGTCAGCTCGTTGGGATCTTTCTGCTGACCCGCATGCTCTGCCAAGGTGTCCAGCACGGTACGCATATCACGAATCGAGACATCCTCATCCAGCAGGTTCTGCAAAATGCGCTGCAGCACGGTGAGGGAGATGGACTTCGGCACTACTTCTTCGACCAGCGATTTTTGATCTTCGCCCAACTTGTCCAGCAGCTTTTGAACCTCCTGGCGGCCCAGCAGTTCAGGCGAGTGACGGTGCAGCAGATGGTTAAGGTGCGTGGCGATGACCGTACTGGCATCCACGACCGTATACCCGTATACCTGAGCATGCTCCCGTTGGTTAGCGTCAATCCATACTGCTGGCAAGCCAAAGGCAGGGTCTTGGGTCGGTGTACCCTGAAGCTCCCCCGAGACCTGACCAGGATCAATGGCCAGCCACTTGCCCGGCTGAGCCTCGGCACGCCCGATTTCGGCGCCTTTCATGGATAATACGTAGGTGTTAGGCGGTAGCTCCAGGTTGTCGCGGATATGCACCACGGGCGGCAGAAAGCCCACTTCCTGGGCGAATTTCTTGCGCACGCTCTTGATGCGCCCCAGCAGCTCGCCTTTCTGGCGCGAGTCCACCAGGGGAATCAAGCGGTGCCCAACCTCGAGTCCCAGCGTATCGACGAGCTGGACATCCTCCCAGCTCGCCTCAGGGGTCTCCTGCAGCATGGGTGGCGGGGCAGCGGTCAGCTCTTGATTGACCAGCGTCTGGTTATTGCGGCGAATCAGGTACCAGGCCAGACCGGCCAACAGGCTGGTGAACAGCAGAAATACAAAGTTTGGCATGCCTGGCACAAGGCCCAATAGCCCCATCACCATGGCCGCCAGAATCATGACTTGTGGGTTCACGAACAGCTGGCTGATCATCTGCTGACCAACGTCCTGTTCGGTATTCACCCGAGACACGGTCACGCCCGCCGCCGTGGAGATGACCAGCGCGGGAATCTGGGCGACCAGACCGTCGCCAATGGTCAACAGCGTGTAGGTCCGCGCCGCATCGGCAAAGCCCATGTCGTGCTGCATCATGCCAATCAGCAGACCACCGATGATGTTGACCACCATGATGACCAGACCGGCGACTGCATCGCCACGCACGAACTTGCTGGCACCATCCATGGAGCCGTAAAAATCGGCTTCCTGTGCCACTTCTGCGCGACGTTTCTTGGCCTCGTCTTCGCCAATCAGGCCTGCGTTCAAGTCCGCATCGATGGCCATCTGCTTGCCCGGCATGGCGTCGAGCACAAAGCGCGCCCCCACTTCGGCAATACGGCCCGCACCTTTGGTGATGACCATGAAGTTGATGATCACGAGAATCAGGAAGACCACCAGGCCAACGGCAAAATTGCCCCCCACCAGGAAGGTGCCAAACGCTTCGATGACCTTGCCCGCCGAATCGCCCCCCTGGTGCCCTTCCATCAACACTACGCGCGTAGAGGCAACGTTGAGCGAAAGGCGCAGCAGCGTGGTGAACAGCAGCACGGCAGGAAACGCGGCAAAATCCAGCGGTCGCTCGGCAAACATGCTGACCAGCAGCACCATGATGGCCAAGGCAATATTGAAGGTGAAGAGCAGATCGAGCGCGAACGGTGGCAAGGGCAGGATCATCATGCCCAGGATCATCAGGACCAGCAGCGGTCCGGCCAGCAGTTTCATGCTGACATCGTTGGACCAGTTACGCTGATTGAGTAGCTGACTCAAACTTTTCATGGCTGCGCCTCATGGCCATCGGCACGACGGCCGGGCGTATCCATTTCCGGTGGGACCGGCAGATTATCGGGGGTGGGGGGCACCTCGCCTCCTTGTTGTGCTACGTGCTTGAGACGGTAGGCCCAGGCCATGACTTCGGCCACTGCGGTATACAGCTCGGCCGGCACTTCCGCCTCCAGATCCACATGATGATACAGGGCACGCGCCAGCGGCGCTGCCTCCAATCGCGGTACGCCAGCCTCGGCGCCGATCTCACGGATTTTGGCAGCCACGGCATCGGTACCCTTGGCCACTAGCCTGGGCGCGCCCATTTTCCCTTCCTGATACCTCAAGGCCACGGCGTAGTGGGTCGGGTTGGTGATGATCACGTCCGCTTCGGGCACCTTGCTCATCATGCGCCCACGCGCCATGGCCTGCTGCTGTTGACGAATGCGCCCTTTGACGTGGGGGTCGCCTTCCGAGTCCTTGTGCTCTCGCTTGACCTCTTCCTTGGTCATCCTGAGCTGCTTGGCGTTGTTCCATAGCTGGAAGGGGACATCGATCAGGATGACCACGATCAGGGAAAGCACGATCAGGCCGGCCGCCAGGGCCGCCATATTGAGTGCCGTGGCCAGGGCTTGCTGAACCGGCTGATCCATCAGCCCCAGATATCTGCCAATATTAAAATATAAAAAGCTGAACGCAACGCTGCCCACCAGAATGGACTTGGCGATCGCCTTGGCAAGCTCGCTCAACGACTGCATCGAAAACAGGCGCTTGATACCTTTGACAGGATTCAGCTTGGAGAATTTTGGTTGCAGTGATTTGGATGAAATCAACCAACCTCCCAGCAGCGCGGGTGCCATCAACGCAATCACCGTCAACAGCAGAAAGAGGGGAAGCATCGCGAAGAGCGTCCGCTGGCCCAGGTCCAGCGCGTTGACCAGCATGGGGGTGGTTTCCATGGCCTGACGACGCTCGAACAGAAACGCCTGTTCCATCACGGTACCCAACTGATCATAGAGCATCTGCCCCATGCTCCAGAGACCAACCACCCCTCCCAACAACATCATGAAAGTCGTCAGCTCTCGAGACCGCGGCACCTGCCCTTCTTCACGGGCCTTGTCCCGTCGTCGGGGCGTCGCCTCTTCGGTCTTTTCCTGATCGCTGTCGTTATCTGCCATGCGGTCATCCGGCTGACGAGGGGACGATGAATCAAACTACACCATACGATGCACTCAGCCGCCCCAAAGGACGGCTGAGCAGGTAGCTATTGTGCCAGATGCGACCACTTACAATGTGTCAATAACCCAGCATTAAAAGCCTAATTCATCCAATAAGTCGTCTACCTGATCCTGGCCGGTCACGATGTCAGGCGCGTTTTCTTTTACTTGAGGACCGTTCAGCAGATCTTCATTGCGCCGCGCATTCTCGTTTTTCCACTGATCGTTCGCCTTGCGCTGCATGGTTTCACGGGCTTCGACACCCTGGACGTTGTCGATCAGCACCTGCACCAGCTGATGCTCGATCTCACGGATCACGTCCATCATCTTCTTGATGACCTGCCCCGTCAGATCCTGGAAGTCCTGTGCCATCATGATATCCAGCAGCTCTTTATTGGTCGCTGCGGTGATCTCGGGCACATCACTCAGGTAAGTTCGCGTCTCTTTGACCAACGACTTGGCATCATCCAGCTCTTTGGGTGCCTCGAACCACTCGGCCCAACGCTTGTCCAGGGCTTCGGCACGCTCGGAGAGCTGATCCTGCAACGGCTGAGCACGATCAATGGCGTTCAGCGCCTTGTCTGCCGCCTGCTCGGTCATGGTGGCCACGTAGTGCAGACGGTCACGAGCGTCAGGAATCGCCTCCGCAGCCTTCTCGATCTCCTTGTCCAACCCCAGTTCGCGCATGTTGTCGCGCAGCATGCGGGTGAGCTTGCCAATTCGAACAATCAGGTCTTCAGCAGCCTCTTCAGAGAGTTGGGCAGAACTGCCCTGCTCATTCTGACTCATTATGTTGTCTCCTCGTTGACCGAGCACCAAAACCCGGCTGCGTCATTTACCCATCTTCTCGAAGATTTTATTCAGCTTCTCTTCCAGAGTGGCCGCAGTAAACGGCTTGACGACGTAACCATTGGCACCCGCTTGAGCGGCAGCGATGATGTTCTCTTTTTTGGCTTCGGCCGTCACCATCAGTACCGGCAGGTCTTTCAACGCTTCATCCTGACGGATCTCTTTGAGCATCTCCAGGCCATCGAGGTTGGGCATGTTCCAGTCGGACACCACGAACTCGAAATTGCCTGCACGCAGCTTGTTGAGCGCGTCCTGGCCATCTTCCGCTTCGTCCACGTTGGTAAAGCCCAGCTCTTTCAGCAGGCTACGTACGATACGACGCATCGTGGGGAAATCGTCTACCACCAGGAAACTCATGTTCTTATCGGCCATTGGTCATCCTCTCACATCACAATATTTACAGGGGGACTGCTGATTCAGTCAGGGTTAAAACTCTTCCCACTCATCGTGGTGCTGTTGAGCAGCAACACGACGAGCTGGCGGGTTGGCGGCTGCCTTGGGCAGCACCGACGTTGCCACGGACGCTGGCGCGTGAGTGCGCTCAGCCCGCGCATTGAGCACCTGAAAGACCGCAACGGTCTCTTCAAGGCGATTGGCCTGCTCTTCCAGCGAGGCTGCCGCTGCGGACGCCTGCTGAACGAGCGCGGCATTTTGTTGAGTCACTTGATCCATCTGGCCAACGGCCTGACTGACCTGCTCGATGCCATCACTCTGCTCTTGCGAGGCCGCCGATATCTCATCCATGATATCCGTGACACGCCGCACTGCCGTGACCACTTCCGTCATGGTCTGCCCTGCCTGCTCAACCAGCGAGGAGCCTTGCTGAATCTGGCTGACCGAGGCCTCGATGAGGGACTTGATCTCCTTGGCGGCGTCCGCACTGCGGCTGGCCAGATTACGTACTTCGCCAGCCACCACCGCGAAACCACGGCCCTGCTCGCCCGCCCGCGCAGCTTCCACGGAAGCGTTCAACGCCAATATGTTGGTCTGGAAAGCAATCGAGTCGATCACACTGGTAATATCAGCCACTTTTTGCGAGCTGGTCGAAATACCGTGCATGGTTTGCACCACTTGTTCAACGACTTGCCCTCCCTGCTCGGCGGTAGTGGATGCATCTGCTGCCAACGTGCTTGCCTGGCGGGCATTGTCGGCATTCTGCTTCACGGTGGCCGTCATCTGTTCCATGCTGGCCGCGGTTTGCTCGATGGAGGCGGCCTGCTGCTCGGTGCGGGAGGACAGGTCTGCATTACCGCTGGCAATTTCTCGAGTGCCGCGATGGATTGCCTGACTGCCCTCGCGCACCCTTGCCACGGTAGCACTCAAGTTCTGCTGCATGGTGGCCATGGCAGCGAACAGTCGACCTATCTCGTTCTTGCCCGCCTGGGGGAGCGGCTGGGTCAAATCGGCTTCCGCAATGCGACCAAGGCGCGCAGCGGCATCGCTCAGCGGCCTGATCACCGTACGGCGCAGGCCAAGGTAGATGGCCAGTGTGACCAGCAGCGCGAGTCCAACGGCAGCGATACTGATCGTGGTAAAGAGATTGCCTTGCGCCTGAGCGTCTTCACGTATGGTGCCCACGCGGCCAAAAGCATACTCGGTAAACGCCGTGGTATTGGCAGCTAGTTCACCTAAGGGCTCGATCAACTCGCCGCGCAGACGGTTGAAGGTATTGATGTCCATGGTGTCGAAGCTGGCATGCTGCTCCTTGACCAACGCCAATACCCGCATGAAGCTTTCATCCACTGCGCCCCCTAGCAACTCGCCCTCAGTGCTACGCGGCGTGGCCATGAAATTCGTGTAACGACGCTCGGCACGCTCCAGACGGTTGGCAGCGATATCCACCTGCTCATTGGATTGACGGGTCTGCCCCACCATCAGCAGATTCGAAGCCGTTTCCAGCGCCAGCATGGCCTGGTTGAGCAGCGAGTCAGCGCGATTCAGCTCATTGAGCTGCTGATTGCCGATGCGGTCCAACGTGGCTAGGTTGCTCTGAGCATTGCGATCCGACGCAATGCTCAAACCTGCGATCAGCAGAATCAACGCCACAAAGCAGACCAACGCAAAAATAACGGCAAGATGAATACTAAGATTGCGTAACAAACGTGTCATTGTTATGAATTCCCTTGGCTTGTGTGTCTTGTCTCTGGGGCCCTAGACGCGCTGAGCGCGTCCTGAGGCGGCTACCAGCGCCATCATTTTCGATGGAATTTCGTCCAGCGGCAGTACTTCCACTGCGCCGCCCACGGCAATGGCCTCCCGAGGCATGCCGAACACCACGCAGGTCTCTTCGTTCTGGGCAATGGTCGGGGCACCGGCCTGACGCATTTCCAGAAGCCCGGCAGCTCCGTCCTTGCCCATGCCGGTCAGAATCACGCCGACCGCGTTTTTCCCTGCATGCTTGGCTGCGGAGTGGAACAAGACATCGACCGACGGACGATGACGGTTCACCGGCGGGCCATCATTGAGCCGCGCCACATAGTTGGCGCCACTGCGTACCAACTCTAGATGCTGGTCACCAGGGGCGATATAGGCATGGCCTGGCAGTACGCGCTCACCATCGGTGGCTTCCTTGACAGTGATGCGACACAGCCTGTCCAACCGCTCGGCAAACGAGCGGGTGAAACCGCCGGGCATGTGCTGAGTGATCAGAATCGCAGGCGCGTTGGCTGGCAACGGCTCCAGCACGGCGCGAATCGCTTCGGTGCCCCCCGTCGACGCGCCAATGATGATCAGTTTTTCACTGGAGATCATCGGCGCCTTGAGCTGGCTGGGAGGGGGGGTGTTCTTGTGACGCGCCTGGCGCGGACGAGAGCGTGCCGCCGCGCGCAATTTTTCAGCGATTTCGTTGGCGTACTCCATCATGCCACTACGAATACCCAGGCTCGGCTTGGCCACGAAGTCCAACGCGCCCAGCTCCAGTGCCCGCAAGGTGATCTCGGAACCGCTTTGCGTCAATGAGGAAACCATCAGCACCGGCATGGGGCGCAAACGCATCAGCCGCTCGAGAAAATCCAGGCCGTCCATGCGCGGCATCTCGACATCCAGCGTCAAGACATCCGGATTGTGCTGTTTGATAAGGTCACGGGCCGCAATGGGGTCGGGAGCCACCGCGACCACTTCCATATCAGGCTGCGAGTTGATGATTTCGGTCAACAGGTCACGAATCAGCGCCGAGTCATCGACGCACAACACTCTGATCTTGGCTGCGCTCAAAGCACGCCTCCTTTAACAGTCGCCATTTCGGCATTACTCCTGTGGGCCGTGGCCTCATCAGCAGCGTCACACACAACGATCATCGATTGGCAAGGGTGTAGACGGTTTGTCCACGAAGCTTGAAAGCATCACTGATGTAAGAGAAGTTTTCCGAGTGTCCAGCAAAGAGCAGGCCATCAGGCTTCATCAGTGGTGCAAACCGCTTGAGTATTTTCGCTTGTGTATCTTTATCGAAATAAATCATGACATTACGACAAAAAATGGCATCAAAGGGGCCTTTGACAGGCCACTGTGGCGCCAGCAGGTTGAGCGGCATGAACTCTACCAGCGCAGACACTTCTGGCCGTACCCGCGCCAGCCCGATGTGGTTACCCGTGCCTTTCTGGAAAAATCGCTTCACGCGTGCTTCATCCAGCTTGCGTACCTGCTCCTGGGGATAAATACCGCGGCGCGCTTTGGCCAAGGCATCGGTGTCGATATCGGTGGCAATCACTTTGGCCTGTGACGCGCGGGCTCCCAGACTCTCCAGCAGCGTCATCGCAATCGAGTAGGGTTCTTCCCCCGTCGATGCTGCTGAGCACCAGATAGTGACCGGCTCCTGCTTGTGCTTGATATGCTCTGCCAGCAGCGGAAAGTGGTGCGACTCTCGGAAAAAAGCCGTGAGGTTGGTGGTCAGCGCATTGGTGAACGCCTCCCACTCCTTGGCATCGGGTTGCCGCTCCAGCCGCGAAAGGTAGTCGGTAAAACGCGTCATGCCATGGTGCCGCAGCCGCTTGGCCAAGCGGCTATACACCATTTCGCGTTTGTGCTCTGCCAGCACGATTCCAGCACGCTGATAAATCAGTTCACGGATGCGTGTGAAATCCGCATCGGTGAGCACCAGATCACGTTCAATCTGTCCGCTGGTTGCCCACTGTCCAGCGTCGACTCCCCGTTCGCGTTGGTCTGTCAAAATGCTTCCCACTCCTCTACAGAAGCCATTGGCCGTTTCTTGACCGGCACAGGCGGTGTGGCGCTGCGAGGTTGCGCAGTCACCTTCGGCAGCGCGGCTGCCTGCGGCTGCTCACGTTGCGGCGGCACCTGACGATGGCCTGACAAGCGAAAGGCCTCGACCGATAACGCAAGAAGCTCGGCCTGCTGCTCCAGGGCCAGCGCTGCCTGTGCCGTTTCCTGAACACGCAGAGCGTTCTGCTGTGTCGCTTGATCCATTTCGGCCACCGCCTGATTGACCTCGGCGATACCGCTGCTCTGTTCTTGGGAGGCTGCCGAAATGTCGTGCATGATTTGCGTGACGCTACGGGCAGCCTCAGCCACTTCGCTGATCGCGACTTCGGCCCTTTCAACCAGACCCGCCCCTTCGCCCACTTGCTGACTCGAGTCATCAATCAGGCTGCGAATTTCCTGAGCCGCATCGGAACTACGTCCCGCCAGCTTACGTACCTCTTCGGCCACGACGGCAAACCCACGCCCATGCTCTCCCGCTCGTGCGGCTTCGACTGACGCGTTGAGGGCCAGAATGTTGGTCTGGAAGGCAATGGAGTCAATGACGTTGATGATGTCGGTCATCTTCTGCGAACTTTGCGTGATTCGCTGCATGTTATCGACCAACTGCGTCATCAACTCACCCGTTTGTGACACCCTTGTTGCATTATTATCGGCCAGACGCCGTGCTTCTTGAGCGTTATCACTGTTTTGACGAACGGTAATGGTCATTTCCTCCATGCTGGACGCCGTCTGTTGCAGCGATGCCGCCTGCTGCTCCGTGCGTGATGAAAGCGCCTCGTTACCGCTGGCAATATCCTTGGCCGCTGGCGTGACGACATCGATGCCTGTCTTGACCTCGCCAATGATGCTGCTCAAGCTCTTGCGCATGGTGTCGAGGGCATCCATGAGCTGGCCTATTTCATCACGCCGTCTGGGCGGTACTCTGGCGGCAAGATTGCCGCCGGCAATCTGCAAGGTAAACCGCGAGGCTTGCTTCAGCGGTCGTGTAATGGAGCGCAGCGTCAGCAGGCTGATCACGATCAACAGCGCCAATCCGGTGGCTAGCACACCGACCTGAGCGCTCAGCATGACGGTTTGTCCCCGCTCGGCCTCGGAGGCCATCACTTCCGCGGTTGCCTGCTTTTGGGCAATCAGTTCATTGACCAGGGAAGAGAGCGCCCGGCCATCCTCGTTCATGACACGGATCACGGCGTCCAGGCCGGTAAATGCTTGGTAGGTCTCTTCCGCTTGGAGCACACCCACTGCCTGGCGCATGCCATTATCCAGAAAGGCCTGCAGCTGTTCATCGAACTGGCTGGCCAGTGGCGTGGCATTCACCTCACGGCTGTAATAGGCCTGCCACACATCCGCCACCTGGGCAGCACTGGCGGCCACGGTATCCCCCATGTCGAAACGCTGAGCGATGAGCTGCATACGCTCGGGTTCGATCATCGACTGGCGCGTCTGAGCGATGGTCTGATCGATCTGTTGCAGCCGAATGACGTCACGCAGGCCGTCGTTGTTCAGGCCCTCCAGGCGCTCACCCGCCACATTCAAACCGTATAGCCCCAATCCACCGCTGGCGACCAGCAGAAGAGCCGCAATGCACACCATTCCTATCAGCTTGGCGCGAATGGTATCCAGACGCATACGCCTGACTCTGGCAACGAGCCCACGCTGGCGAACACGCCCTTTATCCAGATACAGGCGCTTGTTGCGCCCTTCACGAATATCGCTGTAGTGCTGCTCCGCTTGCTGAATGGCTTCGCGCGTCGCCTGCACACGCACGGAGGTGTAACCCACCACCTGATCGTTTTCCACGATCGGCGTGACGCTGGCATCGACCCAATAATGGTCGCCACTCTTGCAGCGGTTCTTGACCAGCCCCCGCCAAGTATCGCCACGTTTCAGCGTACTCCACAGATTCTCGAAGGCGGCCGCGGGCATGTCGGGGTGGCGAATCAGGTTGTGAGGAGCACCTATCAACTCTTCATGGCGATAGCCACTGATCGCGATAAAAGCCGGATTGGCGTAGGTGATACACCCCTTGAGATCCGTACGAGAAACGAGAAAGTCATCTTGGTTCAGAGCGACTTCGCGCTGGGTAATGGGCTGGTTGTTACGCATCTTGCTGCCTTATTATTAATTTTATGCGCTTGGCGCTGGTTCAGGGCGTTATCGGTACTTAAAACGTTTCCCACTCTTCTTCTGACGCTTTTTTGGTCAGCGTTGGCGGCGGGGTAGCAGGCCGTTTCATCGGTGGGGAATGCGTAGCGGCGGAAGGGACGGCTACCGCCCCTCCTGCCACACGAAAGCGCTCCACCGCTTCACGCAGACGGGCTGCCTCGCTTTCCAATTCATTGGCACTGCGGGCGGCTTGCTGCACCAGCTGAGCATTTTGCTGAACGACTTGATCCATCTGGGCAACCGCCTGGTTCACTTGCCCGATGCCGTTGCTTTGCTCTTCGGAAGCCGCCGCAATGTCATCCATGATGTCACTGACCCGCTGTACGGCAGTGACCAGGTCTTGCATGGTCTGCCCAGCCTGGTTGACGCGCTGGGTACCCGCATCCACCTTGCCTAGGGACGTATCGATCAGCGTACGGATCTCTTTGGCTGCGTTGGCACTGCGGCTGGCCAGGCTACGCACCTCCTGAGCCACGACGGCAAACCCCTTGCCGTGTTCACCCGCACGGGCCGCCTCTACCGATGCATTCAACGCAAGAATATTGGTCTGGAAAGCAATGTTATCGATAACGGTAATGATATCCGCCACTTGGTGAGAGCTGGCACTGATATCCTGCATGGTCTCGACGATTTGCCCTACTTCTTCACCGCTGCGCCGAGCGGTCAGGGTCGCATCGCCCGCCAACTGGCTCGCCTGGCGAGCGTTATCGGCATTATGGCTGACGGTAGAGGCGAGCTGTTCCATGCTGGAGGCGGTCTCTTCGAGCGAAGAAGCCTGCTGTTCCGTGCGCGACGAGAGGTCGTTATTGCCGTTGGCAATGTGCTGGGAGCGTTCGAAGATCGTGGTTCCACTGCGCCGAACGATCCCCACCGTATCCGAAAGCGCAGCCTGCATGTGCGCCATGGCACTGTAGAGCTTGCCAATTTCACTTTTGCCGGGCGAGCTGATCTGCTGGTTCAGATCACCCTGAGCCATGCGTTCGAAATAACCCACCAACCGATCCAGCGGGCGCAACACGTTGACCGTGACGCCCCATACCACGATCACGACAGTGACGATGGTCATCAGCACGATAGCGATCAGCGCCCAACGGATGCGCTCGGCAAAAGCAGTGAATGCCTGCTGCTGGGCTTGGGCATCTGCCGTGGCCTGCACCAGCGTGGCGCCATGATGAAGCGCGTAAAGGCCGATACCACAGGCAATCACTACCAGGAGTGAAAAGGTGGCCAGCACCAGCCCCCAACTAAGACGCACCGTCATGTTACTCATCAGTTGACGCACTAGCTGTGTCACACGCATTACTCCAAACGCAACCGTACTGACTAGCGCTGTCCTTAGCACCAAGGCGGGTTAAGTGGATCAGACTGGGCACGTTCCTTGTGCCCATGGCAGGTATCAGTGATGACTCGTGCTGTCCACCAGCGCCATCTCTTCACTGGACAACAGCTTATCGATATCGACCAGCACCAACATACGGTCATCCAGGCTGCCCAGGCCGCTCAGGAAGTCGGAGGAGAGCGTGACACCGAACTCAGGTGCGGGTTTGATCTGATCAGGCACGAGCGTCATCACATCGGAAACACCGTCTACCACAATACCAACAATACGATCGGCAACATTGACCACGATCACGACTGTTTGACCACCGTACTCGACATTCTCGAGGTGGAACTTGATGCGCAGGTCCACGATCGGCACGATCACCCCACGCAGATTCGTGACACCCTTGATGAAATCAGGCGCATTCGCGATGCGGGTGACGTTTTCATAACCACGAATCTCCTGAACCTTCAGGATATCGATGGCGTACTCTTCATCCCCGAGGGAAAACACCAGGAATTCGCGGTTTTCTGCTTCGGCAGCGGCTAACACTGCTTCGTTGGATGAATGACTCATGACGGCTCAGCCTCTTTGTAATAAGAGAGATGGGGTTGATTAGCGGTTTTCCTTGCTTCTTTTTTCACCCGGCTCAAACGGTGCAAGCCGGTAATATCGAGAATCAGCGCAACGCTACCGTCCCCCAGGATGGTAGCGGCCGATACGCCCGGCACTTTGCGATAATTGTCTTCAAGATTCTTGACGACGACCTGCTGCTGACCGATCAGTTCGTCTACCAGCATGGCATAGCGACGCCCCTCCCCTTGCACGATGACCGCAATGCTTTGGGTGGGGTCGGTAATGGCATTTTCGACATCCAGTACTTCATGAATGGCGATGACCGGCAGATACTCGTCGCGCACCTTGAGTACCACGTCATCTCCCGCCATGGCGTACATATCCCCTTTAGCAGGCTGTAGCGACTCCAGCACGGTAGACAACGGCAGGATGAACGTCTCGTTGCCCACTTTGATGGACATGCCATCCAGGATGGCGAGCGTCAGCGGCAACACGATGCGGGTATTGGTACCCTCGCCTTTTTTCGACTGGATTTCGACACGCCCGCCCATCCCCTGGATGTTACGCTTCACCACGTCCATGCCAACCCCACGCCCAGAGACATCGGTTACTTCCTTGGCGGTGGAGAAGCCGGGGGCGAAGATGAGCTGAAACACCTCTTCATCGGACATCGTGTCGGACACGTTGAGGCCATTTTCACGCGCCTTGGCCAACAGCCGATCACGGTCCATGCCAGCCCCGTCATCGCGGACTTCGATCAGAATGTTGCCGCCCTGGTGGCGTGCCGAGAGCACCAACTTGCCCACACGCGGCTTGCCCAGGGACTCACGCACTTCCGGCATTTCCACGCCATGATCCAGGCTGTTGCGTACCAGGTGTGTCAGCGGGTCGGTGATGCGTTCTACCAGGCTCTTGTCCAGCTCGGTGGACTTGCCTTCGGTGATCAGCTCGATCTCTTTGCCCAGCTTGCTGGCCGTATCACGCACAACTCTTGGGAAGCGGCTGAATACGAACTCCATGGGAATCATGCGGATCGACATGACGGCTTCCTGGAGGTCACGGGCATTACGCTGCAGCAGGCTCATGCCATTTTGCAGGGAGCTGTTGCTGACCGATTGGCCTTCGAGGTCGCTCACCGTCTGATCGAGCATCGATTGAGTGATGATCAGCTCGCCCACGAGGTTGATGATCTGATCCACCTTGTCGACCGACACGCGGATCGACGAGGTTTCGGCAGCTGCCTTTTTGGGCGCCTGATCGGCAGGTTTCTTGGTCGCTGCCTTGGCAGCCGCTGGCTTGGCGGGCGCAGGCGCCTTGGTGACGGTAGCGCTGTCCTGCTGAGCGGGCTTGCCCACAGATGCTGGCGGTTCATCGGCAGCCGCAGGAGCACTGGCAGCCAATGCCGTGATGTCGATCTGATCCGACTCGATGATAAAGCACATCACGGCCTCGATGTCGTCGGCGCTGACGCCTCCCGACAGGATGACTTCGTAGCGCTTCTCATCACCCGACTGTGACTCGACATCGCCCAACTGCTCCAACTCTTCTACCAGCAGCAGACGATCTGTTTCGCTCACATTGAGCAGCGCCACCTTGAGTCGGTGCTCCCCTTCCTGATCGCTGTCTGGCTCACGGGTGGAAGACGCGCTGGCCGCTTTGACAGGCGCTTCTTCTACCTTGGGTGCGGCTGGCGCATCCAGAGACTTGCCAATCTCTTCCAAAGCGATCTGCTGGAGCGTCTCGCATATCCGCTCGTAGGCTTCCTGATTCGGCTCTTCCTCATTGCGGTAGGCATTGAGTTGCTCATGCATGATGTCTTTGGCCTCCAGGAAGGTATCGACGAGGTCAGCGCGCAGTGCTAGCTCTCCCTTGCGCGCATGATCCAGCAGGTTTTCGAAGATATGCGTGGTTTTTTGCAACACGCTGAAGCCAAAGGTCCCCGCCCCACCTTTGATGGAGTGGGCCGCGCGGAAAATAGCGTTTAGCTGTTCGCTATCCGGATTATCGACATCCAGTTCCAACAAGTGCTGCTCCATATCCGCCAGCAGCTCCTCGGCCTCTTCAAAGAAGGTGTCAAAAAAATCCGCTATGTCCATGCACCGCTCCACTTGAACGTCATCATTATGTGGCAAGCCAGGCTCATTGGTTGTCGCTGGCTTGCGGTATGTTTTGTGGCAAAAGGTCTTCTTCGGGCACGCTCTCTGCCGGCTCTGCTGGCTGCGGTGAGCTAGGCGTCAAAATTCCCGGATTCCGTATGGCTTCGGCGATTTCTGGCAGCAAAACCACGAGTTCGATACGTCGATTGATGGGATCCGTCGGCGTCGTGTCCGAGAGTAGTACACGGTCGGCGAAGCCCGATACCCGCAGTAGCTGATCAGGGTCAAGTCCGCCCGCCACCAGCTCACGACGCGATGCATTGGCTCGATCGTTGGAGAGTTCCCAGTTGCTGTAACCGCGATACCCACCTGCATACGGAACGCTGTCCGTATGACCGCTGATGCTCAGGTCATTCGGCAGGTCATTCAGCAACGGAGCCATGGTGCGCAGTAGGCTGCGCATGTAAGGCGCTACCTGATCGCTACCCAGCTCGAACATGGGCCGCTGCGCGGTATCCAGCAACTGGATACGTAGGCCTTCACGCGTCAGATCGAAGCGCATCTGGTTACGATACTCACGCAGATCGGGATCACGCTCGATGGCTCGCTCGATGCGCTCCTGCAAATCTTCGAAAAAGCGCCGCTCCTGAGCACTCGGCCGCGTGTGCTGCAAAACATCAATCCGTGCACGTTCGCCGTCGCTGTGCGTAGGGTCAGGGCCACCGCCAGGGATGACACGGGTACTGCCGGAACGATCGCCGCCTGTCATTGCCGTGACCAGCGGCGTGCTGAAATACTCGGCTACTCCTCTGCGGGTCTCCTCACTGGAAACGCTGAGAATCCACATGACGAGGAACAGCGCCATCAATGCCGTCATGAAATCTGCCAGCGCGATTTTCCATGCCCCCCCATGGTGGGCATGGACCACCTTTTTGCGCCGGATGACGATCGGGCGCTTATCCCCCCCCTTACTCATGCATTACCGCCCTTTTTGGCATCGCGTACGTACTCCTCCAGTTCAGCGAAGCTCGGGCGTTCTGTACTGTGCAGCGCCTTGCGTCCAAACTCGACCGCCAACTGCGGGGCATAGCCGTGCAAGCTGGCCAGCAGCGTCACGCGAATGCACTGAAGCATTTTTTCGGCTTCCTTGGCTTGGCGGTCGGCATAGCTGGCAATCGGGCTGATGAAGCCATAGCCCATCAAAATACCGAGGAAGGTGCCTACCAACGCCATGGCGATCATCTGCCCCATCTGTTCTGCCGTTGCGTCCGCATAGGTCAAGGCTTTGATAACCCCCATGACCGCCGCCACGATACCGAAGGCGGGCATGGCATCCCCCACTTTGGCAATCGCGTCGACGGGAATGTGAGCCTCTTGCTCGAAAACCTCTATTTCGTGGAGCATCAGCTCGTCGATTTCCATGGGCTCCATACCGCCGCTGACCATCAAGCGCAGGTAATCCGTCAGGAAGTCCATGATATGAGAGTCGGCCAGAACGTCGGGATGCTCTTGAAATAGCGGGCTCTCCTTGGGATTGTCTATATCGCGCTCGATCCCGAGCATGCCCTCTCGGCGAACCTTGGAAAGAATCTTGTACTGCAAGGCCATGAGATCCATGTACAGCGCCTTGTTGTACTTCTTGGTTCGCTTGAGCCGGGGCAGGATCTTGAACGTGGCCTTGATCGCCTTGCCATTGTTGGCAGCCAGGAAAGCCCCAACGCCAGCGCCACCGATGATCAGCAGCTCCAGGGGCTGATAGAGCGGCCCCAGGCTACCACCAGCCATCACATAGCCGCCAAAGACGCAGAACAAGACGACGACATAACCTAGGAGAATCAGCACAAGCAGTTTCCTTGCGATATGAGTGGTTTATCAACAGCGCCATACGCAATGCCTTATCGGCAGTGGCAAACGGCCCCATCTAAGGTGAAGCTTATATCTATCATACTCAGGTGACAGCACGGTTTAATGAGAAAGCATCAACGACTTTTGCCGCTATCTATGCGTTAAAGCGCAGTTTATTGCTTTAATGGTCTGCCGCCAGAGGTTTGACAATTTTATACGTTCAACGCGCGGGCTTACGCGTCTTGCCTGCCCGAGAGGGGGGCTGACAGATACCGCAGACATAATCATGAATCGGGCTATGGGCATGTGCCACGAAGTGGCCCTCACAGCGCGTACACGTGGTCAGCTGCAGCAGGTCGCTTTCAAAAAAGCGCACCAGGGTCCACGCTCTCGTCAGCCCCAGCACCGACTCTGCCCCCTCAAGCGAAACCTGCTCCTCGTACAGCCGATACGCTTTGACGAAAGCGTCGATACGCTCACACTCCGCCCCCTCGAGCAAGCCGAGATAAATGTTGTAAAACAGTGACGAATGCACGTTAGGCAGCCAAGTCACGAACCAGTCGGCCGAAAAAGGCAGCATACCTTTAGGCGGAGACATTCCGCGCACTTCTTTGTAGAGCTTGATCAGTCGGGTGCGACTCAACTCCGTTTCGGTCTCCAATACCTGCAGACGTGCACCCAACTCGATCAGCTCAATGGCCAATTGCACCTGATGCATTTCATCCACAAGGCTCTTTTGACTCACTTCGACTCTCCTGACGAAAGCGAGGAAAGAGGCTCACAGGCGGACAACAGCGACGCATGCAGCCCTGACAAGCCTTGATCTCGTGGATTGTCCAGAATCTGGCGCAGGCGCTGACCACTGGAGTGACTGAAACGACAGACCAGCTGGTTGCTACGCGCGAGCTTGGTGAGTTGCCAAGCATTCAGTGAGACCAACAGATCTGCCAGCTCACCGTCAATTTTGAGACGAAACATGGCAGCCTCCCGATCTTCGCTCAACAGACGCTGAGCGAGCAGAAGGTAAGCGAGGTTTATCTCTTGTATTTCATCAAGAAAGCTTGTTTGACTCATAGTGTCCCATCGAACGACCCAGGCGCGCCGTTGTGACCGTTATAGTGGCGCCATTGATGACTTTTTCTTTACCTAGCATCATGGTTGCATACAACGATTGCATTGGCTACTTGCGCCTTTCACGCTGATTCAGCTCACCGTCTGACAATTCAAATACCCATACCAATAGCTCCGCCACCACTTGATACAAGCTGGCGGGTATTTCAGCATCCAGCTCCAACTGCATGAGCAACGCGACGAGCTCGGGTGCATCATGGACATAGATGCCCTGGCGCTGGGCTTCGGCCATGATCCTGTCGGCCAGCTCACCGTACCCTTTTGCCACTACTCGCGGCGCCTGTTCACCCTCTTTATAGGCCAGCGCAACGGCCTGTCGCCGACGCTCACTGGACATCATCCACAGCCTCCTCGGATGGAATATAGCGGGCTTTTACCTGCACTTTAGCGAAATCGAGCGCACTCAAACGCTGCTCCAGGCGATCCAGCTCACTATCGAGCCGCTGGTAGGTATCAGGGTTATCAGCCGTCAGATCGATACTGAGCACCTGATGGTGCAGCCATAGCGCAATGCGGAAGGCGCCCAGTCCAGGCACATCGAGCTGCATTTCTGAACGCCACCCTGGCTGGGAATCTTCTGTCTGCGCTTTTTCATCCTGAGGGTCACGACCTGGCAGATTGATCACCAGCGCCATGAAAATGCCAGCCCATACGTCCCCTTCCCAACGTAGCGTAGGCGTGACCAACATTTCCAACTGTTGACGCACTACGCCCTGCAGACTGTCATGCACCACTTCTCTCACACCCCGAGTCGCCATGTCCTGTTCTGCCACCACCGCTGCAGGTTGTACGACAGGAACATCCCTACGCTCGGCCATGAAGGGAGCGAAGGGCTGATTGGGTGTCACGACAGCAGGCGCCGAGGGCGCTCCCGAGGACGAAGACGCAACGGGGAGAGGCAAAGGCCGCTCCAGCAAAGCATCGCCCCCTTTGACGGGTATCAGGGGAAGATTGGGCAAGATGGTCATGGCACTGCCCTGAGACGACGCACCCGTGGGTATCCCGGTAGCAGCCAGAGGCATCATGGCCGACATGGGCAGGGGCGCAGGGCGAGGCCCTGGCTGCATCTGTGGCTCACGCAGAAGCTGTTGACGAGACATGTCGCCCTGAAACCAGCGCTTGAGGTGAGATTCGTAAAATAGCCCGCTATCACGAATACTGCCCTCCAGACGGTTCGCCACCTGTGTCGTCGACAGCGGCTCCTGAGGTGACAACAGCGGGGCAGCCGGCCTGATGACGGCGGGAGGTGCCGGAAACCGTAGCAGCACGTCGGCAATGGTGCGCGCCGCAGGACTGAAATGCGTTTGGGTCGAACTTGGCGTGGCGTTGGGCGTGGCATTCCCGGCAGGAGGCTGTCGAAGCCCTTCTGCCGTGCCAGACAAACGCCGCAGGTCGCCCAGCAGCGGATTGAGAGGCCGCCCGTCGAGGCTGGCATCCCCCTGCAAGGCTCTTGGCCCCTCGCCCGGGGAAACTGGCTGGACTGGCGAGTTCAAGGCGCGAAGAGAAGAGGCCTCAGCCTGGCGGCCCAGCACCTGATGTAACAGCGTATCAATGAGTGGCGTGATGCCACTCACGAGGCCCCCTCATCCTTGGCGATATCCGCAGCAAAGGCACTTCCACCTTGCTGGGGAGCATAAGCGCGATGCAAGTCTCGCTGACGCTGGGTCACGCTGATCAATTTACCCAGCTCGTCTCGCCTGGCTACGAGACGACGCCTAATTTCCACGTCATGCTCCAGGATATGCTCGAGCAGTTCGGACTTGCGACGCTTGCCATCGTCATCCAGCAAGACCAGGCTGTCCAGTTCGCGCAACTTTTCCACCAACACCACATAGTTGCTGCGTTGCTCTATCAGCTCGGCCCACTGCTCTTTATCTGCAAGCTCATGCATATGATTCACGCTCACCAGCAGCCTTGCATAGGCATCGATGAGCGCTTGCTGGGAGTTACCCTGGGCTGCTGTTTCGGAAGCTGTCATGTTGCCTCACGCACTTTGCTGTTGACCAATTTCACGCCATGCAGAGGCAATGTCCTCAAGCAGACGATCCGCCTGATTGAGGCTCTCTTCATCGTTACGCAGATTGGCAGTCAGCAGCAAACGGGCAATGTAGTCATAGAGCGATGCCAATTGCTCGGCAATCTCGCCCCCTTTCTCCTGATCCAGCGCCGCAGCCAAACCGTTATTGACAATATCCAGCGCCTTGGAGATGGATTTGCCCTTCTCCACGGTATTGCCCGCCTGCATATGAATACGCGCCGCACGGATCGCCGCCTGCGCGCCATCGAACAGCATGACGATCAGTTGATGAGGGTCTGCCGACATGACGCCACTTTCAACGCCAACGCGGGCGTAAGCGCTTGCCCCTCGACCGTAGGCCGCACCGCTGCGAGTGTAAGTCATTAGTGGGCTCTCCTTGTAAAGGTAAAGGCAGTAGCCAAAAGGTGGCCATACACTGCTGGATAATTGAGATTCGGCATAATTGCTCGCTATCTGATATATCGGCGCCGCAACAGCGGACTTTAATGAGCGCAGGCTTTATTTGCCGTGCGATCGCTACGAATGATCCAGATCAAAAGAACTCAAGTAGAAACCGCCACTTCTCTCATCGGTTTACCAAGCCGCTCCAACACATCTCCGCGCACGACGCTCAGCAGGCTCTCACGCACAGGCGGTTCGGCCTGCTGGGTCAACACCACTTCAAAAGGCACCCCGTTGTCATCCAGGCGCACGATCCATCCCATCTGCTCACTGGCAAAGAACACGAGCGAGCCAATGGGCAACGTCCTGAAATGCTCGATATAGCGCTTGATCCATCGTGCATCGAACTGATGGGGATGGCTCAGCAAATGCCGATAGATCTGCTGAGCAGTGCGTGCTGGTCGATCCGGCCGATCCCGTCTCATGGCCTCCACCACGTCGACCACGGCGCTCGCCTTGGCCAGCTCGGTAATGTCCTCTCCCGTCAAGCCATCCGGGTAACCGCTACCATCGAGGCGCTCGTTGATTCCACCAATGACCGCCTCCGCCACCGTGGCCGACAACCACTGGCAAGTATTCAAGCGAGCCAGCAACAGCGACACATGCTCGCTCAACACGTGACGATGATTGGGCTCGAAATTGGGCGCCTTGAAAACCACCTGAGGGATCAGGGCTTTGCCGAGGTCATGGACCAGGCCACTGGCAACGATGGCCTTGCGCACGTCGCGGGGCATATTGCCACCCACCAGGTCGAGCAAGTGAATAGCCACAGCGATCCCATGCCGCACCAGCAAGGGCTCCATGGAGAGGCACCGAGATGCGAACAAGAGCGCCTCGCGATCCTCTTCATGAAGCTGCAGGATACGGTCGGCATTACGAGACAGCTGTCGCGAGTCGACATCGTGACCTTGCTGCAGCATCAGCAGCTGAGCGTCCAGATAGGCGGCCACCTTGACCAGACGCCTGGCGGTTGGGGTGGCATATCGGCGAATGTCCCGCCTGCCAACATGCTCGCTGTCAGGTGTGCGCTTGCCGGGCTGCTCGAACAGCGGCGAGGGCTGACGCTCATCCTGGGACTCTTTCTTGTAACGCGAGGCCTCACGCTCGATTTCACAGACGAAGTACCAGATCTGTCGCTCTTGCTCGGAGGTGCAGCCAGCAAAGCGGAACCCCACACGCAGCAGGTGGCGCTCTGCGTCTGTTTTTTGATGGCGAGCGACGGCATGCACTTCGAACTGAGTGCCATCCGGAAAGGCAAACACCAAACGCATGGGTTCCGAGGTCTCGGTCAGCACGCCACTCGCTGCCAACGGCAGCTCCAACTGACACCCTTCCTGGGAGAGGTCTCGCAACTCACCCTGCGCCCCTTCTTCGCCATCGCCGTAAACGGTCGCCGACACCACCATGCCCATACGCAGCTCAGCACGGTATGACTCACGGCGCTGGAGGACGTCTACCGACTCCGGGTAGTCGCTGCAGCATAAATAGCGCCCACCAGAGCGACGCGTTTCCGTCAGGACGAGCAGAGGCGTCCGTATCACCTTGCCCTGAGATTGCCCACGCAGAAAGAAGCGTTCGCCCTGCTCCAGGCGATACAGCAGATAGTCGACGGAAGACAAGTCCATCACGAGCGTCTCACCCTCGTGCTGCTCCATCAACACAATGGGCTCGGGACGCGCCTCAGGGGCATCAAGGCAAAGCGACACCCCAGCGCTCTCTATCATGGTATTCAGCAGAGAACTGATGGCGGATGGGTTCGAAATGCGTTCATACTCATCTTGCTGGACTGCCATGCGTGCCTCGCTTTCACAGCCGTGGTGGTCAGGTGAACCCACCCTTGAAATAAGGGAACTGAGCATAACAGAAGCCCCAATGGCTCCGCATGCCGATTGCTGCGTATCAGACTTTTCTTTTTGTCTATACTGGAAAAGATAAAGTTTGTGAAAATCTCGCCGATAACATTGTTGGAGGCTAGCCAACACCTGCATCGGCCTCTAAGTTTACGTTACCCAGCCTTAGACGGCTTTTAAAAGAGGAACGTTGTTTATGGGCCCACTGCCAATCGACCCGATGGTCTCTATTACCAACACTCCCGCACCCCAGGAGCGCGCTCAACGCACACCCCCTGAGGTTGCCTCGCCCTCTCAACCGGAGGAGCGCACGCCATCGGCGTTGAGCGCCACGCGAGATGCCCTTCTGGAACCGATACAACGCATCAATGAAGCGATGAGACCACGCGGACTCGAGTTCGATATCAGCGAGGAGTCTTCGCGCATCATCACCCGCGTCATTGACAGTGAAACCGGCGATGTCATCCGTCAGATTCCTGCCGAGGAAATCATCGTGATGGCCGAACGACTGGAGGAACTTCAAGGGAACTTGATTTCTTTGAATGCATGAGACTGACAGGCTCCATTCGCTGGCCAGCCACTTGAGCGGGATGGTCGAGATCCGCGGCATCGAGGCGACGGCCCTGCCTCCACATTTAGCTTCTGCCCAGAGGCCCAGCCTAGTGCCGCGACGCCAGAGCGTCGCGTTCTGCCAGAGCAACCACGTCCTCACACCTGCATGTTCATGACGTCGCGGTAGGCCGTCACCAGGCGATTGCGCACCTGCAGCCCCATCTGAAATGCCACGCTGGCTTTTTGCATGTCCACCATCACATCGTTGAGCTCAATGTTCGGCTCTCCTGCCTGGAAGGCCATGGCTTTGGCATTGGCAGACTGCTGCAAACGATTGATTCTTTGAATAGATGCCTGCAGCTCACTGCCAAATCCCGCCTGCCCTACGACGGTCGAGATCTGCTCGCCACGTACTGGCTGGGCAGCTTGCGCGGCCAGACTATGCATTTGCTGTAACGCAGAGTGTATGGAGGGCGAACTCATACCAACTCCTCATATCGCAGAGGTTAAAGTGTTAGCAGGAGCCTACCATCGACACAGCCCCCCTCATACGAACAAATGCGCGTGAAAAGCCAAGCTTTTCGTTCATTTATGGTGGACGCACCTCATCATAATGGCGTTCATCACAATTCCGCCCTTATTGCTTGGCGGATCACCGCGATTGACGGAAATAGCCTATGCCTTCTTTGGTGATGCGCCTGGGCCGACACCCGTTTTGCCAACCCTGTTGGAGGGATGCATGAGCGAAACCGGTGCTACGGCAGGCCGTCAAAACAGCACGACAGCAAGCGCTTCGCAAAGCGGAGTGGCGGCGAGCGAATCAGCCTCCCCCTCAACCTTCGAGCGCACCATGAAGCAACTGCGCGGCAATCCGCTCGTGGTTGTCCTGGTGGCTGCAGCGGCCTCCATTGCAGTGGTGGCAGCACTTTTCATGTGGGCCAGCAGCCCAGAGTATCGCGTGCTTTACAGCAACCTGAACGAGGCAGACGGTGGACGGATCATTGCCGAGTTGGACAGCCGTGGCGTTCCCTATCAGTTCAGCCAGGGGGGCCAAGCCTTGCTTGTCCCCAGCGCACAGGTCCACCCTCTCAGGCTCCAGCTAGCCGAGCAAGGGCTTCCCAGAGGCGGCAATCTAGGGCTTGAGCTGATGGACAATCAGGCCTTCGGCATTAGCCAGTTTGCGGAGCAGGTCAACTTTCAGCGCGGCCTGGAAGGCGAACTGTCACGCTCGATTGAATCCCTGGGCCCCGTCGAGCGTGTCCGCGTTCATATTTCGATGGCAAAGCCATCCGTTTTCGTTCGTGACCGTGAACCCGCCAAGGCCTCCGTCGTATTGACGCTGCTGCCTGGACGGGTCCTGGGCGAAGGCCAAGTCAGCGCCATCGTCCATATGGTGTCCAGTAGCGTTCCGGAGCTTTCCACCGAGAACGTGACCGTGGTGGATCAAAACGGTCGTCTGTTGACCGCCAACTCCCAACAAGGCAATGATCTGGACGGCACTCAACTTGCCTACATCACCGAAGTCGAGCGGTCATACCAGCAGCGTATCGAGAACATCCTGCTGCCTATCGTGGGACGCGACAACGTTCGCGCCCAGGTCGCCGCGCAAATCGATTTTTCTCGTCGCGAAGAGACGTCGGAGCGCTATCGCCCCAACCAGACGCCCAACGAATCTGCCGTTCGTAGCCGCCAGCTGAGCCTGTCCTACGATGGCGACGACCCCTTGGCATCAGGCATTCCCGGCGCGCTGAGCAATACGCCACCAGGCGTCGCTCCCTCTCCGATCAACCAGCCCGATGACAACGCCGAGGATACGACAACTGAACCTGGCGCCTTACGCAACTTGCGCCAAGAAGACGTCGTCAATTACGAAGTCGATCGCAGCATCGAGCACATTCAGCATCGCCTGGGGCAGATCGAGCGCCTGACAGCGGCCGTGGTCGTGAACTTCCGTACGGTCATCAATGAAGAGGGAGAAGCCGAACAAGTCGCCCTCAGCGAAGAAGAAGTGGCACAGCTAGAGCGCCTCGTGCAGCAAGCCATGGGGTTCTCTGACCTGCGCGGCGATCAGGTGGAAATTGTCAACACGCCGTTTGCCAGCGATGACGATGGCCGCCTGGAGCCAGTCTGGTGGCAGCAGCCTGACACGCTTGCCATGGCGGCAAACTTTGGCCGCTACCTCTTGGTAGCATTGGTTGCCCTTCTGCTCTACTGGCTGATTTTGCGCCCGTTGATCAAGCGCTATACGCAAACGCCCGTAGTGGCAGCTGCCATGCCTGGAGGCATCTTGAACACCAGCATCGGCAGTGAAGATGACGATGAAGAGCGCGAGGGAGACACCGATGAGGATGATACCTACAGCGGCAAACCCAAGCGTCGTCGCAGAACATCACTTTACGAACACAACCTCAACGACCTGCGGGAAATGGCCCAAGAAGACCCACGCATGGTCGCCATGATTATCCGCAGCTGGATGAACGCCAATGACTAGCACGTTTGCCGAAATGACCGGCGCGCGCAAAAGCGCCATTCTGCTGCTGGCCCTGGATGAGGACAGTGCCGCCGAGGTATTCAAATTCCTCAGCGCCAGCGAAGTGCAGGAAATCAGCACCGAGATGGCGCGGCTGCATCAGGTCTCCCATGAAGACATGAAGGCCGTGCTGGAGGCGTTCCACCGAGAAACCGAAGAGTTCGTCGCGCTGAACCTGAACTCCAGCGAGCATATCCGCTCCGTCTTGACCAAGGCACTGGGCAGTGAACGCGCCACCAGCCTGATCGAGGATATTCTTGAGTCGACTGGGGCAAACTCTGGTATCGATTCGCTCAACCTCATGGAAGCCTCCATGGTGTCCGAGCTGATTCGTGACGAGCACCCGCAGATCATCGCGACGATTCTGGTGCACCTGGATCGCCATCAGGCGGCCGACATCCTCGAGCTGTTCGAAGAGAAACTGCGTAATGATGTGGTACTGCGGATCGCGACGTTCAGCGGTGTGCAGCCTGCCGCGCTGCAAGAGCTGACCGAAGTGCTCACCAGCATGCTGGACGGCCAGAATCTCAAGCGCAGCAAGATGGGCGGCGTGAGGACCGCTGCCGAGATCCTCAACCTGATGAACTCGGCCCAGGAAGAAGTTGCCATCGAGACGGTGCGCTCTCACAGCGAGGACCTGGCTCAGAAGATCATCGACGAAATGTTCCTGTTCGAAAATCTGCTCGACCTGGACAATCGTGCGATTCAGATGGTGCTTCAGGAAGTGGAAACCAACTCGCTGGTGGTGGCACTCAAAGGCGCCCAGGACGCACTGGTGGACAAGTTCCTGCGCAACATGTCGCAGCGTGCTGCCGATCTGGTGCGCGAAGATATGGAGGCCCGTGGGCCCATCCGTGTTTCCCAGGTGGAAACCGAGCAAAAAGCCATCCTGCAGATCGTGCGGCGCTTGGCAGACTCAGGTGAAATTGTACTAGCGGGTGGAGATGATGAGTATGTCTGATACTCACTCACCTGAATTCGACCGCCACGGCCAGTGGCGACGCTGGCAGATGGAGGAGTTACTCACTTCACCAACCGCTGATGCCGATAGCCTGCAAGGGCCGAGCGCTCACCAGCGCAAAGTCGAGGCTGCTCAGCGAGCCGCTGCGGAAGCACGCGTACGAGAAGAACGCGAGCGTCAAAAAATCTATGACCAGATTCGCGAAGCGGCCGAAGAAGAGGGTTATCAGGCTGGCCTGGCACGTGGTCATGAAGAGGGCCTGACCAAAGGACTGGAGGAAGGCCGCGCGCAGGCGGAAAAGGAGCTGGATGTACAGCTTCAGAAAACGCTGGCGCCACTGGCATCCTTGGCCAAGCAGTTTTCCGAGGCGCTTGAACGGCTGGACGACACCATCGCTCACGACCTTGCCGACCTGGCGCTGGCGACCGGCAAGCAGCTGGCCGCCGATGCTCTCGATGAACACCCAGAGCACATTCTTCAGGTCGTGCGCGAGCTTCTGCATACCGAGCCCCCTTTGGTGGGCAAGCAACGTCTGTGGCTGAATCCCACGGATCACACTCTCGTTGAAACGCACCTGGGTAGCGAACTTGAAGCTGCCCAGTGGGTGCTGCAGCCTGACGATCAGCTCGCCCGTGGCGGCTGCCGTGTCACCAGTGCGCAAGGGGAGCTGGACGCCACCTTTGAAAGTCGCTGGCAAAGCGTTCAAGCGCAGCTACGCAAGCGCCACAGCGCGCCACCGTCAGGTTGATACGATGAACACGCTCTCCTGCCCGCATCAGCACCGCTGGCGCAAAGCCCTTCAACGCACCACTCAGCGCGTCAGCCGCTTGCCTCGCTACCGCACCAGCGGCAGAGTCGTCAGGGCCACGGGCATGGTCATCGAAGTCGTTGGGCTACGTGTCGCCGTGGGCAGCGCCTGTCATATCGAATTGCCCGGTGTCGATGGACGCTTGAACGACAGCGATAAATTTGCCGAAGCAGAAGTCGTCGGCTTTTCAGGCGACAAGCTCTTTCTGATGCCGCTTGAAGAAGTTTCCGGCTTGATGCCTGGCGCGCGCGTCACCCCACTGGTCGATGGCAACGGCCATAGCGCGCGACGCTTTCCGATGGGAGAAGAGCTGCTTGGGCGGGTGCTCGATGGCAATGGCAATCCCCTCGATGACCGAGAGAATATCGAAGAAGCTCCACGCACGACGCTCAGCTCCAGGCCTTTGAACCCACTTTCAAGAGCCCCCATTGAAGCACAAATCGACGTAGGCATTCGCGCCATCAACGCGCTATTGAGTGTCGGCAGGGGGCAGCGCATGGGGCTATTTGCGGGCTCGGGGGTGGGCAAATCCGTCTTGCTGGGCATGATGGCACGCTATACCGAGGCCGATGTGATCGTGGTCGGTCTGATTGGCGAACGTGGGCGCGAAGTACAGGACTTCATTGACAACATATTGGGCCCCGAGGGCCGTCGGCGTGCGGTCGTCGTCGCTGCGCCTGCGGATACCTCCCCGCTGCAACGCCTGCAAGGCGCTGCCTACGCCACCCGCATCGCCGAAAGCTTCCGCGATGCGGGCCGCAATGTGCTGTTGATCATGGATTCGCTCACCCGCTACGCCATGGCCCAACGCGAAATCGCGCTGGCCATTGGTGAACCTCCTGCCACCAAGGGGTATCCGCCGTCCGTATTTGCCAAGCTCCCGGGACTGGTTGAGCGCGCAGGCAATGCAGAGCGCGGAGGCGGCTCCATTACTGCTTTCTACACCGTACTGACGGAAGGCGACGACCAGCAGGATCCCATTGCCGATTCTGCCCGCGCCATTCTGGATGGCCATATCGTTTTGTCGCGCACCTTGGCAGAAGCAGGCCATTATCCCGCTATCGATATCGAAGCATCCATCAGCCGCGCCATGACAGCGATCGTCACGCCCGAGCAACAGCAGGAAGCGCGCACCTTCAAGCAAATTTTCTCACGCTATCAACGCAATCGCGACTTGATCAGCGTAGGCGCCTACAGCCCAGGGCATGACCCCAGGCTGGACGAAGCGGTCAACCGCTTCCCAAGCCTGGAACGTTTTTTACAACAGAACATTGATGAGTGCGCAACGCTTTCAGAGTCGCGTCAAGCGCTGCACACGGTGGTGGGAGGCTAAATGAGTAACCATCAGATCGACATGCTGACCGGCCTGGCTCGCGATGCCCGCGATCAGGCAGGCAAGCTGCTGGCCCAAGAGCGCCAGACGGAACAGCAAACGGAGGCGCAGCTGGCGTCACTGAGCCGTTATCGTGTGGAGTATGCCGAGCGTCTGCAGCAGGCGATGAGAGAGGGCATCGACCCGGCCACCATGTACAATTACCAACAGTTTCTAGCCTCTCTTGACGCGGCACTGAGTCGAGCACGTCAAGCCCTGGCAGCACAACAGAAACGGGTACAGCAAAGTCAGCAACACTGGCAGCAAGAGCAGCGTCGGCTCTCTTCTTACGATACACTGGCTTCACGCCGCTTGCTGGAAGAGCATCGCCGTCAGGCCAGGCACGAACAAAAAGCCAACGATGAGTTGGTCACCAACCGAATGGCTCGCCAGAGCCCTGATAAGCTACTTTGATGCTGCCCTGGGTAACCAACATGCATTCTATCACTCAGTTATTTTTACCCAGTAATGGCCAGACTATTGGCTCGGCCTCCCTAATTAGGCAGAACGCGGGAGAGACCGAACGTGGCGTGTTTCATCAAACCATGCTCGAGGTGTCGCGCATGGGGCGTTTGCCAACGCCTGACGACATAGCAGCACTTGCCGATAGAGGAGCGCCACACCCAAGTCTGGGCCACGTTATCTCGAAGGCACAAACAGCTATCACTGAATCAAGCAAGCCTACTGAGCCTGCCATCAGCGAATCTGGTCGCTCTGACGCTGCGCTCTTTAATGATATGAATATATATCAAGTACTACCAGAAACAACCCTCTATACGGCTAGTACTCCTTCGGTATCGACAGAAGAAAGACTGGCACACTCCATTGTCAGCTTACGTACGCTCGCCAAAGGACAGGTTCATATAGCGACGGCATTTTCTGCTGCCCAAGATACAGTAGCTAAACAAGTTCATAGTCAAATTGTTATGCCTACACAAGCAGCTGCGAATACGGTCTCGGTAGGTACGATGCTCCTATCAGTCGAGACTATTGCAACTGCTGTTCTTCAAGCAGTCGACAAGCTAGCTACCGGCACAATGCCAGAGCACCACGCCCCAGAAGCTCTCGGCATCATTGATACTCCTGACTCTTTCAATGCCCAAGCTTTTTTATCATCGCCCACTATTTTTTTCTCGGCATCCGGGCAATCAACACAACCACCAAAAAGTGATTCTTCAAGCTCTCTGACAACGGCTACCTCAACAACGCACGACCTAACACTAGAGGAGACAATCACTGCGATCACCTCTAGCCTAGAGATTTTGAGTCGTCACACTCCCCGTACATTGCCAACCCACCAGCAAATTCAAGGTGCACTTGAAAATACTGAGGCAGTAAAAACAGCAAGTGCGCAAGATGTTACTGTGTCACTTTTTAGCCAGCTGAGTCTATTTCCCGATAGCTCTCCCGGCGCTGCAGACACTCATGAAGCGTTTGCTATCGTACCCACTGCTTCAGCACTATCGCCATCATCAAGCAATACAAACGAAACACTAACAATCGAGTTGGTAAAGATCACTTCCGGCTTACAAACTTTGCACCAACTATGGGAATCGGATTCTCGACACATCTCCGATGGTAAGCAATCCCCATATCCTCTAGCAGAGCACCTGAAACAGATCAGCCAATTAACACATACGCTGCTAACACAGACCGCGGGCGGCCATACCTCTACCCAGCCAACCCATACATTGACTGAGCTAGATGAAATTGCCCAGCGCATATCATTAGTATCAAGCTATGCTGGTCATGCATGGCCCAGCGCCCAGACAACTCCTTCGATAACAAACACCGTTGATGTGCTATTTGCTACTCAAGGTAACACGCAACAGATCGTACCGTCCTCGCCCGCAATGCTTATAACGGCGCCAAACCAGCCCAACTCACTTTCAGTGGAGTCCACAAACACATGGTCAATGCTGCAAAATGTTCCGCTTTCCGATAGCCATGTTATGGCAACTTCGACTAGTTACGCGCAGGGCGACCAACCCCAGAAACCAATAGCAGTATCAGGCGAAACAACCACTTTACTGCCCATAGGTACATCCACATTAGGCAGCCTACCTTCGCCTTCAACGGCTGCGCAATTTGCATCGTCACCCGCTCTGATTTCAAGTCCCGGCTGGGCAGCACAGCTTGGGCAGCAACTATTACATTTCGTCAAGCGGGGCGGGGAGCAGCGTATCGAAATGAAATTAAATCCTTCTGACCTAGGGCCACTCTCTATCTCCCTAAGAATGACAGAGCAAGGGACACAGGCCCAGTTCCTTTCCGCTCATGCGCATGTACGACAAACCCTTGAGCAAGCTATCCCACAGCTAAGGGAAATGCTTGCAGAGCAAGGCATTACCTTAAGTGATACTTTCGTAGGTGACCAGGGCGCTGGGGATGAGAGGTTTGAACATCAGAATAGGCCTGGGCAGCTTGTTGAGGAAGGCGACATGCCTAACGAACACAACCACCACAACAGCTCTTCTAACCTGGTAAACGTATACTCGGATGGGCGGGTAGACCTATACGCATAGCTGTATATCATCACGAAATTAATGCATGGTGTGTGAATCAACAGTTAGCAAAACCAAGAGATAGGCTCCTCCGATGAGCCTGTTCATTTCTTCATAATTACTCGTGTCAGGCATAATGCTCAGTGAGCGTCTTCCGGGATCATGATGGGAAAATCAATGGCTGAATCAAGCGGCGGATCTAAAAAACTGCTTCTGGTAATGATCATACTGGTACTGCTCTCTTCGGCGGGTGCAGCTGCAGCGATCTATCTCGTTCTTGACCAGCGTGGAGGAACGGAGGGGGAGCCCCAACAGCAAACGCTAGCGCCGACGCCACCCGTCTTCACGCGTATCGAACCTTTCACGGTCAACCTGGCCGATGATCGCTTCGGGTCACGCCTGCTCTATACCGGCATCACACTGCGGGTAGGCAACGAACAGAGCAAAGCCATCATCGAAGAGCACATGCCGCAAGTACGCAGCCGGCTGCTGATTCTGCTGTCTGGCAAGCAAGCGAGTGAGCTGACCTCTACAGAAGGTAAAGAAGCGCTTGCTCAGGCTATCATCAGTCGTTTGTCTGTGCCCTTGACCGAGAACCAGCCTCCCCTAGATCTCAGGGAAGTGCTGTTCACCGAATTCATCGTTCAATAATCCCGGGTACTGGAGCCGTTCATGTCGCAGGACGATCTACTGTCCCAGGAAGAAATCGATGCCCTGTTGAAAGGCGTCAGCGGTGATGACGAGCCAGCGGCCACGTCATCTCACTCGCAAGCTGAAACGCGCATACGCCCCTATGACCCGTCGACCCAGCACCGGGTCATCAGGGAGCGTTTGCACGCACTGGACTTCATCAACGAACGCTTTGCTCGCTATTTCCGCAATGGGCTCTTCAACCTGATCCGCCGCAGTTCGGATATCACGGTCGAATCAGTGCGCTATCAAAGCTTCAGCGACTTCTCGCGTAACGTTCCGGTACCTACCAACCTGAACATCGTGTCGATGAAGCCACTGCGAGGTTCTGCGCTGGTGGTTTTCCCTCCCAACCTGGTCTTCATGGTGGTGGACAACCTGTTTGGCGGCGACGGGCGTTTCGTCACGAAGTCGGATGGCCGTGAATTTACCAATACCGAGCAGCGCATCATTCAGCGGTTGTTGAATCTGGCCATAGATGCTTATCAAGAAGCGTGGAAGGTCGTCTACCCGCTGGATGTGCATTTTCTGCGCTCGGAAGTACAGTCCAAGTTTGCCAATATTACCAATTCGCCTAACGAGATAGTCGTCAATACCAAGTTCAATATCGAAGTAGGCAATTTGTCGAGCAGTTTCCAGATTTGCATGCCCTACGCCATGATCGAGCCGCTCAGGGACCTGCTAGTCAACCCGATCAATGACAGTAACCACGACAGCGATGGCACCTGGTCACGGCGCATGGCCAGCGAACTGCGCCAATCTGAAGTCGAGCTCATTGCAGAGTTCGCTCAGATCCCCAGCCGTATTGCTCACGTGATGGGTTTGAAAAAAGGCGATGTACTGCCTATGGACATCCCCTCCACGATTACAGCACGGGTCGATGGTGTACCTGTGATGGAGTGTGAATACGGTAGCCAGCGACAGCAGCGCGCTTTGCGCGTGCTGCGCATGATCGACCATGCGGCCATGAATAACGTATCGTCCAAGGACTTTATCAAAGGTTCAACGCGACAGAAAGCCAAGGAACCCAAAGCATGACAGACCCAAACAAACCCGATCAAAAAGTATCTGATGACGATTGGGCGGAAGCCATGTCTGCACAAGATGAGTCATCGTCCAGCGCCGATGCCGCCAGTGACGATGACGACCCCTGGGCTGCCGCGATGGCGGAACAAGAAGCTGCCGAGCAATCGGAGGCCACGGAAGAGCCTGCCCCCGAAGCCCCCAAGGCAAAGCCTGCCAGTGACGATGTCTTCCGTCCTCTGAGCGGTGAACCCAGCAGTGGCGCGACCCGTGATCTGGAAATGATCATGGACATCCCCGTCAAACTCACCGTCGAGCTAGGCCGTACCAAGCTGACGATCAAACAATTGCTGGAGCTCGCCCAAGGCTCGGTCATCGAGCTGGAAGGTTTGGCAGGTGAGCCGATGGATATTTTGATCAACGGATATCTGATTGCGCAGGGCGAAGTGGTCGTCATCGAGGATAAGTACGGCATCCGTATTACCGAGATCATTACGCCGTCAGAGCGTATTCATAAACTAAATCGATGAGTGTCGCGACGACTTCGACTTCCGTGGATGCGTTAAGCGGCGGTGATGCCCTGATCGGCATGGCGGTCCTTGGAAAAACCGCTGCAGCGCTGGCACTGGTGGTGGCAATCATTCTGGTGTGCACTGCGCTGCTCAAACGCTGGCAGCAGCACCGTTACGATCATGGTGCCCATCTGCGCGTGGTGGGTAGCACCGCCATTGGGAGCCGCGAACGGGTGGTGGTCGTCGAGATAGAGGATACCTGGCTCGTGCTCGCCGTCAGCGGTGGAAAAGTATCCATGCTCCACGAGCGGCCTGCTCCTGAAGACCGCGCGGCCCCCATAGCCGAGAGTTCGCCCTCTCCTTTTTCACAACGCTTCAGCAGCGCCTTGGCCAACCATCGTCTCAAGCGCTCCGGCGCTCAGCACACCACCGACTCTCAGCCCAAGCCATGACCCATGCTCTGCCTTTGTTTCGCTCCATAGCACCACGCGGGTGGCTGTTCAGCCTGCTTTTGATGGGCTGCCTGCTGTCTTTGCTCTCCCCTGGCGTGGAGGCACAGCAGTTGCCAGGCTTGGTCTCCCAGCCGACAGATGATGGAGGCCAACAGTGGTCTCTATCGCTGCAAACGCTGCTCTTCCTGAGTTCGCTGGCATTTCTACCTGCCATGCTATTGATGATGACCAGCTTCACGCGCATCATCATCGTGCTGAGCCTGTTGAGAACGGCCATGGGCACCCAGGCCACGCCTCCGAATCAGGTATTGCTGGGCATTGCCCTGTTCCTGACTTTTTTTGTCATGTCACCGGTCATCAGCCAGGTATACGACACGGCCTGGGTGCCCTTGACACAGGAAGCCATCAATTTCGAAGAGTTCTTGCTTCAGGCCCAAATTCCGTTCAGAGAATTCATGCTGGCACAAACGCGGGAACCTGACCTGGCTCTGTTCGTACGCTTGGCTGACATAGGCCCCTTGCAAGGCCCCGAAGAGCTTCCCATGCGCGTCTTGCTACCCGCCTTCGTGACCAGCGAACTGAAAACCGCATTTCAGATTGGTTTTACGATCTTCATTCCCTTCTTGATCATTGATCTGGTGGTTGCCAGTACGCTCATGTCGCTGGGGATGATGATGGTTCCCCCGGTCACGATTTCACTACCCTTCAAGCTCATGCTGTTCGTGCTGGTGGATGGTTGGCAACTGATCATCGGCTCACTGGCAGAAAGCTTCTACATGATTTAGCACCGCGGGACGGTAAGGAGAACGAGCATGACGCCAGAGATGGTAATGAGCCTTGCCTATCAAGGAATGCGGGTAATGTTATTCCTGGCGGGCCCAATATTGCTGGCAGCGCTCTTCGTCGGCCTGCTGATCAGTCTTTTTCAGGCTGCCACGCAGATCAACGAGATGACGCTGACCTTCATTCCTAAAATTCTTGCCGTGTTCACCGTACTGGTCGTAGCAGGCCCCTGGCTCATTGGCTTGATTACCGATTTTACACATCGCCTGTTCAGTAATATTCCCGCGATGGTGATGTAGCCTGTGGTCGAGGTCACCTTTGCCCAGCTACAGGGCTGGCTGGTCGCGTTTTTCTGGCCCTTCGTGCGCATTACGGCCTTCATGACCGCCTCCCCACTGTGGGGCCACTCCAGCGTGCCTAATCAGGTCAAGGTGGCACTCGCTGCCGTCATTGCCATCGTGATAGCCCCTTTACTCCCCCCGATGCCGGATGTAGCGCTCATGTCATGGGCAGGCGTCGGCATCATCATCGAGCAGATGTTGATAGGGCTGGCCATTGGCTTGGTCATGCATATCATATTTGCCGTGGTGCAGGCGGCGGGCGAGTTCATCGGTTTGCAGATGGGGTTGGCCTTTGCCAGTTTCTTTGACCCCTCCAGCGGCACCAACATCATGGTGTTGTCGCGCATTCTCTATACGGTGACGCTGTTGATGTTTCTGGCTTTCAATGGCCACTTGATGGTGCTGGAGGCTCTGATCATGAGCTTTGTCACGCTGCCCATAGGCATCGGGACCTTGAACCCTGGCGCCTTCGAGCTGCTTGCCCGCTATGGAGGTACCATCTTTGCGTCAGGCATGCTGCTGGCACTGCCACTAGCAGGCCCACTGCTCATCATTAGCTTGTCGTTGGGCATCCTGAACCGTTCAGCACCACAGCTGACGGTGTTCAACATCGGCTTCCCCACGTCTATCCTGGTGGGCCTGACGCTGCTGATGGTACTGATGACCGACCTAGGCAGCTTTCTACAACAGCTGTTCAGTCAAGGCGTGATGTTTACTCAAGGGCTGATCGAAGCCATGGCCCCCATAAATTGACGCCCTGCCACTGGGCAAGTGGCAGGGCGTTTCGCAGCATGGCGAGACAAGGTCACATAAAATCGAACAGCGACATGCCCTTGATATCGACGAACGCACGCTGTGCCGCCTGCAAACCTACCTGACGCAGGCTATATTCGGAGATCGCCGCGGCATAGTCCAGATCCACAAGATCAGAAAGCGTCTGCTCGTAGTTGAGCATCCGGTTGCTGCCGACCGCGTCGATGACATCCAGCTCATTCAGCCTGGCGCCTGCAGAGGCCCGTACCGTCAACACATTGTCCAACGCATTGTCCAAGTCACGCATCGAGGTATTGAGCGTGTTGCGCAGCGCAGCCTTCTGGCTACTGCTTTCTGCAGGCGTCTCCAGAACACGAATGGCCGCTTCCATGGTACGGAACAGGTCTGCTGGTCGTTGCTCGCTCCCTGAACGCGCGACAAGAATTTCATCGCCTGCTTCGGAAGGACCGCGCAGCGTTACGTTGACACCGCCAAAGCTCAACTGTTGACCACTGGCATCGTAGGGCTGCCCCACCTGTCCAGCAACGTCCAGCCAGGCCGCGCCATCGAACTGCTGCAAGGTGTAAATAGACTCACCGGCGCCATTTTCTGCGAACCTGACACGGAAGCTATCGCCGTAATCAGGGTCGTTGACGTTGATCACCTGAGGGCCATTGATGGTTACGCTACCCTGGTTCGCCACGTTGGCCTCGGCGATGTAGCCGGCACCACTGGGCACTTGCTGGAAAATGGTCACACCATTTTCAGTGACCGGCATTAACCGCGATGCATCGACCCGCTGCTCACGACCGTTATTGTCACCTGTATATTCGACACTGCCATCAGCGGACTTCACGAAGGGCGGGGCGTTATCCTTGTAGCCGCCAAAAATATAGCGTCCATTGCCGTCCGTCGCGTTGGCCTGACCAATCAGCGTTTCATAGATGCCTTTTAGCTCACTGGCAATAGACTCTCGGTCGACATCGCTCAATGTGTCGCTGGATGCTTGAACCAATAATGTTTTAGCGCTTATGACGGCATCGCTGATACTGTTTAGAATGCTTTCCGTCTGCGACAACGCATTTCGCGCCGACACACGAGCATCAGCATACTGTTGAGTCATTGCCTTCGACTGGTCTACTCCAACGGCACGTGATGCGGCCTGCGGGTCATCAGATGGATTGACTACACGCCGGCCACTGGCAATTTGCTGGCTCGTTTTCAGGAACTCGTTCTGCTGACGGTTTATAGAAGCCGTACTCTGCTCGAACATGGTGACCGTACTAACACGCATCGCCTAAGCCTCTTATTAGTTCCGCAAGTTCAAAATGGTGTCCATGATCGTGCTTGCTGTATCGATCACGCGTGCATTTGCCTGATAAAATTGCTGGAAACGAATCAGGTTGGCAGCTTCTTCATCCAGATTAACGCCTGACTCCGACTGCTGCACAGCGCGTAGCTGGTCTGTCAAACCTTGACGTGCATCGAGGTTCACCTGAGTGATATTTGTTCTGTTGCCAACATCACTGACCAGCACACCGTAAGCACCGCTAACGGTTGCCGTGCCACCCACGATCCTGTCGTTCTGCAAATTCTGTAAGGCTAACGCATTACGGTTATCCCCCGAACCTGCCGCTACCCAGTCTTCAGAAGGGGCTTCAGGATTGATAGGCTGGCCCGCAGCAATTTTATCCAGATCCGTAATACCAACGACCATGTCACTGGCCGCACGACGCAAGGGCTGCACCTCGTAGCGGTCACCATCAGGTGGAACCGTACTAAACGTCATGGACAAGCCTCCGAAGGAGAGCGTATTACTATCGGCATCCCAACCATTGCCAATATCTACAATTGAGCCACTATCTTTACGTATTACCGTTGGCTCTCCGCCCTCAAAGCTGACGGTGTAATCTGTCGCGCGGAGCTGATCCATATTGGCTGCATCGAAGCGGATGCTGACAGTAGCGAGCGAGCTATTGGATGAATAGCTGTATACCTGGGGGGAGCGGACTTGAAAGAAGTCGCCGCCTTGCTGGCCATCGAGATCCAGACCTTGCTTGTGCTGCTCATTGAAAGCTACCGATAGAGAGACAGCCAATTGCCCTATCTGATTTTGAGTTTTGTCCAGACTTTCTGAGCGAAAGGCCATCAGGCCGCCCAACGCGCCGCCCTTGATGGCAGACTCATCCAGTTGAATAACATTATTACTGCTATTCCGATAGCCCACAACGATACGCTGAGGGTCATTGTCGGCTTGTATAGCCTCGAGTTTGAAGGCATTGACACCGCTCACCAAGGGTTGGCCATTGGGCAGGCTCAGGTTGTACGTCTTCCCGTCCTGGACATTTAGCTTAATATCCAAGCGATCATTCAACTCTGAAACCAGAAAGTCCCGCTGATTGAGCAAGCTGTTGGGAGCCTCTCCCGTCCTGGCTCGAGCTAGAGAAATTTCTCGATTCAAGGAAGCCACCTGCTCAACCGTATTATTAATTTGAACGACCTCATCACGTATCTGGCTATTAATGTTGGTCTGCATGTCCTGCAAGTAACCGTCAAAAGAGCGGAACTGAGCACTGAGTGTGTTCGCAGCCCCCAGGACGCCTTGTCGCGCAGCTGGGTCGGAAGGTGAGCTGGCCAAATCCTCAAGAGAAGAGAAAAAGTTCTGCATCAAGGGCGATAGACCTGCCGCCCGGTCAGCCAGCAGATTATCAATTTGGGAAACCTGATTATAGTAAGTAGCCAACGCGCTCGACTGGGTCTTCGCATCATTGAGCTGGTTGGCAACATAAGTATTGAACTGCCGCTCAATATCATTAACGCGCACACCACCGCCAACGCGACCCTCACCTAACAAGGTCAACTCTCGATTATAGCCGGGTGTATATACGTTACTGATATTGTTACTGGTCGTATTCAAGGCATTCTGCGCAGCATTCAGGCCGCTCAAGCCGATCGAAAACATGCTCATGGTTCAATTCCTTAGGCCGATATCTGGTTATCGGCAATGCGCAGAAAAACTTGAATACCCCGCCATGCTAGCGAGCATCCGCCAACAAGTTGCTGGATGTGCCGAGGGGACCCATGGTGTTCATTACCGCGATCAACTTCTCGGCATAACGTGGGTCGGTCGCATACCCACCGCGCTGAAGTGCATGTGCGGCCTGCTCTGGTGAGCCTGCCTGCACGACACCCGCATACCGAGGGTTATTGCCAATCAACCGGGCATAATCGGTAAACGCATGCTCGAATGAGTCATAGACACGAAAAGCATCGACGACCTGTGTGCGTCGACCGTTGATATATTCGTGGGTCACGATATTGGTCGTGTTCCCCTGCCAGTGACTACCCGCCTTGATGCCGAACACATTGAAGCTGTTACGCCCTTGCTGGGTGGCTATCTCATGCCTTCCCCAACCGGTTTCCAGCGCCGCCTGGGCAAGAATCAACTCAGCAGGGACACCCGTGGCCGCACTCGCCGCTTTCGCAGGCATCGCCAGCGTGTTCATGAAACGCTCGACGTGTTCATGCGGATGAGCCGCTCGCGGGGTGGCGGCCTGGCTCTCGACCTGACGAGACTCGCGCTGACGAACGATATCCAGCTCGTGATAGAAACGACCATTGCCGGTGTTGTCATCACGCCATGCTTCTGGTGGCTGAAGCGGATTATCCAGCACTCTGGGTGTCCCACGAGGTATGCCAGCGATCAGTGCTTGAAGCTCCTGGTCGGCATCCGACGCTTGGCCAATAGCACCTTGACGCTGCAACTGGTCGATCAAGGCATCCGCCAGCCCAATGCCGCGAGACGCCATGACCTGCGACCACTGCTGATCCATCATCGACTGATAAAAACTCATGTCACGGCTGTTCATCAGGCCTGACGTTGGCGTGGCATCGCGCATGCTTTTGACCATCATTTGAATGAACAGCGCTTCAAACTGCTGCGCAGCACCTTGCACACCCGCCTCGGGGTCGACCCGAGCGTTATGCTGAAGGCGCTGAAAGCCATTCATGTCCAATGCGAATTGGCTCGTCATGTCTCCCATGCTCATCAAATGATCTCCAGCTCGGCGCGTAATGAGCCAGAGGCCTTGAGCGCCTCGAGAATCGACATCAAGTCTTGTGGTGTCGCCCCGAGAGCATTCAGCGCATTGACCACTTCATTGAGCTGCGCGCCTTCGACGATCTGCAAATACGCCTCCTGCTGCTCGATGTTGATATCCGCATCGGGCACGACCACCGTTTCACCCTGGCCCAGTGGATTGGGCTGGCTTACCCCAAACTGGGTATCGATCATGATGGAGAGGTTGCCATGGGCGACCGCTGCACGACGCAAAGTCACCGCACTGTTCATCACCACAGAGCCGGTCCGCGCATTCAGGACCACGCGGGCAGGTGCTTCCGTAGGTGTCACTTGCACATTTTCGACACGCGCCATGAAGTTGACCCGCTCGTTGGCGTCCATGGGGCCATCCAGCGCAATCACCCGGCCATTTCTGGCATATGCCACCGAACGTCCAAACTCGCTGTTGATCGCAGAGACCATGCGTTGCACGGTGCCAAAATCAGCGTCGTTGAGCTGCAGTTCCAGCGCGCCACCATTGCCACCCAGGTTGAGCGGCACTTCACGCTCGACCAGAGCACCATTGGGGATCCGGCCAGAAGATTGCTGATTGATCTGTACGCTACTGCCACCCGCCTGAGCGCCGGCCCCACCCACCAGCATATTGCCCTGAGCAATGGCATAGGTATCGCCATCGGCACCCTTCAAAGGCGTCATCAACAGCGTACCGCCACGCAAGCTGCTGGCATTGGCGATGGACGACACCACGACATCGAGTCGTTGGCCAGGCCTGGAGAACGGCGGCAAGTCGGCGGTCACCATGACGGCCGCGACATTACGCAGCTGCAGGTTGGTACCCGGAGGCACGGTGACACCCAGCTGGGAAAGCATGTTCGTCAAGCTCTGGCTAGTGAAAGGTGCTTGCGTGGTCTGGTCACCGCTGCCATCCAAGCCTACGACCAGGCCATACCCCACCAGCTGGTTGTCGCGAACGCCAGCAAAGTTGGCCAGCTCACGAACCCGCTCAGCCTGAGCGGGTAGCGCCAAAAGGCAACAAGACACCCATACCATTACGCACGACAGGGCTTTAATGGGACTACTCACCTTCCACAGATTCGCCATATTGCAGCAGGCCTCTTTTGTCGAACGGATCAACACGCCTAGAAAGGCGATACATTGAGGAAGAAGCGCTGTAGCCAACCCATATGCTGCGCTTCATTAATGTAGCCATCACCGACGTACTCGATTCTGGCATCCGCCACTTGAGTGGATGGCACCGTATTTTGGGCAGTGATCGTGCGGGGATTCACAACGCCAGAGAAGCGAATGAACTCCGTTCCTTGATTGATGGCGATCTGCTTCTCACCACGCACCCGCAGGTTACCGTTGTTCATCACTTCCAGAACGGAAACGGTGATGGTGCCGGTAAACGAGTTCGTGGCCTGGGAACCACCGCCACCCGCAAAGATATTGTCTGACGAAACATCGAACCCGAAGTCTTCCAGAAAATCGATGATTTCCGGTATTTGTGCGATATCCAGGCTAGCCGACCCGCTACGATTGGCATTCGACTGCGCACTCTTGCTGGCACTGACTTCCTCGTCCAGCACGATGGTCAGGATGTCGCCAATCGTACGTGGGCGCCGATCTTCGAACAGCGGCTGATAACCACGTCTGGCTTGATAAATAGAGCCATTAGGAACGGGAGGCGGACGATCGACGATATTGATCTGCTCTTGCTCGCCGACTACCGAGGCGCGTGGTATCTGCGCACACCCTGCCGCCATCAGAATGAACACTGCCATTCCAACGAGCGCCAAACGGCGCAAACTGCCATGAAGTTCTAACATAACGCGACCCTATCTCTATGCTCTACGAATCGGCAGCATTAGAGCTGGCTCAAGCGCGCCAACATCTCATCGCTGGTGGAAATGGCGCGGCTATTGATTTCATACGCGCGCTGCGTCTGAATCATATTGACCATCTCTTCAACGACATTGACGTTAGACGTTTCGACATACCCCTGGAACAGACGGCCAGCGCCATTGTTACCCGGTACATTCTGGTTGGGCGCACCTGACGCACCGGTTTCCAGATACAGGTTGCCACCGATGCTTTCCAGACCCGTCGGGTTGATGAACGAAGCGACGTTGATCTGGCCGATGTCTGCATCCTGAGCAATACCCGGCTGACGGACGCTCACGGTTCCGTCTTCACCAATCGTGATTGCCAGTGCATTGGCAGGGATAAAGATGGCGGGTTCGAGGGGGTAACCATTCGCCGTGACCATCTGGCCATTTTCATTCAACTGAAAGTTACCGTCGCGAGTATAGCCAATGGTGCCATCGGGCAATAACACCTGGAAAAAGCCCTCGCCATTGATGGCCAGGTCACGAGAATTGCCGGTCTCTTCAAGGCCACCCTGTGTGTGCAAGCGCTCTGTGGCAACAGCACGCACACCGGTCCCTATCTGCATGCCCGAGGGCAGTCGGTCCTGAATGTTGTTCTGCGCACCGGGTTGGCGCATGTTTTGATACAGCAAATCTTCAAATACCGGACGAGAGCGCTTGAAACCGTTGGTGCTGACGTTCGCCAGGTTGTTGGCGATGACATCGAGCTTGGTTTGCTGTGACTCCAACCCGGTTTTGGCAGTCCACAAAGACTTGATCATGGCATTGTTCCCTTGGCTGAGTGGCTGCGATTAGCCTTGAATCGATAGGATGCTGTTGGCACGCTGCGCATTCTCATCGGCCGTGCTCAGCATTTTCATTTGCATGTCATAACGCCGCGCAACGTCGATCATGGACACCATGGCATCGACGGCACTGACATTACTCCCTTCCAATGCGCCACTGACCAACCGGGCGTCTTCGTCAGCCGGCAAGGTGCCAGGCTCTCCATCCTCGTTGGGCGGCGCTCTGAACAAGCCATCGTCGCCACGTATCAGTGCCTGTTGATCTGGCGTGACCAGCTTGATGCGACCAACGTCCACCATCGCTGCGGGGCCCTCGCCTTGAGGAATGGCGCTGATGGTCCCATCTGCGCCAAAGGAGATCTGCGCGCCTTGAGGCACCGCAATGGGGCCCGCATCCCCCATCACAGGGCGGCCGACGCTTAGCAGCACGCCATCACTATCCAACTGCAGGTCGCCGCGCCGGGTATACGTCTCGGTGCCATCCTCCGCCAACACCGCCATCCAGGCATTGCCTTGCATGGCGACATCCAACATTCGGCCGGTACGCTCGATGGGGCCTTGCGAGAAGTCGGTTCCCGGCGTCGTGGTAACGGCCGACACACGGGTCGGCAACACGCCATCGCCTTGCACGGGCACTGAGCGTACCGCCTGCAGCTGGGCGCGAAACCCTGCCGTGGAAACGTTAGACAGGTTGTTGCTGACCACTGCCTGCTGGTCCATGGTGTGTTTTGCGCCACTCATGGCGGTGTAAAGCATACGATCCACAGCGTGCTCCTTAGCGCGATGACGCCACTATTAGAGGTTAATAATGGTCTGCAGGAGCTCGTCCTGGGTGCTGATCGTGTTGGAGTTAGCCTGATAAGCACGCTGCGCAATAATGGTATCCACCAGCTCCTTGGCCAGCTCGACGTTAGACGCTTCTACGGCACCCGCCTGAATGGCACCAAAACGGCCTGAGCCAGGCACCCCAAGGTTAGCCAAGCCGGAGCTATTCGTGGCCGCCCACAGGTTGTTACCCAGAGGTTCGAGACCTTCGTTGTTACGGAAACTCGCCAAGGCAATCTGCCCGGCCGGGCGCGACTGATCATTGGTAAAGTTACGTACAATAGTGCCATCTTCCGTCACGGTGATACCCGCTAATGCACCCGAGGTATAACCATCCTGATTCAGCTCATTTTGCTGGGAAGTGTTGGCAAACTGCGAACTACCGGCAAAATTGAAAGCGAAGGTGAACGGGTTATTGGCACCCTGAACACCGGGAATCGTGATATCGATGGCGCTACCACTTTGCACGTTGCTGCCATTAGAGATAAAGTTTTCTATCCGATCCAAGCTGGCAGTTATGCGCCCGGCATCGCCTTCAGCGTAGAAACTGGAGTTACGAATATAAGGGCCGTTGCCGTCTTGTGTATAGTTGAAACTACCGGATACGGCAGTAACACCCACCACGGCAGAATTGGCTAACGCATCGAATGCGCTGTTGGGCTCGGTTGCAAAACCGTCAACAGCCACGACATCGGCTTTGGTTAAAAGCTGACCGTTTTGGTTGAAGTTGAGCAAAAAGGCTTGCGGAGTATCACTTTCAGGGTCAAATGGGCCACCGTTAGCGCTTTGAAGCTGGCCGTCGACTGCGATCGTTGCAAGCCAAGTATTATCCGCAACTTTTTCGTAGTAAGTGGTAACCTGACGAGGGTTGCCAAGCGAGTCGTAAGTCGTGTAGTTGTTGCTAAAGTGATAATTAAGGCTCAGGTCAGCCTGATCCTCGCCAGCTTGAATACGGAACCGATTGGTGACCAGATCTTCACCTGGCTGAGCCCGCGAATCCAAGTTGTAAATACCGTTAACTTCTGATGTTTGGCGCGCAGGCAGGTCATCAGCAGGTACTTGCAGTGCCTGTGGGGCGCCGCCAACGAGGATATCAGTAAAAGGAAACGGCAGTGCGGTGCCAGCTCTGACGGCCTCTTGATCAACGTTTTGATCCAGACCATAACCCGTCAGGCGATCGCCTTGAGCGTTTACAATGAAACCATTGGATGTCAAGCTGAACTCGCCATTGCGCGAGTAGCCCACTTCACCTGATGGACGCTCCAGGCGATAGAAACCGTCTCCCGCCACCGCCAAATCTAGGTTACGACCGGTATTCTCGATGCTGCCCTGGGTGAAGTCCTGGCGTGAATCAGACACGCGCACCCCAATCCCCTGTGAAGCCGCGAACACGTCGGCAAAGCGCACGCTTGAGCTTTTGTAACCCACGGTTTGTGAGTTGGCGATATTGTTACCTGCCACGTTCAGTCTTTCTGCCTGGGCGTTAATCCCCGAGACGGCGGTAGTAAAAGACATTGTTGATCCCTCGAAATTCGTTAAAGAAAAAGTGGTTAGAGGATTTGTTTCACTTGATCAATGGAAACCTGACCAAAAATCGCTCCCAGATCCAGGCGCACATCACTGCCCCCCTTGCCGGGCGTGACGCCTTGAACCAGCGCATAATTCAGCGGTTTGGCATCCAGCAGCTCCCCTTCAGCATCGGTGGCTCTGAAGTTGACCCGATAGGCACCTGCTGGCACGGCTTCACCCGCGTTGGTGGTACCTCCCCAACTGAACGATTCCACGCCTGCTGACACACGGCCCAAATTATTGGTGTAAACCACTTCACCTGACTGGCTAGTGACCGTCACTTCGACTCTTTCAGCAGGCACGGCAAGCTCGATACCAAACGGGGTAGCAAAAGAACCATTTTCGGCATCAGAACTCACCATGACATTATTTCCCGGGACCAGAACGGCTTTATCAATCAATCCGGCGGCCTGAAGAGATTTGGCAGCATCCATTTGCTCGGTAATACCGTTGAGTGTGGAATTCAGCTCTTCTATTCCACTCACGGTATTGATTTGCGCTAGCTGTGAAGTCATCTCCGCATTTTCCAACGGGTTAAGCGGGTCCTGATTCTGTAACTGTGTGATCAGCAATGTTAGAAAGCTTTCACGCAGCTCTTGCGACTGTCGCGTTGACAGCCCGCTGGAGCCTATTCCATTCACGCTGCTCATGACACTGGTATCAATATTCATCATCAGCCCTCGCCCAGCGACAGTGTCTGAATCATCATTTGCTTGGTGGTGTTGAAGACTTCAATATTCGCCTGATAGGAGCGCGATGCAGAGATCATGTTGACCATCTCGTGTACCGGCTCGACGTTGGGCTTGGCCACATAGCCGTCTTCATCTGCAGCGGGATGGTTGGGTTGATATTCGAGACGCAACGGTGAGTCGTCCTCGACAATGTCACGCACGCGAACACCGCCCATACCGTAGCGGTTGCTCTGCAGCTGCGTCTCGAACAAGACGTGCTTGGCACGGTAAGTCTCACCATCCGGGCCTGCGACGCTGTCGGCATTGGCCATATTGCTGGCCGTGACGTTCATGCGCTGCGCCTGTGCGCTCATCGCTGAACCAGCGATGTCAAACGCTGAAAACATGGACATGGCTTAGTATTCTCCTATCACCAGGTTATTCAGGCTGCATCGCATTTTTCAGGCCTTGAATACGACTGTTAATGATGGTGAGAGCCGCTTGATAGCGAACGGCATTGTCAGCGAACTGTGTACGCTCACGATCCATGTCCACCGTATTGCCATCCAGACTCGGTTGATCTGGAATGCGGTAGAGCAGATCAGTGCTCGCACTTCCCTGCCAAGCAGGCCCTTGGCCAGCCAAATGGCGATCCGCCGTGCGTGACAGTGCCAATCCTCCGCCTTGACGCAACTGGGCCTGGCCATTATCGACCGCCTTCTGCAATTCGCTGGCAAAGTCGATGTCGCGCGCTTTGTAATTCGGCGTGTCCGCATTGGCAATGTTCGCGGCCAGGACCTGGTGCCGCGCCTGGCGCAAGCCAAGTGCCTGCTGGTGAAAATTAAAGGCAGATTCAAGCTGATCAATCATGCCGACCCTCGCTCGCCGTGAGGCAAAAAATAAATCGGAAATTCTTGATCATGGATAATAGAGGCGAGGCTTTCATCTTAAAGCATGGAACAGGTAGCGTTTCCACCAGCATTTCCCATGATACGGTGGGTACTTTTGCATTACACTGCCGAGTCTATGCAGCATCCGGCCTGCGTAGACTCTGAGCTTTCACACTGAGTGGCCCTCTTCATGCTCCATGCGCTGTCTCTCGTTTCTGCCGCTGCCATGCGCAAGCTATTAACACTCTTAGCATTAATAGTCATTGCTCTTCCTCATGGGGCACAGGCGAGTGACCTCTCGTTGGAAGAGAGCGTGCATATGTTCCTTTATCAGCATACCCAGGCACTGGGGCAGGAGGCGGTCATTACCGTCACGCCACCATCCCCACACCTGCCTGCTTGCGTTCAGCCGGACCCTTTTCTAGCCAATACCGCACAACCACCAGTGGGCAGAGTTTCGGTGGGCGTGCGCTGTGGCACCAATGGTCGCCAAGTCAGGTACATGCAAGCCCAGGTCGACGTCGTAGGTAGCTATGTTGTCGCGCTACGCGACATCGAGCGAGGCACACTCATCACTGCCGACATGCTGAGCCAGAGGGATGGCAACTTGAGCAATCTGGCACCACAGACACTGACAGATCAAGCCGATATCATCGGCAAGGTAGCCCAGCGACCGATTCGTAGCGGTAGCTCTTTTCAGGCACACTTTCTACAGGCGCCGCATCTGGTTGAACGGGGCCAGCGTGTCACGGTCATAGCACAAGGGTCTGGTTTTCGTGTTTCTCGTGAAGGAGAAGCCATGGCCAACGGCGCACGAGGCGACATCATCCGAGTACGCTTTGGGAGTCGCGAAATCGCGACGGCACGCGTCATTGATCAAGGCATTTTAGTGGTGGATTTTTGATTCAGCACCTAAAGTCTTCATTGCCCAGGCCGATAGTTACTACACAGCCCGAGATGCCCAGACGTTGACGATGAGGCCCACAACGTGAAAATCGACAACCTTAATCCGCTGGTGCGCACCAACCAAGCACAGCAGCGTGAAGACACTCAAAAAATCACCGGCCCCAAGACGCCGGACAGTGCCAACTCCGCCCGCGAATCGACGCAACTGAGTCAGTTCAGCGCGGATAGTAGCCAAGACATTGACATGGCCAAAGTGCAGGAAATCCGTGATGCCATTCGTGAAGGGCGCATGGAAATTCGTGCTGATCGCATTGCCGATGGCCTCATTGCAAACTTGAAAGAACTATAGTCCCGGTCATGAGCTTATCTCGCCTTCTTTCCAGCCAACTCCAACGCCTTGACGATTTGATTGGATTGCTGACACATGAGCAAGAAGAGCTGACCAAGGGCAGCATCGATGGCGATGCACTCGCTGAACTTGCCCATAAAAAGCAGGTGCTGCTGGTCGAGTTGGAGCGCGTCGAAGTGCTGAGGCGTGGTGTACAGAACAAGCTTGGCTACCCGGAAGGCTCTCTAGGTGCTCGCCAGGCAGCCCATGATGCCGAGTGTTTACCTGTTTGGGAAAACATGCTGGAAAAAGGTGAGCGAGTGGCTCGCATGAACGCCCTCACCGGACAAATGTTGTCTGTGCGCATGAAGCACAACCAGGAAATGCTTGATTATATTCGGCAAATCGCTGAAAAAACCCTCTACAAGCCTGATGGGCGTAATAGCGCTCAACCTGGGCGAATCAACGCCTCTGCTTAAAACATACCTGGACAACCTTTATACAAGACGCTTCAATTAGGCAATATCGTCTAACTCTGGAGTCGTCATGCTGCCTCATCTTCCCAAACAGTTCAATGCAGTGGTCACAGGGGCCAACGGCGGCATTGGCAACGCCATCTTGCAGCGTCTACTCTCGTCCTCTCAGCCTGGCCACATCATCGCCGTCAGCCGCTCACCGCTGGGGCTGCAGCATGACAAAATCACCTCCGTGGTAGCGGATCTAACGACCAGCATCGGCCGTCACACTTTGGCAGAAGCCGCAGGAGACCGGCCAGTTCACTTGCTGGTCAACACCATTGGCATGTTCCACGGCTCAGATCTGCATATCCAGCCCGAAAAACGCCTCGAACAGCTAAGTGAAGAAGCGTTCATGCGCGTCATGCAGGTCAATGCAATGACGCCCGTTATGCTGCTTGCAGCACTCAAGCCTTGCTTGCAAGGGAAGCACCCCTGCATCATCGCCAGCCTTTCGGCGCGTGTCGGGTCTATTACCGATAACGGTTACGGTGGCTGGTATAGCTATCGAGCCAGCAAGGCAGCTCATAACATGCTGATGAAAACGGCGGCCATCGAGATTGCTCGTCTCAACAAGCAAGCCATCGTACTATGTCTTCATCCGGGCACGACGGACACATTACTCTCCAAGCCCTTTCAGGCCAGGGTGCCCAGCGATAAGCTGTTCACAGCGGAGTATGTCGCTGATCGACTTCTCGAAGTCATGGCGCAACGCACGCCCGAAGAGACCGGCAGCTTCTGGGATTGGGCAGGAGAGCCCATCGAGTGGTAACTAAGGTTTTTGAATATCAAGGTTTTGAATATCAGCACACAGCAAAAAGCCCCGAACACAATGTGCTCGGGGCTTTCTACGATATAAGTGCCTGACGATGACCTACTCTCACATGGGGAGACCCCACACTACCATCGGCGCTAAGCGGTTTCACTTCTGAGTTCGGCATGGGATCA
>NZ_VBVC01000008.1:0-146685 GCF_007655045.1 Halomonas sp. C22 | reverse complement strand
AGCCACTCGCGCTGAAGAGGCGAATCCTGATAAGCAATGCCAACAGCCAGTACCTTCAGACCGCTCAATCAGCGCCCTCGTGAATAAGGCGGGATGAATCTAGGGGCCAAGGTTAACTATTGCGTCTCCAGGACAGGGAACTATGTAGTAGTTAGATAAAAAAACCATCAGGAAGCTTCGCTTGGAGATAGCTCCCTCGGCGGTGAGTCAGCAGATAGGATAGTGCTGCTGGAAGCAGCCTTGGGAGCAACCCTCATGGAGCGCCAGCGCGGCGGCATACGCCCCACGCCCGTCGGCGAGATGCTGCTGGAGTACTGCGAGCGGCGCAGCGCCCTCGATGAAAGCTTCATCACGTCCCTCGAAGCCTACCAGCGCCTGGAAACCGGAACGATTTCCCTCACCGTGGGCGAAGGCTTTGTCAGCGACCTGGTGGCTTCTCCCCTGCATGAATTCACCCAGCGCTATGCGGGCATCCAGCTGGATATCCATATCGCAGGCACGTCCGGCATCATCGATGCGATTGTCGAGGATCAAAGCCATATTGGGCTGATGTTCCACGAGCGTACCCATCCGCAGCTACGCTTCTGGGCCTCCAGCCCGCAGCCGTTGATGGCCATTCTGGCGCCGCATCACCCCTTGGCCGAGCAGCCCCACCCGCTCACCCTGGCACAGCTCAGCACCCAGCCCATGGCCATGTGGGACACCACCCATGGCGTGCGTCAGATGGTCGACCAGGCGTTTCAACAGGCCCGCCTTGCTCCGCGCATGACCATGAACACCAACTCGATGGTGATCCTGGCGCAATACGTGCGCAGCGGCATGGGGGTGACGCTGCTCCCGGCGTTTGCGGTCGCCCACGACCTGGACATCGGCAGCCTGGTCGCACGCCCGGTAGACGACCCGCTGTTTCAGCGCTCCCAGGCCCACATGGTCACCCGGGTGGGCCGCCAGCAGCCCAAGGCCAGCATCCTGCTACTGCGCCACCTGCAGCGCTGGATGCAGGCCTTTCGGGACCCGGCGTCGAATCAGCCGACACCGCTGCCGTAGCCAAACGCCACGCTGGCCTCCGGTGCGGTTTCCACCCAGACGCTTTGCGGCACCGTGTATTCGCGCAGGCCGTCCAGACCGCTGGAGCGGCCAAAGCCGCTGTCGCCAAAGCCACCGAACGGCGACATCACGCTGATCGCCTTGTAGCTATTGATCCATACCGTGCCCGCCCGCAGCTGCCCCGCCACGCGATGCGCTCGGGCCACGTCCTGGCTCCACACGGCACCGGCCAACCCAAACCGGGTGTCGTTGGCAAGCCGAACGGCCTGTGCCTCGTCGTCGAACGCCATGGCGATCAGCACCGGGCCAAACACCTCTTGTTGAGCGATCTCCATGTCGGGGGTGACATCCACCAGCACCGTGGGCGCGATAAAGTAGCCCTGGGCGTCGTCAGGCAAGCCGTCCGGGCGTTTGCCTCCCGTCAGCACGCTTGCCCCTTCCGCTTCAGCGGCCTCGATCATGCGCGTCACCTGCTCGAATTGACGGCGGTTCTGCAGCGGCCCCATGCGGGTGGCTTCATCGCTGGGCAGGCCCACGTGAATCTGCTCCGCCGCTCGGGCCAGGCGGGTGGTGACCTCTTGGAAGACCGAGCGCTCGATCAGCAGCCGCGAGCCCGCCACACAGCTTTGGCCCGCCGCCGCAAAGATGGCCGCCTGGGCGCCAGCCACCGCTTCATCGAGCTTGGCATCGGCGAACACGATATTGGCGGATTTGCCGCCCAGCTCCAGCACGCTGGGCACCAGGCGCCGTGCCCCCGCCTCGGCGATCAGGCGACCACTCTGGGGCGAGCCGACAAACACCAGCTTGCTGATGGCGGGATGGTCGGTCAGCGCCGCACCGGTGGTTCTGCCCAGCCCGTTGACGATGTTGATCAGCCCTTTGGGCAGGCCGCCGCTTTCCAGCCGCTGGGCAATCACCACCGAGGTGAAAGGGGTCAGCTCGGAAGGTTTCAGCACCACCCCATTGCCCGCCGCCATGGCCGGTGCCAGCTGCCAGGCACAGGTGAACATCGGCGCGTTCCAAGGCGTGATCTGCCCCACCACCCCATAAGGCACGTGGCGCACGTAGTTAAGATGCGTGGTGGGCACCGGAATCACTTCGCCGTGCTGCTTGTCGCACCAGCCAGCGTAGTATTCGAACATCTCGCGTACTTTGCCCACTTCGGCCCGGCAATCGCGAATCGGCTTCCCCGCCACCACGCTTTCCAGCTGTGCCAGCGCCTCTTCGTGGCCCTCCAGGCCCCGTATTGCCGCGTTCATTCGCCGCCCGCGCTCGCTGGCCGTCAACGCCATCCACTCGCGCTGGCCCCGCTGCGCGGCTTGCGTGGCGCGCTCGATGAGCGCCGCACCCGCATCGCGGTAGCTGACCAGCGCCTCCCCCGTCGCCGGGTTGATCAGCTTGATCTCTTCGCCTTCTCCGGCCACCAGATCACCATCGATCCAGTTGCTCAACGGCGTTTTTGCCGCTAACCCAAAGCCGTTCAGGAGGGCGGCAAGCTGGTCGCTGGCGTGTTGGCTGAGTGGGCTCATGAGTGGCTCTCCGTTTGGCGGGCACAGGCAAGAATCGGCGTGGTGATATGGTTGAAGTCGTCGCTATCGGCGGGCTGCTCCGGGCTTGCGTGCCAGGCATTCACCACCGCCTGCAGCAAGGCAAGGGGAATACCCAACTGCTCAGCGGCGTCCCGCGCCAGGCGCAGGTCCTTGCGCATCAAGCCGGTAGTAAAGCCCGAATCGAAGCGTTCGCTCAGCACCCACTCGGGGAAGTTCACCTCGCTGATGGCGCTGCGCCCCGAGCCACTGTTGATACCCGCCAGGCAGGCGGCAGGCTCGACGCCCGCCTTGGCGGCCATGGCGACGGCTTCGGCGGTCGTGAGCAGGTGCGCCGCACACAGGTAGTTGTTGGCGAGCTTCACCACGTGGCCGCTGCCCGGGCCGCCCACATGGGTGCGCTTGGCCGACATGGCTTCCAGCATCGGCATCACTCGCTCCAGGGTGGCATCATCGCCGCCCAGCAGCATGCCCAGCGTGCCGTTGGCGGCGCCCTTGGGGCCGCCGCTGACCGGGGCATCCAGCCAGTGAAGGCCCGCTGCGGTGACTTTTTCGGCCAGCTCGCGGCTGACGGCGGGGTCACTGGTGGAGGTATCGACGATCACACTGCCCTTGGGGGCCAGGGCGAGCAGGCCAGGAGAGGTTTCGATCACCTCGCGCACGTGGGCAGAAGTAGGCAGCGAGAGCAGGTAGACATCGCTGGCAGGCAGGGCATCCGGTGCCACCACGGCCAGGCCCAAGCCTGCGAGCCTTTCCCGCGCGGCCTCAAACAGGTCACTGCCCGTGACCTCGAAGCCGGCGGCCTGCAAGGTCAGCGCCATATTGCCGCCCATCTGGCCCAGGCCTATCACGGTAATCGATAAAGCGTGTTCGGTTTGCGACATCATCAAACTCCTTGGCATGCCATGAAACACTGAATGCGGGGTAGACGCTCCCCTACCCAGTGGGCATCAGAGAGCGAATGGATGTATTACGTCATTTTCAGACGAGCAGTGCGTTGACCAGCGCTACCCAGTAGCGCGTTCCGAGCGGTAACAGCGCATCGTTGAAGTCGTAGTGGGGGTTGTGCAGCGACGGCGAATCTTCGCCGTTGCCCATCCAGATATACGCACCTGGGCACTCGGCCAGCAGGAACGAGAAATCCTCGGAGGCCATGCTGGGCGGCGGGTTGCGCAGCACCTTGCCTTGGCCAAGCAGCCCCTCCAGCACCGTGGCGCAGTGCTGGGCATGCGCTGGGGTATTGATCGTGGCGGGGTAGCAGCGCTGGTAATCCAGTTCCACCGTCAAGCCATGGAACTCGGCCAGGCTGGCAATGGCCTGCTTGAAACGTGCTTCCAGGCGCTCTTTCAGCGCCATGTCGAAGCAGCGCAGCGTGCCGCGCAGCGCCACCTGCTCGGGAATCACGTTGAACGTGTCTCCGGCATTGATGCTGGTGATGCTCAGCACCGCCGACTTGTCCGGCGGCGTTTCACGGCTCACCAGCCCCTGCAGCTGGCTGATCAGCTGGCAGCTCGCCAGCACCGTATCGGTGCCCAGGTGGGGCATCGCCGCATGGCAGCCTTTACCGGTCAGCGTCAGGCTGAAGATGTCGAACGCGGCCATGACGTCGGTATCGTGCACCGCAGCGACCCCCACCGGCAGCCCGGGCCAGTTGTGCAGCCCGTACACGGCGTCCATGGGGAAGCGTTCGAACAGGCCGTCCTCCACCATGGCACGGCCACCACCTTCGTTCTCTTCGGCGGGTTGGAAGATGAATACCACCCGCCCCTTGAAGTCGGGCTGCTGCTTCAGCGCCCAGGCCGCTCCCAGCAACATCGTGGTATGGCCATCGTGTCCGCAGGCGTGCATCTTGCCCGGCGTCTGCGAGGCGTAGGCCAGCCCGGTCTCTTCACGGATGTCCAGGGCGTCGATATCGGCCCGCAGGCCGATGGTCTTGCCTTCCCCCTGCTGGCCATCCAGGGTGGCCACCACGCCCGTGCCCGCCAAGCCCGTGGTGACATCGAAGCCCCACTGGGTGAGCAGCGACGCGATACGCGCACTGGTACGGTGCTCCTCGAAGGCGGTTTCAGGGTGCTGGTGGAAATCCTGCCGCCAGGCGGCGAGTTCAGCGCTGTCGGGTATGGTCACTGACGCAGCCATGGTTCACTCCTTAAAGCATGATGTGCGCGACGACGGCGGAGCCGATGAACGTGCCGGTGAACACCAGCAGCGCCACGATGACCAGCTTCCAGCCGGTCTGGCGGAACATGGCGAACTCACGGCCGGTCAGCGCCAGCCCGGCGTAGGCCAATACCGGCGTCACGACCGCCAGGAAATTCACCGCCGCCAATTGCGATACGATCCAGGCGCTCCCCGGAAACGAGGGCAGTGTGACCAGAATGCTCACCAGGGACACCCAGGCCACGCTGGGCAGGTAGAAGGGGCACAGACGCCCCATGACCAGGCCAATGATCACCAGCCCATAAAGAATCAGCATGCCCGGCAGCGCTTCCAGCAGCGGTGCACCGTTGACGGTATTGCTGAACCAGGCCGCCACGCAGACCGCTGCCAGCACCAGTGCGGTCTTGCCCAGCTGGTTTTCCGGGCGCAGCTCTTCCAGCGCACTCTTGTCCAGGGGTTCTGTGGTCATCTCGTTAGCCTTCATGTTGCGTCTCCTGGCGGTTACCGGTCAGGCGCTTGTACATCCACTCGGTGACGGGCAGCGCGATAAAGAGGGAGATATACAGCCCGGTGGCATAGGTCAGCAGGTTACTGGCCCCGGCAAAGGCCAGCAGCTCGTCCCGCGAGGCTGGCACTGCTTCGGCGAGGGCGGCCGAACACGCCGCCACCATGCTGCCGCTGCCCACCCCACAGGCCATGGCCAGGGCGCGGATATCCAGAATGTCCAGCGAAGCGATATAGCCCGCCATCAGCGCAAAGTAGAGCGTGCCAAACATGGTGCCCACCACGTAGACGCCCATGATGCCGATCCCTTCCGGGCTGCGCAGGCCATAACGATCCGAAATGATGGCAATATTGGGCTCACGGGCAATCGAATAGGTGGCACCGACCGCTTCACGGCCCATCTTCAGCACCAGCACCGCAAACGGCAGCGCCAGCAGCATGGTGCCCAGGTTGCCCAGCTCCTGAAGGATCAGCGCAGGCCCGGCGGCGATGATCTGCTCGATGGCAGGACCAATGGTAGAGCCAAATTTGGCGATGAACGGCAGAATAGCGATCAGGATGATGGGCCCGGCCGCATGGCTGACCGGCTTGGGAATGACCTTGCCCATCGCCGAAAACAGATGCGGATTGAGCAGCACGCCGATCACGAAGGCGTAAAGCAGAGGGAGTAACAAGAGCGTTCCTGGCCCCAGCGGCATGCGTACGATGCCTATCCATTCCGACAACATCGACGTCACGATCACCGTGAGGTGCAGACGCCAGTCCAGCAGCAGTTTGAGATCCATGGGAGTGATCCTGTTTTTTTTAGAGTCACTCCGAGTATCGAAAGGTTACTGTTCCAATCATAGCGATTTTGTGCGCTACTTTTTAGAACACCCCAGCGAATAAACGCTTGGCCAACGCCCAGCGTTCGTTGGCCTGCGCCAGATAGCGACAGCGGCGCCGAGTTGGCTCTATACTCAAGCACGACTAAAGTCTAACAAACTAACAACACCACACTTTCGAGGTCCGCTTAGACACATCATGCCCATCTCACTGCCCTTACGCCGTCTCTGGACACTGGATAAGTTCGCCTACAGCCTGAGGGTCTTCATCGCCTTCAGCGGCGCCTTGTTGCTGAGCGGGCTGATGGGCGACGTGGCCCTGGTGATCCCGCTGTTTCTCGGCATCATCGCCTGCGCGCTCTCGGAAACCGACGACAGCTGGCAAGGGCGGGCACAAGCCCTGGCGGTCACCCTGCTGTGCTTTGCCTCGGCCTCGTTCGTGGTGCAGTGGCTATTCCCCTGGCCGTGGCTCTTTGCCGTGGGGCTGGCAGTCTCCACCTTTACGCTGATCATGCTGGGCGCCATTGGCCAGCGCTACGCCACCATTGCCTCGGGCACGCTGATTCTGTCGATCTACTCCATGATCAACATCGAGCAGCACGGCGGAGTGGATGAGGATGTGGCGGCACGCCAGCTGCTGCTGCTGGGCGGCGCGGCCTGGTACGGGGCGATTTCCGTGGTGTGGTGCGCGCTGTTCTCCCGCCAGCCGGTCAAGCAGAGCATGGCACGGGTGTACAAGGCGCTGGGGGAGTTCTTGATCCTGAAATCGGCGCTTTTCGAGCCTGTGCGCGGGGTCGATGTGGAAGCCCGACGCGTGGCGCTGGCCCGCCAGAACGGCCAGGTGGTGGATGCCCTGAACCAGGCCAAGGAGATGATCTTTCGCCGCCTCGAAGGCCAGCGCGGCAGCCGCAAGCTCAACCGCTACCTGCAGATCTACTTCATTGCCCAGGATATCCACGAGCGGGCCAGCTCCACCCACTATCCTTACAGCGCGCTCACCGATGCGTTTTTCCACCACGACGTGCTGTTTCGCTGCCAGCGCCTGCTGGACCAGCAGGGCCGTGCCTGCCGTCAGCTGGCCAAATCGCTACTGCTCAATCGCCCGTTCAGTCACGAGCAGAGCGAGCAGGCGCTAGCCGACCTGCGCGCCTCCATCGAGAACCTCCGCGAACGCGGCAAGCCCGAGTGGCGGCCGCTGATTCGCCCGCTGACCGCCCTGGCCGATAACCTCACTACCCTGGAAGCCCAAATTGCCAGCGCCCATAACCCTGCCGCCGATGAAGAGCGCCGCGACAGCGCCCTCTACGACCGCTCGCCTTCCAGCCTGCTGGAAGCCTGGAAGCGCGTGCGGCTCAATTTCACGCTGGGCTCGCCCACCTTTCGCCATGCGGTACGCCTGACCACGGCCCTGGTGGTCGGTTATGGGCTGCTGCAGTGGCTGGACCCCAAGCAGGGTTTCTGGATACTGCTGACCACGCTGTTCGTGTGCCGCCCGAACTTTGCCACCACGCGGCGCTTTTTATCTCAGCGTATCCTCGGCACGGTGCTGGGCCTGACCGCGGGCTGGATGTCGATCAGCCTGTTTCCCCAGCCGCTGGTCCAGAGCATGATCGCCGTGGCGGCGGGGGTGTCCTTCTTCGCCAATCGGGAAAAACACTACGTGATTGCCACTGCCTCCATCACCCTGCTGGTGCTGTGCAGCTTCAATCAGGTGGGGGATGGTTTCGATCTGATCTGGCCCAGGCTGTTCGATACCCTGATTGGCTCGCTGATTGCCGGGCTGGCGGTGTTCTTTATCCTGCCGGATTGGCAAGGGCGGCGGCTCTACCGTGAGGCGGGCAAGGTGCTGACCAACCATCGTCACTACCTGGACGAGATCGTGCACCAGTACGAAGAGGGCAAACAGGACGACCTGGCCTACCGCCTGGCCCGGCGGAATGCCCACAACGCCGATGCGGCGCTCTCGACCCTGCTGACCAACATGCTTCACGAGCCAGGCCACTACCGCAAACAGGACGCCGACAACGGCCTGCGCTTCCTGGTGCTCTCCAACACGCTGCTCAGCCACCTTTCGGCGTTAGGTGCGCACCGTCATCGGCTGGCCGACGACGAAGACGACGCCACCCTGGTGCCGCTGGCCAAACGCATCAGCGCCCTGCTGGAACAGCTGGCCACACAGCTGGACAGACGCCTGCCGGTGGAGCCGCTGGCCGCCCAGGCCCAGGAGCTGCTGGCGCTGCTGGAAGAGCAGAGCAATACGCTGGATGAGAAGGCCATGACCCACTACCGCCCCATCCAGAGCCAGCTGCGTCTGATCGCCGAGCAACTGGGGCCGCTCAGCGAGGCGGCTGGGCGACTGGTGGCGCCCGGCAGCCTTCAAGCCGACGCGGCTGGAGCGCTACGCTAACTCTCGCACACCGGTCTCTTACACCTGCAGCCTCACACCTGCCCGTAGCGCCCGGCGGCTTCGCCCAGCCAGCGGCGCACCAGTACCGCGGTGACTTCGGCGTTGCCCTGGAGCGCCTGGGCCAGGGCGGTGACCCGCTCCAGCTGGTCGGCATCGCGCTCCAGGTCGGCGATTTTCATCTGGGCGAGGCCGGTCTGGCGGGTGCCGAGCACTTCGCCGGGGCCGCGAATTTCCAGGTCTTTTTCGGCAATGCGGAAGCCGTCGGTGGTTTCGCGCATCACGCTGAGCCGCTCTCGGGAGCTTTTGGAAAGCGGCGCGTGGTAAAGCAGCACGCAAAAACTTTCGGTGCTGCCCCGCCCAACACGCCCGCGTAGCTGGTGAAGCTGAGAAAGTCCCAGGCGCTCCGGGTTTTCGATGATCATCAGGCTGGCATTCGGGACATCCACGCCGACCTCGATCACCGTGGTGGCGACCAAAAGATCCAGCTCGCCGGTCTTGAAAGCCTCCATCACCTCGGCTTTTTCAGCGGCCTTCATGCGCCCGTGTATCAGCCCGATGGCCAGCTCCGGCAGCGCCTGGGTGAGCTCGTCCCGCGTGACTTCCGCCGCCTGGCACTGGAGCACTTCGGACTCCTCGATCAGCGTGCAGACCCAATAGGCCTGGCGGCCATCGCGGCAGGCATTGCGGATACGCTCGACCACTTCCGGGCGGCGCTCGTCCGAGACCACCACGGTCTTCACCGGCGTGCGCCCCGGCGGCAGCTCGTCGATCACCGACACGTCCAGGTCGGCGTAGGCGCTCATGGCCAGGGTGCGGGGAATCGGCGTGGCGGTCATGATCAGCTGGTGAGGCGTCAGCCCGCCGGCCTCCCCCTTTTCACGCAGGGCGAGGCGCTGGTGCACGCCAAAGCGGTGCTGTTCGTCGATGATTGCCAGCCCCAGGCATTGAAAATGCACATCGTCCTGAAACAGCGCGTGGGTGCCCACCACCATCCGCGCTCGGCCATCGGCGATGGCGGCCTTGGCATCCAGCCGCGCCTTGCCTTTCAGCTTGCCCGCCAGCCAGGCGACGTCGATGCCCAGTGGCTCGAACCATGCCTTGAACGAACGATAGTGCTGCTCGGCGAGAATTTCCGTGGGCGCCATCATGGCCGCCTGGCAGTTGCCCGCCAGCGCCGAGAGCGCGGCCATGGCTGCCACCACCGTCTTGCCCGACCCCACATCCCCCTGCACCAGCCGCAGCATGGGCGCCGGGCGTGCCAGGTCGAGGGCGATCTCCTCCAGCACGCGGCGCTGGGCACCGGTGAGGGCAAACGGCAGCTGCGCCAGAAAGCGGGTTTGCAGGCTACGCCCGGAGGGCAGCGTCGGCGCACCATCGGCCTGAATGCGCAGGCGCACTTCCCGCAGGCTGAGCTGGTGGGCCAGCAGCTCCTCCAGGGCGAGCCGCCGGGTGGCGGGGTGAAGCCCCTGGGCAAGCTGCTCCAGGTCCACGTCCGGTGGTGGCTGGTGCAAGAGCTGCAGGCTGGCATGCAGCCCCGGTAGCTGGAAGCGCTGGCGCAGGGTGTCGGGGATCACGTCCGGCAGCGTTTCAGGGGCTTGCGTCAGCAGGCGCAGCGCCTGCTGGGCCAAGGCCCGCAGGCGTGCCTGATGCAGCCCCTCCGTGGTGGGGTAGATGGGCGTGTAGTACTCCTCCACCGGGGTTTCGCTGCTGCCGCTCAGGCGATACTCCGGGTGGTAGATTTCCAGCCCCGTGGCTCCTGCCCGGGCTTCGCCGAACGCACGCACGGTGGCACCGGGGCGCAGCTGTTGCTGCTGAGCCGGAGAGAAGTGAAAGAACCGCAGGCTCAGGATGCCGCTCCCGTCGCGCAGCCGCACCAGCAGGCTGCGCCGCCGCCCCTTGACCACGTCGCTGGCGGTCACTTCCCCTTCCACCACCGCCTCCTGGCCCGCCCGCAGATGGCCTATCGGCGTCAGTCGCGTACGGTCCTGGTAGCGCAGCGGCAGGTGAAACAGCAGGTCGCTGACGCGCTCGACCCCCAGCCGCGCCAGCTTGATGGCCAGCGCGTCGCCTACGCCCTTCAGCACCGTGACCGGAGCAGCCAGTTCACTCATGAGTCCGTGTGGGCCTTGTGGTCCGGTTGCTGGCACTGGCCAATCGCCTTGGCCAGGGCATCGATGGCCTTGGGCCTGGGGAAGCTTGCGCGCCAGGCAATCGCCACCGTGCGCGAAGGCGCGGGCTCCACAAAGGGACGACTGACCAGCATGGCGTTCTCGTACTGGTCGGTGCCCAGCGCCGACTGGGGCAGTACGGTAATGCCCAGCTTGGAGGCCACCATGTGGCGAATCGTTTCCAACGAGCCGCCTTCGGCAATCAGGGTATTGTTGGGACTGTTCAGCTTTTGGGTGATGGCCGGGCAGGCTTCCAGAATCTGGTCACGGAAGCAGTGGCCTTCCCCCAGCAGCAGCAGGCGCTCTTCCAGCAGGTCTTCCTTGTGGATGGCTTCACGCGCTACCCACGGATGGCTGGCGGGCATCAGCACTTCGAAATGCTCGTCATAGATCGGCTTGGTGACTACATCGGTTTCGGTGAAGGGCAGCGCCACGATGATCACGTCCAGCTCGCCATTGCGCAGCTTGGCGCGCAGCGTGCCGGTCATGCCCTCTTCGATGTACAGCGGCATCTGTGGCGCAGCGTTGGCCAGCGCAGGCACCAGATGGGGAAACAGGTAGGGCCCAATGGTGTAGATGGCGCCAATGCGCAAGGGGTTGGCCAACTGGTCCTTGCCTGCCTTGGCCAGTTCGAAAATCAGCCCACTCTGTTCCAGAACGCGCTGCGCCTGCGCAACGACCTTTTCACCCAGCGGCGTTACCTGTACGGTGGACTTGGAGCGCTCGAACAGCGCCACTTCCAGTTCGTCTTCCAGTTTTTTCACCGCCACCGACAGAGTGGGCTGTGAAACGTGGCAACGTTCAGCGGCACGGCCAAAATGGCGCTCTTGTGCAAGGGTTACGATGTAGCGTAGTTCTGTTAAAGTCATGGTGGTGCCAGTGGCATCCTCTCGTTGCAGCTCGTGACTGGTAATCGTAATTAGCGAGATGGAAAAGGACAGACAAGCCCTATTGAAGATGGCACATCTCATAGGGACTTTGTATCTAATAGGGAATATTTATCAAGAGGGGTGAGCAAGGTGAAGCTAACGGTACTGATTATCGGCTGTGGAGATATCGGCGTCACGCTTGGCAAGGAGCTGCTGGACGAAGGGCACCGCGTGATCGGCGTGCGCCGCCAGGCCGATGCACTGGCCAACACGGGCATCGAGCCGCTGGCCCTGGACCTTAACGACTTGGAAGGGGCACCTGCCAACGCCTTGCCCAGCGCGGACTACGTCATTTACACCGTCAGCGCCGACCGTTTCGAAGAGAGCGCCTATCAAAGCGCTTACCCGGACGGCCTGAAACGTGTGCTGAGCGTGCTGGAACAGCACGACACGCCGCCCAAGCGAATCTTCTTCGTCTCTTCCACCAGCGTGTACGGCCAGCAGGAAGGCGAAGTGGTCAATGAAGAGAGCCCCACAGAATCCACCAGCTTCTCCGGCACCCTGATGTGCGAAGCCGAGCAGTCACTGCTCAACCACCCGCTGCCTGGCACCGTGGTGCGTTTCTCGGGTATTTATGGCCCGGGGCGTGACCGCCTGATTCACCAGGTGGCAGAAGGCCGCATTGCCGCCGTGACGCCGGTGATCTACTCCAACCGGATTCACCGCGATGACTGCACCGGCATCCTGGCGCACCTGATTCGCTGTCAGGAGAGCGGTACGCCGCTGGCAGACCTTTACCTGGGCAGCGACTGCGAGCCGGTGACCATGCACAATGTGATGGCGTGGCTGGCGAAACAGTTGAAGGTGGAGTCCACCGAGACCATGCAGTCCCCCCTGCGCCGCCGGGCCAGCAAGCGCTGCGACAACCGCCGTATTCGTGAAACCGGCTACACCTTCCGCTACCCCAGCTACAAGGAGGGGTATCTGCAGGTGCTCAAGGAAGGCGGGTTTCTGGAACTGCAAAAAGCCTGACGCTACCGCGCGAGCTTTCGCGAACCACTAGCCTCTTGACCACTACCCAAAAAGCGAGCCCCTCGGCTCGCTTTTTGCTGTGCCGTACCAAACCTTGGCGTTAGTCGCCAATCACCATGACCGCTTCGGCTTCTACCTGGCTGCCCTTGGGCAGCGCCTTCACGCCCACCGCCGCACGGGCCGGGAACGGCGTGGAGAAAAACTCCTCCATCACCTTGTTGACGATGGCGAAGTTGTCCAGGTCCACCAGGTAGAGGTTGAGCTTGACGATATCGCTCAGCGAGCCCGCCGCCTCTTCGCACACTGCCTGCAGGTTGGCAAACACCTGACGCGCCTGGGCTTCGAAATCGTCGGAGACCAGCGCCATGGTGTCCGGGTCGAGGGGAATCTGGCCCGACAGATACACCGTGTTGCCCGCCTTGATGGCTTGTGAATAGGGGCCAATGGCCGCCGGGGCTTTCTCGGTGTTGATAACCGCTTTATTGCTCATTGCGTCTCTTGCTCCTGTAAGAATGCATCGATGGATGATGATCGCCATGGCTGACGCCGCCAGCCTGACAGGCCAGCGGCGGGTACCAGGTCGTTTTAATTGGCCGTACGGGTAATCTTGCCGACGTTGGGCAGGTTGCGGATCCGCTTGATGATCCGCGCCAGATGGACTCGCCCTTTCACCGACAGGGTCAGGTTGACCGTCGAGAGCCGTGCGTCACGCTCTTCGATGCCGATCCGCTCGATGTTGGCGTCTGCATCGGTCACCAGCCCGGCCAGCTCGGCGACCAGGCCACGGCGGCTTTCGATCTCGATGCGCAGGGCCACCGGGAAGTCTTCATCGATATTTTCCGACCACTCCAGGGCAAACAGCTTTTCCGGGTCGTTCTTGCGCTCGGAGAGGTTCTTGCACTCACTGCGGTGCACCACCAACCCCTTGCCGACAGAGAGATGCCCCACCACCGGGTCGCCCGGCAGCGGGTGGCAGCAGCGCGCAAAGTTGATCACCATGCCTTCGCTGCCGCTGATGACCACCGCCTTGTCGCTGTTGTCGGCCAGCGTCTTGTCGAAGCTCTCGCCGTGGGCCACGTCCACCAGCCGCCGAGCCACCACGTGAGCCATGCGATTGCCCAGCCCCATCGACTCCAGCAGAGCATCCATGGAGCTGGCGTCCAGCTCTTTCAGCGCCTGTTCGAACACGCTCTCGTCCAGCTCTTCCAGGCTGGTCTCGAAGGGGGCCAGCGCCTTGTTGAGCAAACGGCGCCCCAACATGATGGCCTCTGCCTGCTGCTGGTGCTTGAGCGCGTGACGGATGGCCGAGCGCGCCTTGGCGGTGGTAACGAAATTCAGCCAGGCCAGGTTGGGGCGCGCGCCGGGCGCGGTGATGATTTCCAGCGTCTGACCGCTTTCCAGCCGTGTCGAGAGCGGCGCCAGGTGGCGGTCGATTCGGCAGGCAATGCAGTTGTTGCCGATATCGGTGTGCACGCTATAGGCAAAATCGATCACCGTGGCCCCTTGGGGAAGCTCCATGATGTCGCCCTTGGGCGTGAACACGTAGATATCATCCGGGAACAGGTCGTTCTTGACGTGCTCGATGAACTCCAGCGAGTCCCCCGCGTGGCGCTGCATCTCCAGCAGCCCCTTCACCCAGGCGCGGGCACGGGCGTGGCTGCCTTCGGCAATCGGATGCGCGGTCTGGCCAGCCTTGTACAGCCAGTGGGCGGCAATGCCGTTGTTGGCCATGGCTTCCATTTCGCGGGTGCGGATCTGCACTTCGATGGGCATGCCACGCTGGCCGAACAGCGTCGTGTGCAGGCTCTGGTAGCCATTGGCCTTGGGAATCGCGATGTAGTCCTTGAAGCGCCCCGGTACCGGCTTGTAGAGGTTGTGCACCACGCCCAGAATCCGGTAACAGCTGGCCACGTCTTCGGTAATGATACGGAACCCGAAGACGTCCATGATCTCGGCAAACGGCTTGCGCTGGTCGCGCATCTTCTTGTAGATCGACAGCAGATGCTTCTGGCGGCCAATCACCGTGCCCTGCAGCGCTTCGTCATCCAGACTCTGCTGTAGCGAGGCCTGGATTTCACGCATGGCGCTGCGGCGGTTGCCTCTGGCGCTGGCCACCGCACGCTTGATGCGCTCGGCCCGCATGGGGTGGATCGCCTGGAACGAGAGGTCTTCCAGCTCCACACGAATGGTGTTGATCCCTAGCCGCCCCGCAATACGGGCGTAGATTTCCAGGGTTTCCCGGGCAATGCGGCGCTTCTTGTCGGGCCGCAGGGCCCCCAGAGTGCGCATGTTGTGCAGCCGGTCGGCCAGCTTGACGATGATGACGCGGATGTCCCGCGACATCGCCAGCACCATCTTCTGGAAATTCTCCGCCTGGGCAACGGCCTTGTCTTCGAAGGTGATCTGCGTCAGCTTGGAGACGCCATCCACCAGCTCGGCCACCGGCTTGCCAAACTGGGCCGCCAAGGCTTTCTTGGAAACGCCGGTGTCTTCGATGACATCGTGCAGCATGGCGGCCATCAGGCTCTGATGGTCCATGTGCATGTTGGCGAGAATATTGGCCACCGCCAGCGGGTGGGTCACGTAGGGCTCGCCCGAGCGACGGCGCTGGCCGTCGTGGGCCTGCTCGGCGTAATAGAAGGCGCGCTTGACCTGCTGGATCTCGTCCGGGGGTAAGTAGCCGCCAAGTCGGTCGGCCAGGTCATCAATGGTGAACATGTACCGCGCCCCTGATCGGTGCTAGCTTAGTCGTCGATTTGAGCGCTGGGCGTCATGGCAGGACGCGCCCGCACCGGCGCTTCGACCGGCTCATCCAGAACCGTATGGTCGACCAGGCCTGCGGCGATTTCACGCAGCGCCATGACGGTGGGCTTGTCGTTTTCCCAGGGCAGTTGGGCATCACGGGAGCCACGCGCCAGCTGACGGGCACGCTGGGTAGAAATCATCACCAGTTTGAAGCGGTTTTCTACGTTTTCGAGACAATCTTCGACGGTTACGCGAGCCATGGGGCCATCCTGTAATAACGACGCTGGGCCGGCAGGGCTGAAAACGCCGCCGACCCAGCGAAAAAAGTAGTCATACGACCCGATAGATTACTCGACGCCAGGCGCCTGTGACAAGAGCGCAGACAGCAGGGGCGCATGACGCTGCTGCATGGTGGCCAGGGTCAGGCGGTGGCTGATCACCAGCGACTGCAGTTCCTGCAGTGCCGTGGTGAAGTCATCATTGATCACCAGGTAGTCGTATTCATCGTAATGGGACATCTCGCTGACAGCATCGCGCATGCGCCGAGCAATCACCGCGTGCTCATCGGTGCCACGGCTCGACAGGCGGCGCTCCAGCTCACTGCGCGACGGCGGCAAGATGAAGATCGACACGGCGGCAGGCATCTGTTCGCGGACCTGGCGCGCGCCCTGCCAGTCGATTTCCAGAATCACGTCTTGCCCGGCATCCAGCAGCGTTTGCACGGCCTGACGTGACGTACCGTAGTAATTGTCGAAGACTTTGGCATACTCAAAGAAATCGCCGCGGGCAATCATGGCTTCGAACTCGGGAATCTGCGTGAAGTGGTAGTTCACGCCGTTCACTTCGCCTTCGCGCTTGGCACGGGTGGTATGAGACACCGATACCTGAATGCCATCCAGGCTCTCTATCAGCTCGCGAACCAGGCTGGTTTTACCCGCCCCAGAGGGGGCAGAAACGATATAAAGCGTACCCTGGGACATGCAGCGCTTCCCTTGTTGATCAAAAATGGGCGCGGGTGACGGCCCACGCCAATAGCGCGCAGTATCGCATACCCCTGGCAGGGACTGTAGGGGTTCAAGAACACCACACGGAGGTCACCATGCGCACTCTCTTCTTCCTGCTCCTGCTGGTCGGGGTCGGCGTTGCCATCTACAAGGACATCATCGTCATCCCGCGCCACTGGGCGCCCTGGGCACCGCTGCACGTGGACGACCCGGTCACGCCCGTCACCCAACTCAAGCTCAAGCGCCTCGACGACGACCGCGAGGCCTGCCTGGCCGCCCTGGACACCGTCCCCGAGGGCGGGCTGAGCTATACGCCGCTGGCCGACTACTCCCCCACCGCCAGCTGCCCGCTGACTAACGTGGTGCGCATGCAATCCAGCAGCGTGCGCTTCAGCCAAAGCTTCGTGGCCACCTGCCCCTTGGCACTGGCCTGGGTGATGTACGAACGCCATGCCCTGCAACCGGCTGCCGAAGCCATCATGGGCAGCCCGGTCGCCCAGGTGGACCATGTGGGCAGCTTTGCCTGCCGGAATGTCTACGGACGCGAAAGCGGTCGACGCAGCGAGCACGCCACGGCTGAAGCTTTGGATGTGGTGGGCTTTCGCTTCGAGAATGGTCGTCAGATTACGCTGATTCGCGACTGGGATGACGAGGGAGAAGTAGGAGAGTTCTTGCGGGCAGCGCGGGATGGCGCCTGCGATACCTTCGGCAACGTGCTGGGGCCGGATTACAATGCCGCGCATGCCGATCATTTCCATCTGGGCATGCGCGGTTTCAGGCTGTGCCGCTAGTGGCCTGTGCCAACGTCAGTCGAGGCTGATGTCCTCTTCATCGGTCAGGGCACCGGTCGCAGCACCTGCGCCTGCGCCAATCACCGCGCCACGGCCAATACTTCCGCCAGTGGCCGCTGCTGCGCCAGCACCGACGGCGGCACCTACGCCTGCGCCGCTGGTGGCGCGCTCTCCAGTGGTTGCGCCACAGCCCGCCAGGGCCAGGGTCAGCGCCGCGATGGCACTCAGGGTCAAGCTACGCGAGACGTTCAATGATGGGCTTTGCATGGGTCACCTCCTTATGGGTTGCATCTTACACCCTAGGAACACTCCAGCTTTTTTGCCACTTTTAATGCCCCTTGTCTTGCTTGAGAAAACGCTTATTTATAGCCTTGCGCCACGGTTTGGCCAGGGGCTTCAGCGCGCTTTTCAAGCCAGCGCCCCCAGGCAAAAATGACCAACCCGCACAGCGCCAGCCCCGTTCCCACCAGCCCGGTGCTCGACCAGCTGAACCCGGCACTGATCACCAGCCCCGCCAGCCACGCCCCCAGCGCATTGGCCCCGTTGAACGCCGCATGATTCATGGAAGCCGCCATGGTCTGGGCATCTTCCGCCACGTCCATCAAGCGTGTTTGCAGCGAAGGCGCCAAGGCCATGCTGGTGCCGACCAGGCCAACGAACAGCAGCCCGCTCCACACCTGATTGGCGGCAAAGTAGAACAGCCCCTGCACCACCGCGCACCACACCAGGATGGCGGGAATTGCCCGCATCAGGTTTTTATCGGCCATGCGCCCACCGATCAGGTTGCCCACGATGGAGCCGAGGCCAAAGATGACCAGCACCAAGGGGCCCAAGGCTTCACGCATGCCCGCCTGCTGGGTCAAGGTGGGCATCACGTAGCTGAAAATCGAGAACATGCCGCCACAGCCGATGCAGGCAATGGCAATGGTCACCAGCACACGCTGCTTGACCAGCGCGGAAAGCTCACGCAGCGGGCTGGCCTGGGCATCGAAGGGCTGTACGGGCACACAGAGGCGAATCAACAGCGCCGTCAGCAGAGCAATCACGCCCACTCCGGCAAAGGCAATTTGCCAGCCAAACAGGTTGCCTGCCCAGGTGCCCAGCGGCGCCCCGACCAGAATGGCCACCGTCAGCCCCATCATCACCCGAGCAATGGCCCGCGCCCGTTGATCGACCGGCACGGCGCCAGCCGCCACCAGCGCCGCCACGCCAAAGTAGGCCCCGTGGGGCAGCCCGGCCAGAAAGCGTAGCCCCACGAACGACCAGAACCCCGGCGCCATGGCGCTGGCAATGTTACCCACAGCAAACACCAGCATCAGCGCAATCAGCAGCGCTCGCTTGGGCACCCGCGCGGCCAGCGCCGAAATCAGCGGCGCCCCCACCACGACCCCCAGGGCATAGCTGCTGATGGAATAGCCTACCTGCGGCACGCTCACGGCCAGGTCTTCCGCCACGCGGTTCATCAACCCCATGATGACGAACTCGCTGGTGCCGATGCCGAACCCGCCCAGCGCCAGCACGAATTCCGCCCACCGCGGATGCCGCGCCAGCCCCGTTGATGATGCTTGCATACCTCACTCCCCAGGCGCGGGATACGCGCCTGTTCACTGAAAAGATCCTGGATAACCGCAAATGATGGCAGGATTAGACGAAAGTAGAAATACAAGGCATGAAAAAAGTTAGCGTGCGAACTCAATCATCCAACGATGTACCAAGGGGGTCAGCCCCTCGTGGCATTGGCTGACAACAAGCGCTCGCGCAGCTCGCGGTTGCGCGGCAGCAAGCCTACCTGCAGACCCAGCGGCCGGAAGACCTGATTGAGCAGCGCCACGGTAGGGCTTGCCTTATCGGCTTCCAGGTCTGACAGCGAACGACGGCTGATGCCCACCAGATCGGCGTATTGGGTCTGCGACATGCCCAGTACCTCACGGCGGAGCTGACGCAGCACCTGCCCAGAGCTGATTTCTTCGCGCACCAGTTGGGCCGCTAATGTCGTCAGCAACGCCTCCCGCTCGATGCTGGTGAGCTCTTTGCGCTTCATACCAACCCCCAGCGCTGCAGCTCCAGCGTGCTGCCTGCTGGGCGCTCAGGAAGGGCCTCTTTGATACGTAAATTGCCCACTGGCGCAATCGCTCCCTTGGCCAGTAGCGCGACATCCTGCTCCGCCTCACCAAGTGCCGATATACCCAACTGCGCGACCCAGTAACGGCGGCTGGCCCCAGAGGGCATGATATCGTCTAAAAAAGTGAACCAGCGTGGCGATTGATGGGTATTCATCAACTCGATAGGCAAACGAAGGCTACAGGCGTGCTCATCGTCGTGATCCAGCCACTCAAGGGCATAATCGGTAAGGTAGCCCAAACGCGCAGGCCCTCGACGGCCCCGCTCTGGATGCTCGAACACCAGCTCGGCAGCATCGTGCCACTGCCCTTGATGGAAGGCTTGAAGGGTTAGCAACACGGCTCACCTTTAACGCGTCATTTAATGAGTAGTTTAATGCTCAAAAGTGTAGTTCGAAGCAGCATAATGTGCACTTTAATACTCAAATTAAAATCAAATTATCCTAAATGAGCAATTTAATACCCATTTATCTCAGGAGATATCATGCCGTCTGATCAAACGCCCGTTGATATGATCGAGCACGCCATGCAGGCATTGGCCCACGCCGACCCCGACATTGCGCGCGCCTACCCCCTGGTGGGTGCGCCCAGCCCGCGCCAGCGCGACCCCGGGTTTGCCACCTTCTTCTCGACCATCGTCAGCCAGCAGATCTCCACCGAGGCCGCACGGGCCATCATGGGCCGAGTGAATACGCTGCTGCCGGAGCTGCACGCCAAAGCGGTGATGGAGGTGGAAGGCCAGGCGCTGCGGGATGCAGGCTTGTCGTGGCGCAAGATCGAGTATGCCAAAGGGCTGGCAGAGGCGGAGCTGGCGGGCACCTTTAGCGCCGATGGGTTGGCGCACCTCAGCGATGACGAGGCGATTGCCGCGATTACCCAGCTGCGTGGGTTTGGCCGCTGGAGCGCCGAGATCTACCTGATGTTCTCGCTCAAACGCCCCGATATCTTCCCCGCCGACGACCTTGCGTTAAGAGTGGCGCTGGGCCGCCTGAAGGGCATGGAGGACAAACCCACGCCGCAGCAGGCCCGCCAGTTGGTGGAACCCTGGGCCCCCTGGCGCAGCGTGGGGTCGCTGTTTTTATGGCACTACTATCGCGGCGAGCCGGTTTAGCGCGGCGGTTACAGCGTCAGCCCGCCAAACTTGCCGTTCTGGTAATCCTCTACCGCCTGCACGATCTCGTCGCGGGTGGTCATCACGAAGGGGCCGTGGGAATAGACCGGCTCATCGATGACGTCGCCATGGCCAAACAGCAGGCGCGCATCGCTGGCTGCCTTGATGGCAAGGCTTTCGCCGTCACGGTCGAGTTCGATCAAATGGTGCGCTTTGGCAGGCTCGCCGCCCACCGTCACGTCACCACTCACCACGTACAGAAACACCTGCCGCCCAGGGGCCACGGGAAGCTGCTCATTGGCACCCGCAGGCAGCGCGAGTGTGGACATGAACACGCCGCTCAGCGACTCGATCGGGCCTGACTGCCCTTGCCACTCCCCGGCAATCAGGTTGAGCGTGCCACCGCCCGCCAGGGGAACGGCGGGAATGCCTTCCTGCTGCAAGCCCACGTAGCGCGGCTCGCTCATCTTCAGCCGCGACGGCAGATTGACCCACAGCTGGAGGATTTCCAGCGGCCCGCCTTCGCGCAGGAACTCAGGGGGCGAGATTTCTGCATGCACGATGCCGCTGCCCGCGGTCATCCACTGCACGCCGCCTGCATGGATCACGCTCTGGTGCCTGGCGCTGTCGGCGTGGGCCAGCGAGCCCTCCAGAATGAAGGTGACCGTCTCGAACCCCCGGTGGGGGTGCGGCCCAAACGGCAGCCCACGATTATTGGCGGGATACACCTGCGGGCCGTGGTGATTCAGGAACAGAAACGGATCGAGCTGATCCACGCCAGGCCCCGGCAGCGGCCTGCGGGTGACCAGGTCACCGATATCGTCCCGATGGGCAGGGTGCTGAGCGACCACGCGGCGAACGGATGGGGTATTGGCTGATGACATGACGTCCTCCTTATCGATACGCCCAGCGTAAAACCTCAGCGACGCGATGAGGAGCGAATAATTTGCCTTGGTTCATTGAAGGAAATGCACAAAACCTCAGCGGCTGGGAATGCTCAGCCGCCCCACCACCGCAAAACCATCCTCCTGGGGGCGCACGACCACCATTTCCCCGGAACTGACACCGCCGCCGATCAGCGCCGTGATATTCACCTGATGCGTCACCAGCAGCAGGTTACCCGGCCCCTGCCATGCTTCCATGCGCTCACGAGCCGCTTGGGTAGTGGCCACCTGATCCCCCCGCCCGCTAAAGAACGAGTTCAGCCACGTCGCAGGCGTTATCGGCCCCAACGCCATCAGCTCGGCGGTTTCCAGTGCACGGCACCATTGGGAGCTGTAAACCGCATCGATCGCCACGCCCTGCTGCCGCAACGCCTGCCCCGCCGCTACGGCCTGAGCACGCCCTTCACTGGAAAGGTTTCGCTGGGTGGCACACGTTTCCAACACAAATCCCGGCGGGTCGCCGATGCCCGGCGCCAGCGAGTGGCGCATGAGAATGACCAACCCACCCTGCTGCAGCGCCTGCCAAGTGGCGGTATTGGCCTGAGCAGCAAGGGGCACAAGGCCAAGCAGGCCCGAGAGCATGCACAGCGCGAAGATACGCAGGGTGAACATGGGCAAACCCTCTGATGAGAACGGTCTTCCCCTCTTTTATCAGAATTTCGTCACCACGGTGACCCCCGCGCCTTCGAACTTGTCCATGTTGACCAACGCCTGCACGGACTCTTCCAGCGTGATACGGCGGCCAATCAATTTTTCAGGCGCCAGCTTGCCTGACTGGATCATCGCCAGCATGGCACCGTAGCGATGCGCCTGCATGCCATGGCTGCCCAAAATTTCCAGCTCGTTGGCGATCACCTTGCTCATCGGTACGGCGGGCGTGCTGTGGTCCGCCAGCATCAGCCCCACCTGAACATGCTTGCCGCGCTTGCGCAAATTGCTGATGGAGTTGAAGCAGGTGGTGGGGTGGCCCAGCGCGTCCAGCGAGACATGTGCGCCGCCTTGGGTGATCTCGACCACCGCCTCCACCACGTCGGCCACCTGGTTGGCATTCACCGTGGCCACCGCCCCCAGCTGGCGCGCCAAAGCCAGCGCCTGCTCGGAAATATCCACCGCCACCACGTTGGCGCCGGCTGCGCTGGCAATCATGATGGCCGACAGCCCCACGCCACCGCAGCCGTGCACCGCCACCCACTGGCCCGCCGACACGCGGCCCTGGTCTACCACCGCACGAAAAGAGGTCACGAACCGACAGCCCAGGCTGGCGGCGGTATCGAACGTCAGGGTATCCGGCAGTGCGACCAGATTCACATCGGCGTAGTGAATGCCCACATACTCGGCAAACGAGCCCCAGTGGGTAAACCCCGGCTGAAATTGGGCATCGCACACCTGATGATTGCCGGTGTGGCACTCCGGGCAGATGCCGCAGCCGCCCACGAACGGCACGGTCACCCGGTCGCCAATGCGCCACTTCGTCACGTCCTTGCCCACCGCTTCCACCACGCCGGAGAGCTCATGGCCCGGCACATGGGGAAGCCGGATATCCGGGTCGTGGCCCATCCAGCCGTGCCAATCACTGCGGCATACGCCGTTGGCCATCACCTTCACCACGACCCCGTGAGGCGCTGGCGCTGGGTCGGGCACCTGCTGGATGCTGGGCGGGGTAGAAAACTGCTCGTATACCACGGCTTTCATGGCTCACTCCTGAACGGTCGGCGGTGCGTTGGATGTATACGCACTATAGCGAGCCACGCCCGAAATTACGTTTCCTTCTGATGGACATCCTGCGCCTTTTTGAAGCACTCTTTTCAACAATATGAATAAACCGAAAGAGCCTTTCAAAATGAGCGAGCTTGATAAAAAAGATGCCCGGTTAGCCACCTTGCTGCAGGCAGACGGGCGGGTGGCCAACGCACGGCTGGCCGAGCAGCTGCACCTGAGCGAAGCCACCTGCTGGCGACGCCACAAACGCCTGGAAAAGCTGGGAGTGATCGAAGGCTACCAGGCCATCCTCAACCGCCGCAAAGTGGGCGCCAGCGTGCTGGCCTTCGTGCAAATCACCTGCACCCAGCACAGCGGAGCCGCGACGGCGGAGTTCGAGCGCATCATCCAGGCCAGCTCCCGCGTACTGAGCTGCCACAACACCACCGGCGAAGCCGACTTCCTGCTACAGGTAGTCGCCAAAGACCTGGACGACTACAGCCACTTCGTCGAAACGGTGCTGCGCAAACTGCCCGGGGTATCGAGCATCCGCTCCAACCTCTCGCTGAGGGAAATGAAAGCGACCAGCCATTTGCCGGTGGAGGAGCTGTTGGGGCTGTGAGCTTACTTCCCCGTTTCTGTTGTTGGACGATACCGATGTTCAGCAGGCCTTTGCCGCCCACCTACGCAGGTTGCGCGAGCAGGCCAAGCTATCCCGAGCGGCGCTGGCTCAGCGCAGCTGTGTGCCCGCCCCGACCATCAAGAAATTCGAGCTCACCGGGCAAATATCACTCCACCAGCTGCTGTTGCTCTGGCAAAGCCTGGATGACCTGGCACGGCTCTATGCGCTGACCCAACCCGATGCCCTCGCCGCTAAACAACCCTCCTCCATCGAAGAGGTGCTCAAAGAGGGTCTATAAGTTTGAGCAGCAATTGAACGTCAACGAATTAAGCTGATCGCGTTACTCAACCATCTGGCTCAACGCACTCCCGCGCGGTAGCTATCGGGCTCCAGCCAGAGCTGTTCGTGGAGATCGCCTTTCAGGAAAAATAGTTTCGGGCCCTTACGGAAGTTGAACAGGCGGAATAAATGATAGTGTTCAGAATGGGCGCGCGAACAGTTTAGCTCGTTAGGTGTGATGAAAAACGCGCACTCCTTGGCAAAAGCGGTTGTTTTGACTTCGATCAGCCGGTCACGGCCGTCAGGCTCGAAGGAGCGGATATCGAACCCTAATCCATCCCCCTGAGTCACCGCGACGTGCTCTACCCGCTCAGCCAGCTTATCCAGCCCGGCTTGAAGCAGCCGATGCTGCTCAAACCGCATCACTAGGTGCTCACCTGCAAGCCCTAGCTCACGATTGCGGGTTTCCCGAGCCAAGTAGTCGCGTTTTTGCGGCGGGCGGACCGAATAATCAGCATGAAATTCGCGAACACCTTGTTGCGGTGGTGTCGTTCTAGGAGGTTCGACAATGATACGTTCATCGACGATGCCAACGGTATCCACCACTGGGAGATCAGCAGCCAAACGTGCTGCTCGATCAACGAGCTCGTTGCCTAGCAACAGCTCCTCGACAACGTCAACTAGGCTTTGTTGATAGTTACTACGAGGCTTGTAGCCATCGACATAGGGGCAGTTAGCATCGCGCAACACTGCACTGATATTACAGTGCTTGAACTCAATGGCACCGGCCGAGCGGCCATCAAGCTGTGCCATCAGTGTTCGGTTAAGTGCGCGCTTGTTATAACTTTGCCCGCTCAGTTCCGCTACTAACATCTGCCGGTAGGTAGCAACGATTGCCTCTACCTCCCTTGCACTCCAAGCTGTCGCTCGACTCATGTTCATCACTCAATATTCTGTATCTGCTCCCGCATCTGCTCGATCAGCACCTTCAGCTCTACCGCGCACCGGGTGGTCTCTGCCACCACGGATTTCGATGACAGCGTGTTGGCTTCGCGGTTGAGCTCCTGCATCAGGAAGTCCAGGCGGCGGCCTTTGGGGCCTTTTTGGGCGAGCTGGTGGCGTACTTCGTCGATGTGCGCGGTGAGGCGATCCAGCTCTTCGTCCACGTCGGCTTTTTGGGCCACCAACACCAGTTCGGCTTCCAGGCGCTGGGGGTCGAGTTCGGTCTTGGCGACTTCTAAACGCTCCAGCAGCTGGGCCCGCTGGCGTTCCAGGATTTGCGGCAGCAGGCTGCGTACGGTGGCCACTTGCTCGCTGACGGCGTCCAGGCGGGTGGTGATCATCTCAGCCAGCTTTTCGCCTTCCCGGGCGCGGGCGTCGATCAGTTCCTTGAGCGCCTGGTCGAACAGCGCTTTGGCGGCGGCCTTGATGGCGTCCTGGTCCAGGTGCTGGGTTTCCATCACGCCGGGCTGGTTGAGCAGCGCCAGAGTGGTGGGCGGTACGGCGCTGGGCACCTGCTGCTGAATGGCCGCCAGGGCGTCGGCAATCTCTTGCAGGCGCGCGATGTTCACCGCCGGTGCCTGGGCGGTGTCGGCGCTCTCGAAACGCACGCTGCACTCCACCTTGCCACGCGCCAAGCGGGTACGCAGCGCTTCGCGCAGCAGCGGCTCCAGGTCACGAAGGCTTTCGTGCAAACGAAAATGCGGCTCCAGGTAGCGCTGGTTCACCGAACGTATCTCGACCTGCAGGGTGCCAAAAGGGGCGGCCTGCTCGGCGCGGGCGAAGGCGGTCATGCTGTGAACGTGGCGGGGGCTGGCCATGGGGGCTCCTGTGAGTCGCGTTTTGGTCAGTCTACCTGATCTTGTCGGGGCGGGGTGGCTTGAATGGGCCTGGCCTGAATAGCCCCGTGCCGAGTGGCGTTGACGTGTACAATGGTGGGCCTTTTCAACGTAATGATGATGTGAGGTGCTATGCGTCCTGATGTAGTTCGCCCCAGCGGTCGCGAGGCCAACCAGCTGCGTGAGATTCGTTTGACCCGCGACTTCACGCGCCATGCCGAAGGCTCTGTGCTGGTGGAATTTGGCGAGACCAAGGTGCTGTGCAACGCCAGCGTGGAAGCGGGCGTACCGCGCTGGCTGCGTGGCAAGAATCAGGGCTGGATTACGGCGGAGTACGGCATGCTGCCCCGCGCCACGCACTCTCGCAGCAACCGCGAAGCCACCCAGGGCAAGCAGGGTGGTCGCACGCTGGAGATTCAGCGGCTGATTGGCCGTAGCCTGCGCGCGGCGGTGAATTTGAAGAAGCTGGGAGAGTTTACCATTACCGTGGATTGCGATGTGATCCAGGCCGATGGCGGCACGCGCACGGCGGCGATTACCGGTGGCTGTGTGGCGCTGGTGGACGCCATTCGCTACCTGCAGCGGGAAAAGAAGATCAAGGGCGACCCCTTCAAGCAGTTGGTCAGCGCCATTTCCGTGGGCATTTACAAGGGCGTGCCGGTGCTGGATTTGGACTACCCCGAAGATAGCAAAGCCGACACCGACCTGAACGTCGTCATGACCGAAAGCGGCGAGCTGATTGAAGTACAGGGCACGGCGGAAGCGGGCGCGTTTAACCGCAAAGAGCTGAACGCCATGCTGGATTTGGCCGAAAAAGCCGGTGATGAACTGCGAGAGAAGCAGCGTGAAGCGCTGGGGATTCGCGCTTAGAAGACAAGTCAATTCAGCACTATTGCTGGCGTAAAAACACACCAGCAATAGTGTTATGCGATTATTTAACCGCCGTCACTACTAATTCTAAAAGTACATTCTCACCAAGATCCGCAACACCTAGTGTCGCTCGGGCAGGTAGATGATCTGCATCAAACCATTGAGTCCACACATCGTTCATCCCTTTCTTAAGGTTCAAGTCAGAAACATAGGCAGTTGCGGTAACGATCCGCTTATTATCCGTACCCGCTTCGGCTAGATAGTTTTCTAGTTTATCTAGCACTTGACGTGTTTGACCTGCCATATCAAGCGTAAGATCATCAGCAATTATTCCCCCGAAAAAAACAATGCCATTTGCTTCCACAGCGCGATGCATAATAGGTGTTTGGATATGTCGTTTAATCATAGTACTCTCCTGTTTGCCTTAATTGGCGTTTGTAAACTCGCCCTATTCAGGACAAGGTGTTTGAAATCTTTGAATAGAAAAAGGAGTGATGGGTAGCTTGGGCTCTCGCTCCAAAGCAAGGTCGGCGACTATTTCTCCAGTAATGGGGCCTAACTGATAGCCGTGAGCTGAGAAACCAAAAGCGTGAATAACATTGTCGTGCTGACTGCTGAGACCTATTACAGGAATGTGATCCTGCGTGACTGCTTCGACGCCTGCCCAGGTTCGCATGATGCGTGCCTCTTTCATGAACGGAAACAGGCTGACGACGGTATCGGCATTCTCCGCCAATCCATCCAATCGGGTTTCGGCCACATCGCGAACAGTGTCCACGACACCGCGCACTCCTCCTCCAATCAAAACCGTACCGTTCTCAAACTGCTTGAAAGATAATGGTCGCGATGTCGCGCCCACTACGGTTCCTAAAAATGGCGATAGTCGCTCAGTAATCATTAACATGGGGGCTTCAGCAGTGAGAGGAACCGGCTCTTCTAACCATTTGCAAAGCTCTCCTGCCCAAGCCCCAGCACAATTGACAAGCAAGTCAGCATCAAAATACTCGCCACCACCGCTCAGCCGCCAGCCGTTTCCCTTGGTCTCAATGGTGGTTATCTCGATACCTTCACGGAATCGTGCTCCCTGGCGCTCGGCCTCTCGACGCCAGGCAGTAACAGTACGATAAGGATTGGCAAAGCCATCGCCATCACACGCCAGCGCTCCCGGGCAGTGGTCGGCCAACGTCGGCAACCGACGGTGCAACTCGTCACGGCCGATCAGGACTTCATGGTGAAACCCCAAGTCACGTACCTGGCGCTCGCGGTCGGCAAGGATGGCCATGTCGTTATCGTTTTCGGCTACCTTGACCTGCCCAACAGGACGAAATCCGCAGTCGTCACCGACGATGTCGGTCATACACTGCCAGCGCTCCCAAGCTGCTACTGCCAACGGGATCTCTGCAGGGTGTCGGCCTAAACGCCTCACACCACCTGCATTGACACCCGAGGCGTGACGACCTGCATAGGTCTTATCAATGACAGTGACTTCGTACCCTTGGAGACTTAACCGCAGTGCGGCACTGCAGCCATGAAATCCTGCGCCCACAACTACTACACGACGAGACATCAGCCTTCCTCCGCCGCCTTTGCAAGCTGTCCGAGAGTGATCGGTTTGAAAGGTGGGCGCAGTCTGTAATAGCCGGTTTCTTCAACACTCTGTTGATTGGCATCTGCTAGCAGTTCGCTCACGGTAATACCGCACATACGGCCTTGACACGGCCCCATGCCACAACGAGTGAACGACTTAGTTTGATTGGGACCTCGGCAGCCCATGTCAGCCATGCGCCGGATTTCTCCGCCGGTTACCTCTTCGCACCGACAGGCTAGCGTATCGTCATCGGGTAAACGCCATTGTTTTGCAGGTCTATATAACACATCGAGAAAAGGTCTAATCGCGGTGTCAAGCGCTAGTGCTTTACGAATTGGTTGGGCGCGTTCAGTACTGTTCTCCAAGGTTAACTTACCTAGTGCCAGGGCAGCCCCCAGTCCCGCTAATTGACCTTGCATGGCCGCGGCCTTGGCTCCTACGATACCGCCTCCATCACCCGCTACGGCAATACCTGGGATATCAGTGCCCAGCCACTCATCCAGACGTGGCCTCCAGGCTAATTGCTGCTCATCCCACTCATGGTGGCAATCCACCGCCCAAGTGATTTGGGTATTGGGGATAACGCCTTGATGAAGCAGCAAAGTAGGCGTTTCAAGTGTCTGCCAATTATCATCGCCCTGTTGCTTCCATAAAACGCGCTCCAACTGACCACTACCTTCGGCACGCAGAGCGCTTACACCTCTAATGTGGCGAACACCAGCACGACGTAGTTCACGTAATAGTCCCACCCCTTTTAATAAGGTACTGACATTACGTAACGCACCGGGAACATGCTTGAGAGCGGCGCGATAGCGATCCCGTGGCGTTGTATCAAGAATAGCCGCTATCTCGACACCTGCGCGAAGGTACTGAGTGGCCAGCAGCAATAATAAGGGGCCACAGCCGGCTAGAACGACGGATGTCTGGGGCACAGCCCCGGCACTCTTGAGTAATATTTGACCACTACCTGCCGTCATGACCCCAGGTAATGTCCAACCTGGGATTGGCATAGGCCGCTCCATGGCTCCTGTGGCAAGGATGATATGCCGCGCACCGATCATTTCTGCCTTGTCATCATGCAATAGCCCGATTTCACGCTGCCGGGTCAGTTGCCAAACGGTAGTTGCAGGACGATAGTCAATTTGAGGGTCTTTAAGCCCCTTTATTAGAGACTCGCCAGACCAGTAATCCTCGCCAAGAATCTGCCGATCACGTACGGGGGTACGTTCCAATGCACGATAAATTTGACCACCAGCGGCAGGCTGCTCATCTATTACCACCGGCGTAATGCCATGTTCAAGGGCTGTAGTTGCTGCGGCCATACCTGCGGGACCTGCACCAAGAATGACTAGGTCATGCGTAATCATGAAATTAATCTCCTGGCGCCCGGCTGTATATGGACATGCATCCCATCGCTAACCTCGACCTGGCAGGCCTGGACATTGGGGTTGCCATCGATATCTACCAGGCACTCGAAACACACTCCCATCATGCAGTAAGGGGCACGTGGGGTATTGCTGACCGGCGTGGTTCGACAGATGCTGATACCCGAGGCCAGCAGCGCCGCCGCCACTGTATCGCCAGGGCGAGCGGTTACGGTCTGCTCATCAAAGCGGAAAGTTACTACCGCTTCGTTGGTGGCTTCAGGCGGGGATAGGCGTTTGAACATGGAATCTCTCCGCGGTAAAAGGACTGATTTCGGCGGGTGGTTCAGCACCTGCGAACCAAGGCGCCAAACATTTCGCATGGGCGGCGGCCAGCGTCACGCCGCTATGGCAACAGGCGACAAAGGCCCCAGGGTGGCTTTCGGATGCGTGATAAAGCGGGTAGCCATCGGGCGTCATGACCCGTAACGCTCCCCAGCTACGAACCACACGAGTGTTAGCAAGCGCCGGCAATGCGCGTACGGCGCGTTGGGCGATTTGAGCCAACACCGGCGTTTCGGTGCCGTCATCGAAACCGACGTCTTCATGGGAGTCGCCCATCAGTATTGAGCCTTCGCCGGTCTGGCGAAGATACGTGGTGGGTAGGTCAAGCAACGGCCGCATACGTTCGGTGACCAAGATTTCGCCTCGATTGGGTACAAGCGGTGCATCGAGTCCGACCTGCGGGGCCAGCTCTCGATTGCCGAGCCCAGCTGCCAGGATGACCCGTCCAGCGATGAGGGTCTGGTGATCACGCTCGATCACAAAGCTATTTCCGTTGCGCCGAATACGATGGACTTTCCTGCCGGGCACGAACCGCCCGCCGTAGTGACGAATCCCATCATGCAGGGCACGCAGCAGATAGAGAGGGTTGGCGTGACCATCCCAATTTGACCATGAAGCACCGGTAACGCTTTCGCCGATCTCGGGGATCAAGTCGCGTAGCTGGTCATGATCCAGCATGTCGAATGTGAATTGTCGTCCGGTCGCCTGAGCTAGCGCGTCGAGTTCCACCGCGCGATTCTCCAGCTCCGCCTGGCTGTAGCAGAGATGGACGCCGCCAGGGTTGTGATGCTGTGTGGCGACTCCCGTCAGCTCGAAGAGCTCCTGGGAAAGTGCCGTCCACAGGGAAGCCGAGCGCATGCTCCAGCGCGAATAGAGAGGGATCTCCTGCCCCTTGCCTTGCACCCATACCAATCCGAAATTGCCTCGCGAGGCACGATAGGCCACATCGCCTTCATCCAGGACGCTGACCTGATGGCCTTGGCTGGCCAGCCCATAGGCGATTGCACTGCCTACTAGCCCTCCGCCGATCACGGCGAAATCACACTGCTGCATAGCTGGCTCCTTAGCCCTTGCCGATGAGAACTTTGTCGATTCCGTAAAGCCGGTCGAGCAGTACCATGAACAGCACCGTCAGCACGATCAGCACGGTAGAGACCGAGGCGATCAACGGATCGACGGTATGAGCGATATGGTTATACATCTGCACAGGCAGCGTGGTCGTGCTGGGCGAGGCCACGAAAATGGTCATAGACAATTCATCGAAGCTAGTGGTGAACGCCAGTATCCAGCCCCCTGCGATACCAGGAAGGATCATCGGCATGGTGATGCGTCGGAACGTCGTCCATTGCGAAGCACCCAGCGACAGGGCGGCCTTTTCAGCACTACGATCCATGCCGAACACAGATGCCATAACCAGACGCATGGTATAGGGCATGACGATGATCACGTGGGCCGCAATCAATGCCCAGAAACTACCGTAAATGCCTATCTGGGAGAAAAAGCTCAAAAACGCCACCCCGAGAACGACATGGGGGATCATCAGCGGCGACAAGAATAAGCCGACCAACGCGTCGCGGCCCCGAAACCGGTAACGAACAATGGCCAGCGCCGCGGGCACCGCCAGCAAGGCCGAAACACTGGCGGCAGCAATACCGAGATATAGGCTATTCCAGAAAGCGCGGATGAAGTCATGGTGCTCGAAGATTGCTGTGAACCAGCGCAGCGAGAACCCGTCCGTAGGGTAGGAGAGATAGCCATGCGGTGTGAAGGCCACCAGCATTACTACCACCAGGGGAGCCAACAGGAAAATGACGAACAGCGTGTGAAACGTCAGGGCGAGTTTACTATTACGTAGCATCGTGATGACTCCTAGCCCAGGGTACGGCGGAAACGCCGCTCCATCATGCGGTTGTAGCTCATCACCACAACGACATTGGCCACCAACAGCACGATGGCGATCGCCGCCCCGAGCGGCCAATTCATGGTGCTGAGATATTCGTCGTAAGCAGCGGTAGCTGCCACCTTGAGACGCCGTCCACCGATAATGGCCGGCGTGGCGAAGGCGCTGGCGGACAAGGCAAAGACGATCAAGCTGCCGGAGAGGATGCCGGGCAGTACCTGGGGTATGACCACTCGACGAAAGACGGTGGCATGGCTGGCGCCCAACGAAAGGCCGGCATGTTCGACGGCAGGATCGAGCTTCTGCAGGGCGGCCCATACCGAAATCACCATCAGCGGTACCAGCACATGAACCAGCGCGAGAATCACTCCCGTGTGGGTATACATCAAGTTACCGGCACTGGACTCGGCAATACCGCTTCCTTCCAGAAACTTGCCAAGCAAGCCGTTGCCACCGATCAACAGGACCCAGCCAAGCGTTCGCACGACCACTGAAATCAATAGCGGCGCCAGGGTGATGACAAGAAACAGCGAGCGCCATGGACTGCGCATGCGCGAAAGAATGTAGGCCTCCGGCACGCCGATCAGGATACACAGCACCACTACCGCTATGCTGATGCCGTAGGTGCGCAGAAATATCTCGTGAAAATAACTGTCTTGCAGGACCTCAATATAGTTTTCGAGGCCGAATGACGAGACGATGCCGACCGAATAATCAAAGCTGTTGAAACTGAGTATCAGCGTCATGATCAGCGGCATGCCCAGCAGGGTGAGAAAGAAAACGGCGCCTGGGGCGCTCAACAACCACGGCACCGGATTAAGCGAGCGCCCCCGGGGTGACGAAGAGGGAAGATGGGAAACAAGCTCAGCCATTTGCTTGCTCCCCCAGGACACGTACCGCCCCGTCTTGCCAGCAAATACCGACATCATCGCCTACCGCCGCCCCTTGGATGCCCAGGTTCGGCTGAGTGATCAACAGCTCGCCGGCACTACTGTCGACTTGGTACAGCCAGTGGTTGCCCAGGAACAGTCGTGTCCGCACACGCCCCTGTAGCTGACCGGCCGTGTGCTGAGTCAACTCCAGTTTTTCCGGGCGAATCGACAGTTGAACCTTGTTCCCCTTGATCTCATCGGGCACGGCGATCTCGAGCAGACAGTCGCCGAGCTTGACGTGGGCCTGCCTGCCTTCACGCTGGTCTATGTGGCAGTCAAACAGGTTGGTCTTGCCGACAAATGAAGAAACGAAGTTGTCTCTGGGGCTCTCGTAGGCTGCAAAGGGCTCGTCCACCTGTACCACCTTGCCCTGATTCATCACTACGACACGATCACTGAGCGAAAGCGCTTCCGATTGATCATGGGTGACCATCAGGGTCGTGGTGCCGACCTGCTGCTGGATATTACGCAGCTCGATCTGCATGTTTTCTCTCAATTGCGCATCTAGGTTGGAAAGGGGCTCATCAAGCAGCAGCAACGGTGGCCGAATGACCAGTGCTCGGGCCAGAGCCACCCGCTGGCGTTGACCACCCGACAGTTCGCGGGGGTAGCGATCTTCGAGATGATCAAGACACACCAGTTCCAGTGCTTCACTGACTTGCTGACGGCTTTCACCGGCAGGGACCTTGCGCATTTCCAGGCCGAAACGAACGTTTTCCGCCACGGTCATGTGGGGAAACAGGGCATAGCTCTGGAACACGATGCCGATGCCCCGTTGATTAGACTTGCAGGACGTAATGTCCTCCCCCTTCATCAGGATACGTCCGCGAGTGGGCTCAACGAAGCCGGCAATCATTTGCAGGGTGGTCGTCTTACCGCAACCCGACGGACCGAGTAGCGAGACGAACTCGCCTTGGTCGATATCGAGGGTGATGTCTTGCACGGCAGTATTGCTGCCGAAGCGCTTGGTCAATGACTCTAAACGAAGAAAACTCATAGCAGGACTCCCCCACACCCTTGCTCATCGAACGAGGCAAGGGTGTGGTGTCTTTAGTGGATATCAACGAAGGAACGGGATTGACGCGTGTCTAGCGCTCAACCTGACGGTTCCAACGATTGGTCCAATCGAGACGATTGGGATTGATGACATCCCAGTCCACGGCTACTAACTGGTCGACCTTTTCACCATAGGGAAGCACGCTTGCCAATTCGTCGGATAACTGGGCATGCCGCTGTGCGGGGCCCCAGCCCTGGGTGTCGGCCAGCAGTTCCTGAGATTCCGGTGCCAGCAGGTGTTCGATAAAGGCCTCGGCCAACTCGCGCTTCTCGCTGCCTTCGATGACACAGGCAGCCACCATCAAGGCGACGGCACCCTCTTCGGGGTAAGCGAAGGCGCCCGGGAAGCCTGTGCTGGCCAGCGCACGCAAGCGCCCACTGCCCCAGACCGACAGAGCGATTTCTTCATTCTGGAACAGCTCGGACATCTTGCCCGCCGAAGGCTCGAAAGAGAGGATGTTAGGCGCGACTTGTTCTTTCATGAATTCGAAACCGGGGTCGATGTCGCTTTCGCTTCCCCCGTTGAGACGCGCCGCCATTACCAAGGCATGCACACCATAAGTGTTACTGATGGAAGGAACGACCAGCTTGCCGGCGAATTTCTCATCGGCCAGGTCTTTCCATGAGGAGGGCGTCTCCCAGCCATTACGCTCGAACATGTCGGCATTGTAGGCAAACCCAGAAGCGACCAGGCCAACTCCTACAGCCTTGTCATCGGGGAAACGTGCGATGTCGTAGACGTCATCCAGCATGGTGGTATCTTGCATCGGCGAGCAGAAACCCAGATTGACAGCTTGGTACATGGGGCCATCGTCCATAAGCACCACATCCAGCTCCTGGTCGCCACGCTGAGCTTGTAGCTTGGCCAGGGTATCAGTGGAGTTACCTGCCACGTAGATGATTTCCGCGTCATGCTCTTCGAGAAATGCTGGAATGATCTTATCGCGCATGGCTTGCTCGGTAGAGCCCCCGTAGGAACCAACATAAAGCGGTTCAGCGAGAGCGGTATTCATGCCGAGAAACAGCAGTCCCGCCATAGCAGTCGTTTGGCTAGTCATTTTTTTCATGCTTGCAGTGTCCTGTCATTGATGTCGATGTTTTGCTTGTTGTTATCAATGGCCGCCACCGCTTCTGGTATTGCTAGAAAACGGTCAGAAGGCGTGGGCAGTGCGACCTGCAATTGAAGCTAGCATCGCTTTGGTCATCAGGGCTAATGCCGTTTGTTAGCCATCCTATTCGCTAATGTTATGGGTCAATGGCGTAGGCGATGTATCGAGCTGATCGGCAAGGTGTCGTTTCAACTCCTCGAGAAACTCCAGTACCAATCGTGACGGGGGCCGGAAAGCGGGAAGCACTGCACTGTAATGAAAGGGAATTTCAGGAGTAAAGGGACGGGATACCAGGCCTTGCGAAAGGTAGCTATCCGCAGTGATAGGGTCGATCAACGACACTCCGGCTCCCGCCAGGACCAGTTCGCACGCCACACTCGACAATTGGGTCTCGATCCGCATTCGGCGCTTGATGCCCGCCTGCTGGAAGACCTGGTCGATAAGCGGCCTGACATCCTGGGTTTGTCCGAGAGAGACGAAAGGTTCTCCCTCGAGATCCTCGATGTTCACGACCGGCTGGCTGGCAAGGGAGTGGTCGGGCAGCATCACTAACCGCAACGCCCCACTGGCAATCGGACGAATGGTGACGGAGGGGTCGACCAGTTGCATGCCTATCAGGCCGGCATCGCACTGTTGTGTTGCCACCCACTCCAGCACCCGCTGGGAGCTATGCACCTGCAGGGAGATGGTGATGCCGGGATGTCGCTCGGAGAAAGCGTTGATCATCGTCGGCAGCGCATTCAACGCCAGGGCGGGCATACAGCTCAGCAGCAATCGACCGGTGCGAAATTCACGAATTTCGCGGGCCGTATCGGTAATTTTATCCAGGCCGACGAAGGCTCGCTCCACGTCTTCATAGAGAGCTAATGCTTCCGGCGTGGGAATCAGTCTCCCCTTGTGACGCTGGAAAAGTGCAAACCCCACATGGAATTCCAGATCCCCGACCAAACGACTGACGGCAGGCTGGGAAACGTGCAGTGTCTGAGCGGCACGCGTTACCGTCTTGTGAACCATCACCGCCCGAAAGGCTTCTATCTGGCGAAGATTAATCATCTTTCTAACGCTCCTATGGCAGTCGGGTGGCTTGCGAAAAGCGTTGGCGAAACACGCCGATAAACTCCTGTGCAAGCTGCGATACAGGCTGGTCACGTGGTGTCAACAAAGCAAAATCTTCTCCTAACAAGGGAGAAAAAGGCCGTAATACCACGTTCATGTCGCTGAGGGCTCTAGCACTGATAGGATCAAGGACCGCAATGCCCACTCCTCGGCCGACTAGCCGGACCGCTTGCAAGGCCAGCGAGACTTCCAAGCGCCGTCTGGGGCGTAACTGTCTTGCTTCCATCAACCGCTCCAGATCGAGACGTAAGGGATCCTGCGGCTCGAAGCAGATCAGGGTCTCATTGACAAGATCCTCCACTTCCACCGTGTTACGTTCCGCAAGAGGGTGGCCAGAGGGTAGCGCGCATACGCTGTCGAGATGAAATACGTCGCTGTCCATGCGGTCATCGATTGCAGAAACAATAGCAAAGCCAAAGTCACAGCGTTGGGTGAGTACGTCTTCTACTACCTGGTCTGAGCGGAAAGTGGCCAGCTCGATCCTGGCATCGGGATGGTCAGACGCGAAGTCGGCCAATACATCGGGGAGGAAGGTCATTCCTAGCAAAGGCATGGCACTGATGCGCAATCCTCCGACTTCACGTTCTCTGATCCGCCTTGCAGTGCTGCGCAAGTGCTCCATGCCGCTCCATACCTTCTGTACCTCGCGATGAAATAGGCGCGCCTCCGGTGTCGGCACCAGACGCCCCCGAACACGCTCGAATAGCGTGAACCCTACGTCATGTTCCAGTTGCTTGAGCAGGCGGGTGACACCCGGTTGTGCAATCAGCATACGCCTGGCGGCACCGGAAACTGTACCGATCTCCATGACATGCTTAAAAGCGAGGATCTGGCGGTCGCGCAAATGAAGAGAGGGCATAGTCATAACTTTTACGCATTAAGTGGACAATTATTGATATTGGATCGTATAGCACATCCCTACCTATAGTCGAGCTTACTTAAACTAGATTGAGCTAGCGGCATGAAATTTGACTTCTTAATTATTGGTGGTGGCGTAGTAGGCATGGCTGTTGCCTATGGCCTACTGCGCAGAGGTCAAAAAATTATCATGCTAGACGAAGGAGATGATGTTTTACGTGCATCACGAGGTAATGCCGGGCTAACGTGGGTACAAGGAAAAGGTATAGGCATGCCTCGCTATGCCGAGTTGAGTCTACAGTCGAGCGATGTATGGCCTTTTTTTGCTATTGAGCTTAGCGAGCGCAGTGGTGTACCGCTTGAATACTCTCGCCAGGGCGGTATTGATATTTTCTTTGACGTTCAGGAGGCCGAAGCACGTGTGGCTAGCTATCGTAAACTTCAGGCTTCATCACCCTGTCTCGCAAGCTATTTTCAATGGGAATACTTAGACAGGCCAGCCCTGATAACCCATCTCCCTGGCTTAGGTGAAAGCATTCACGGGGGCACTTGGTCTCCCCATGATGGCCATTGCAATCCGCTATTGCTTTTGCGTGCACTTTTAACAGCTAGCCTTAAGATGGGTCTTAGCTATCATCCAGGCTGCTCGGTTCAGCGCCTCGAATCAAATATCGTTGGCTTCACTGCCAATACTCTAGGCGGTAACTTTACAGCTGAGCGTATTATCGTAGCTGCAGGCCTTGGAGCGAAGCACCTCTCACCCATGTTGGGCCTGAGCGGGGAAGTGTTTCCCTTACGAGGGCAGATCCTCGTAACGGAAAAAATGCCTTTGATACCGCAACTTCCTACACCTCAGATAAGGCAAACCGGTAACGGTAGCTACTTGATCGGTGACACCCATGAACATGCAGGCTTAAACCGGGATGCGACTACCAGTATCATGGCGAAATTAGCAGCTCGTGGGGTGCGTATTTACCCGCACTTGAAGAACGCCAACATAGTGCGTGCTTGGAGTGCATTACGAGTAATGACACCTGATGGATTTCCACTGTATGAATCATCCAGAGCCTGCCCAGGTGCCTATAACATCAATTGTCATAGCGGAATTAGTTTAGCTGCTTTCCACGCTGAGGAGCTGGCTCAAGCCTTGCTCCATGACCGACTGAGCCATGAATTTAGCGAATTTTCCAGTGCGCGCTTTAGCAAGATTAAATAACAAAAACGTTACACCGAGAGTACGACGCCTCACGCAACCATCGATAAAATCAAGAGGAATGCGAAATGCGACAAGTCACCTGCTGTTTAGTTTTCACGACAGTATTAATCAGCTGCCTTGCTCATGCTGATAGTAAACCACTACGTATTGGAGTCGATGTTCCCTATGCGCCTTATCAATATAAAGAGCCTGATGGCACCATCACAGGGTTTGAAGTTGAATTAGTCAATGCTGCTTGTGAACGCATGCAGCGTGAGTGCGAATGGGTAGAACAAGGTTGGGATGGAATTATTCCTGGGTTAATGGCGCGCAAATACGACCTGATAGCGTCAGCGATGAACATTACAGAAGAGCGTTCTAGGCAAGTTAGCTTCTCGGCTCCCTACTACCAAGTACCATCCGTTTGGGTTAAAAACGTAAATAACGAGTACGATATAGAAGGTGACTTGGCAGATGTAGCAATCGGTGTGCAGCAAGCCACTATTCAAGATGAATATGTTACTACCTACTATCCTGATGCGGATATTCATCGGTATGGTGATTCAGGCTCTGTAGTTACCGATATGCATGCGGAGCGCCTCGACCTTGTTTTCACTGCCTATTCTCTTGCTCAAGAAACGATGCTCCAGGACGAGCGTTTTATACAAACGGGAGATTTAATTACCGGCCCTGAGTCGATTTATGGCCCCGGTATTGGTGCTGCTTTCCGCCCACGAGATGAAGCGCTGATAGAAGCTTTTGATAAGGCGATGCAAGAAATTAAAGAAGATGGAACATTCGACAAAATTTATAACGATTATTTTGAATAATCAGTAACTAATGATTATTTAGATTCTTTCTTAGGCATAAAGCAACAAGCCGACTCTTGGGTCGGCTTGTTGCTTATTACCACTACTGGCAGACGGCGACGCGGGAAGTAGCTAACGCTTAGAGCGCTAAATCATACTCAACGATCAGCGGTGCGAACTCGGAGAAGGTCGCATCGTAATCAATCCACGCGTCGACCACATGGCGCCGGAAGTTGGGGCCGACCAGCTGGTAGTCGATCCGCCAGCCTTCCTGCCGGTCACGGGGTACTTCCTGGTCCAGCTTGGGCCACCAGGTGTATTCGCCAGCATCGCGATTGATCTCGCGGAAGGTGTCGATGAAACCGGTTGGGCCCAGCACCTGGTCCATCCAGGCACGCTCTTCCGGGCGGAAGCCGGAGGTGAGCTGATTGTCCGACCAGTTGGCCAGGTCGACGGTCTTGTGGGCAATGTGCCAGGTACCGCAGATGATGTATTCGCGGCGCTTGCGCGACATCTTCGTCAGGTACTCCTGGTACTGCTCCATGAACGTCTGCTTGGCTTTCTGGTCACTTCCGTCGGGCATCAGGAAAGTGGCAATGCTGAAACGGTCATAGTCCGCCTGCAGAAAGCGCCCTTCGTGATCGCACTGAGGAAACCCCAGGCCGTACATGATGGCCTTGGGGATTTTGCGGCAATAGAGCGCCACACCGGCGAAACCATCCTCCTCGGCATCCAGGAAATAGCCTTCGTAGCCTTCCGGATAGAGAATATGGTCACCCAGTTCAAAACTTTTTGCCTTGATGTTCTGCACGCAGACCACGTCGGCATCCTGCTGAGCCAGCCAGTCCAGGAAGCCACGGTCGACGGCATCACGAATACCATTGACATTGATGCTGGCAATTTTCATAAATCGTCCCTTTTGCGTCGCTGCTGTATGATACCCGACGTTTAGACGTTTGGGTAAATAGACAAACCAATTCTTGCTATTTAGCCCCGTTTTATTGTTGCGTTTGACTTACATTCCTATCGACCACACCTACCGACAAGAGAACACCGCCGTGGCCACCACTCTACAACCCTACCAACGCGATTTCATTGCCTTCGCTATTGAGCAGGGCGTGCTCAAGTTTGGCGAGTTCACGCTGAAGTCGGGGCGAGTAAGCCCTTACTTTTTCAACGCGGGCCTGTTCCAGACGGGCCGAGCGCTGGCCAAGCTGGGGCGTTTCTATGCCCAGGCGATTGTCGATAGCGGCCTGCAGGCCGATGTGCTGTTCGGCCCTGCCTACAAGGGCATTCCCCTGGCGGCGGTCACCGCGTCGGCCCTGGCCGACCACCACGACCGCGACATGCCCTACGCCTTCAATCGCAAGGAAGCCAAGACCCATGGTGAAGGCGGTAACATCGTGGGGGCTGAGCTGGCGGGTGATATCTTGATCATCGATGACGTGATCACGGCGGGCACGGCCATCCGCGAAGTCATGACCCTGATCGAGCAGAGCGGCGCTCGGGCGGGCGGCGTGATCATTGCTCTGGACCGCCAGGAGCGTGGCCAGGGCGAGCAGAGCGCCATTCAGGAAGTGCAGTCCCAGTATGGCATGCCGGTGGTCAGCATCGTGTCGCTTGAGCAAGTGCTCACGTACCTGGAAGAGCAGTCAGGTAGCGACCTCAGCAGCCACGCCGAGGCCGTACGTGCGTACCGCGACCGCTACGGTATCGCCGGTTAGGTTGCGTCGCCCATGGGCAGTGCGCCAGCGTAGTCTTGTTGGCGCCACGCTTCGTAACTGACCACCGCCACGGCGTTGGAGAGGTTCAGGCTGCGGTTGTTGGGCTGCATGGGAATGCGCAGTTTTTGCTCTGCGGGCAGCATGGCGTGCACCTCGGGGGAGAGCCCAGCGGTTTCCGAGCCGAACAGCAGCACATCCCCCGGCTTGAAAGCGGCATCGCTGTGGGCGCGGGTGCCTTTGGTGGTAATCGCCCAGAGAGTACGCCCCTGCATGGCCGTGTAGAACGCCGCGAAATCAGCGTGACGGGTGACGTTGGCCAGGTCACGATAATCGAGCCCCGCACGCCGCAGCTTTTTCTCTTCGAGATCGAAGCCCAGCGGCTCGATGAGATGCAGGCGGCAGCCGTTGTTCGCCACCAGGCGCATAATATTGCCCGTATTGGGAGCCATGCGTGGCTCGAAGAGCGCTACTTCAAACATCACTACCTGCCATGATTGGTCTATGGTGCCGTTGTCAGCGCGGCTGATTGTAATGGAAATCACTCGGAAACACTTGTAGAGGTCACCCTTCGCCATGATGCCCCAACCGCCAAAGACGATTCTTGAACGTATCAAAGGGCTCAATCCACGCCAGCAGGAAGCGGTGCGCTACATCGACGGCCCCTGCCTGGTACTGGCGGGCGCGGGGTCGGGCAAGACCAGCGTGATCACCACCAAGATTGCCTATCTGGTGCAAGAGTGCGGCATGAGCGCCCGCCGGATCGCCGCGGTGACCTTTACCAACAAGGCCGCCCGTGAGATGAAAGAGCGGGTGGGCCAGATGCTGAAGGGCAAGGAGGGCCACGGGCTGACGGTTTCGACCTTCCACAACCTGGGGCTCAACATCATTCGCGGCGAGCTGAAGACCTTGGGCTACAAGCCGGGGTTTTCGCTGTTCGACCCGGAAGACGCCAAGGCGCTGCTGCGGGACTTGATGAACAAGGACGCTCAGGTGGATGCCGAGCAGATCAACGCCGTTCAGGCGAAGATTTCCCAGTGGAAGAACGACCTGGTGCTGCCCGGGGATGCGCTTTCGTTTGCTGCCGATGACGACGAGCATTTCGCGGCACGGGTGTACGAAGCCTACGTTCGCCACCTGAAAGCCTATAACGCGGTGGATTTCGACGACCTGATTCTGCTGCCCGTGGTGCTCTTGCAGCGTGACCCGGAAGCACTGGCCCGCTGGCGGCGCAAAATCCACTACATGCTGGTGGATGAGTACCAGGACACCAACGTTTCCCAGTACCTGCTGGTGAAGCTGCTGATGGCCGAACGCGCCACCTTTACCGTGGTCGGCGACGACGACCAGTCGATTTACGCCTGGCGGGGCGCTCGGCCGGAAAACCTGGTCACCCTGGGGGAGGATTTCCCGCGATTGAAGGTCATCAAGCTGGAGCAGAACTACCGCTCTACCGGCACGATACTGCGCGCCGCCAACACGCTGATTGCCAATAACCCCCACGTCTACGACAAAACCCTGTGGTCGGAGATGGGCGACGGCGCGCCGATTCGCGTGGTGGTGAACCGCCATGAGGAGGCCGAAGCCGAGCGAGTGGCCAGCGAGATGCTCACTCGGCGCATCAAGGAAAAAGCCGAGTGGCGCGATTTCGCGGTGCTTTACCGAGGCAACTTTCAGGCGCGGCTGCTGGAGCTGAAGCTGCAGCACTACCAGATTCCGTACAAGCTCTCCGGCGGCACGTCGTTTTTCTCGCGTAACGAGATCAAGGACGCCATGGCGTACCTGCGGCTTTTGATCAACCCCGCCGATGACAACGCCTTTTTGCGCATCGTCAACGTGCCCCGGCGTGAAATTGGCCCCGGTACGCTGGAAAAGCTTGCCAACTACGCCACCGAGCGCTCCATTTCGCTGTTTTCCGCCTGCCACGAGCTGGGCCTGGAACAAACGCTGCCCACCCGCGCCGTGGAGCGGCTGTCGCGCTTTACGCACTTCATCGATGGCGTGCGCAAGCGGATGGACCAGGGCGATGCCATTGCCGCGATACGCGACATGCTGCGGGATATGGATTACGAGGCGTGGCTGTACCAGAACGCCAGCGCCCCGACCATTGCCGAGCGCCGCATGGCCAACGTGTGGATCCTGATCGACCAGCTGGAAAAGTCGCTGAACCGCGACCCGGAAGAGAGTACCGCCAGCACCGAGACGGAAACCGACAGCGTCGAGGCCGCTATCTCGCGGCTGGTGTTGCGCGACATTCTGGAGCAGCAGGCCGAAGAGGACGATTCGGATCGCGTGCAGCTTCTCACCATGCACGCTTCCAAGGGGCTGGAGTTTCCCCACGTTTACCTGATGGGCTGGGAAGAGGATCTGCTGCCCCACCGTAACGCCATCGAGATGGGCACCGTGGAGGAGGAGCGCCGCCTGGCCTACGTGGGCATTACCCGCGCCCGGCGGACGCTGACGCTGACCCTGGCGCGCCAGCGCAAGGCGTATGGCGAACTGATGGACTGCCAGCCTAGCCGCTTTCTGGACGAGCTGCCCGCCGACGACCTGGAGTGGGAGGGCCGCGCCGACAAGGAAGACCCGGACAAGAAGCAGGCTCGGGGCAAGGATGCCATTGCGGGGCTGCGTTCCTTGCTGGGCTGAGGGCGTTTGACAGGAAGGCGGTTTTTCAAGACAAAAAAATATCCACAGGGGGTAGGAAAAACCCGCCTGTGGATAGTTTGGAGCATCCGCTAACGAAGGATTACTCGGCTTCGGCGACCATGTAGTCGACGATAGCCATGATCTCTTCATCGGAAGCGCTGCTGCCACCGCGCGGAGGCATCACGCCCAGGCCGTTGAACACGCTGGCGTAGAGCTCATCCATTCCTTTGTCGATTCGCGCTGCCCAGGCATCCGCATCGCCCAGCACCGGTGCACCGGCCACACCAGCGGCGTGACAAGCAACACAGCCTGCGCTGGAGTAAAGCGCGGCGCCATCCAGATCGCTACCGCCATTGGCGGCTTCTTCTGTGCTGGCCACGGCTTCGTCTTCGCTGGTGGCTTCTTCAGCCGCGGCGACGTCCTCGCTGGCACCTTCGTCTTCGGCAGCCGCTTCTTCACCGCCGCCCAGCTCAGGCACGTCCATCACCGGCTCGACCAAATAGGCCGTGGCGGCTTCCATTTCGGCATCCGACAGGTTGGGGTTGCCGCCGCGAGCAGGCATCGCGCCAATGCCGTTGATCGAGTGCTCGAGCAGCGTGGCAAAGCCCTGCTCGGTACGCTCGGCCCAGGCGCTTTCATCGCCACGTACCGGTGCACCGGCAGCGCCCGTCTCGTGACACGCCATGCAGATACGGTTGTAAATGCCCGCGCCGTCGATCTCGTCGCCACCACCGCTAGCCGCCGCCGGTGCCGATGCGGTACCACAGTCCTGGCCTTGGAGGCAGAGCTGGCCTACTGGTGCCAGGCGCTCAGCCATTGCGTCACGTGCGGCGTCGTCCAGAGCATAAGCACCCGATGTGCCTGCCATGACGCCGAGGGCCGCCAGCCCGCTCATGATCAGCTTAGATTTCACTCTCACCACCTCTTTGAGTTTTATATAAAACGTTGTGCTTAAGAATCGTGCTTGAAGATCGAGCTCAGGAACCGTGCTCAGGAACCGGACGCTCGAAGATGTAGCACTGAACCCCTGCGCACCAGCGCCACTACGCACTCTGCCGCCGAAACGCCAAGACATGCCTCTTGGAGTTAGTATACCGAGAACACAAAGGGTAGGAAAATGCTACTAAGCGCGGCAATTCAACTCGGTGGCGGGCAAGACACACCAGCCCAGCAGTTGATGCTCACCCGCAGGCAGCATCCCTGCCTGCCGATAGGCTCGTTGCGCGGGCAGGTTGTCACGGTCTACCGTCAGCGCCAGCTGGCTGGCGCCCGCCTGGGCCACCATGGCCTGCGCTTGCTGCACCAGTGCCTTGCCTTGCCCCTGGCCGCGCCAGCCAGGCACCAGCCCCATCAACTGAACGCTCCAGTGCTCGCGGCCTGGGCTGGCATCCAGCAGCAGCAGGCCCGCATGGCGGCCCTGCTCCCCCTGCAGGTAATACCAGTGTTCGCAAGCGCTCGATGCCTGGTGATAAAAGCCTTCCAGCAGAGCCTGCGCAGGCAATACATCGCGCAAGGCAGGGCAATCCAGCGAGCCCTCCCCCACCTGCTCGACCAGTGCCTGCTGCTGAGCGGGCGTCAGCTCATCAAACGGCCGTAGCGGTGGCAGCCCCCGCACGTGAGAAACCGGCCGACAGTGCCAAGCCAGGTGATCGAGGGTGGCCAACCGCTGCATGCCCAGGTTCAGCAATGGTGCTTCCCAGCTCGCCATGGTCTCATCCAGGGCAACGTGACACAGCACCAGCCCTTGGGTCGCCACCCAGCGGTGCAGTTGACTTAGCAGGGGCTCGACAAATTGGTTATTCTGCTTGGGCAACCATAGCTGCGCGATGCGGTTTTCCTGGCACTCTACCCAGGCGGCAGCGCAGACTCGCCCTGCCTGGCAAGCCACCCACAAGCCCGACCAACCCTCGGGCCGTGTGCTGGCCTTGACCAGCGCCTGCTGTAGCGCAGCCTGCTGGGCAGGATGGTGGACAGCAGCCAACTGCAGCAGCGCCTCGCGCCGTTGCTGCGCCGGGCAGACCATGATCGACGTTGCCGGGTGGGTCGAGAACATGCCAGATAGCCTTGTCGCCAGCAGGCGCAACACAACAAGAGGAGTGGCCCGTCAGTATGCGAATTTTATTGGTGGAAGATGACCCTAGCCTGGCATCGGGCATTCGCATGGCGCTAAAGCCCGAGCATTACACGGTCGATCATCTGACCGATGGTGACACGGCCCTGGTCGCACTGCAAAACGAACCGTTCGATGCCGTGATTCTGGACCTGGGCCTGCCCACCATGGACGGCATCGAACTGCTGCAAACCCTGCGCCGCCAGGGGCATCAGGTGCCTATTCTGGTGCTGACGGCCCGCGACGCCGTCGAGAGCCGCATTGCCGGGCTGGACGCGGGTGCCGACGACTACTTGACCAAACCCTTCGAAGTGGATGAGCTGAAAGCGCGCCTGCGGGCCTTGCTGCGCCGCAGCCAGGGCCAGCCCAACGGCCTGCTCTCCTGCCGGGGGATCAGCTTGAACCCTCAAACCCTCACCGTGCACTACCAGCAGCAGACCATTCCCCTGTCGCGTCGCGAGCTGGCGCTGCTGCAGGAGTTCATGAGCCACCCGGGGCGCGTCTTCACCCGTGATACGTTGGCCCGGCTGGTGTACGGCTGGGAAGAGGACGTGGAAAGCAATGCCATCGAGGTCCATATCCATCACCTGCGGCGCAAGCTGTTTCCGGATGCCATCCGCACCGTGCGGGGCATTGGCTATGTGATGGAAAAAACGGGCAAGGAGAGCTGATGCGCTCCATTCGTCGCCGCACGCTGGGGCTCGTGCTGCTGGTATTCGGCGTGAGCATGTTCATCATCGGTTTCATCAGCTATCGCTTTGCGGCACAGGAAATCGAAGAGTTGCACGACCGCAGCCTGGCGCAAAACGCCCGTTTGCTGGAGGGCCTGCTGCAAGCTCCCTTGCCTGCCCAGGACCGCACGCTGCTGCTGAGAAGCCTGGAGAGCGCCTTGCTGCAGCCCGGCGCCACAGAACCACCGGATCTGAGCGATGGCTATACCCACCAGCTGGCGTTTCAGCTTTGGGAAGGCAACCAGCTGCTGCTGCGTTCCGATAACGCCCCGGCGACCCCGCTGGTGAGCCAGCCGGCCGGGTATTCGACCGCCACCCTGGGGGAGCAGACCTGGCGGGTCTACGTGCTTTCGATGGCAGATGCCAACAAGCGGGTCATCGTCAGCGAACGCCAGGATGTGCGCGCGGCGCTGACCCGAGAAGTAGCGCTGCGCACGCTACTACCCGACCTGATCGGCCTGCCTCTGCTTACCCTGCTGCTGTGGTGGTCGATTGGCTGGGGGCTGGCACCGCTGTCACGCATGGCGGAACAGATCCGCAGCCGCGACCCTAACAACCTCCAGCCGCTGTCGTTGCAGCGCCTTCCTCAGGAGCTGGATACCATTGCCGGGGCACTCAACCGTTTGCTGGCGCGTTTACAACAGATGCGTATTCGCGAAAAGCGCTTCATCGCCGATGCGACCCATGAGCTGCGTACGCCGCTGGCGATTCTCGATCTGCATGCCCAAAACGCGCTGGCTGCCGATAACCGCGCGGATCGTGAAGAGTCGCTGCACCATTTGCGCAGCGGCGTGGCCCGCTCGACGCGGCTGGTGGCCCAACTATTGACCCTGGCAAGGCTGGACCCCGAAGAGGAGCCGCTGCCCGAGATCCGCCATGCCGACGTACGGCAAGAGACCCAGGAGACCCTGGCGAAACTCCTGCCGCTGGCCACGGAGCGCCGCCAGCAGCTGCACATGGAGGTCGAGGAGCAGCAGAGCTGGCTCATGGAAGAGGAGCCCGGGGCCATCGAGACCCTGGTACAGAACCTGGTGGGCAACGCCCTTCAGCACTCGCCCCCGGAAAGCGCTGTGACGGTGCACCTGAGCGCGTCCCGTCACCACATCACCCTGATGGTCGATGACCAGGGCAAGGGAATCCCACCCAGCGAGCGCAGCCGGGTCGTGGAGCGCTTTCAGCGTGCAGGGCCTGGAGCGGGCGCTGGCCTGGGCTTGTCGATCGTCGAACGCATCGTGAAACGCCATGGTGGCACCCTGTTACTGGAGGACGCACCCAGCGGAGGGCTGCGGGTACGCGCCACGCTGGCGAGAGATTCACTGACTCAGCGCCATGCAAAAGAATGAGAAAAAATGTAACAGATTCTGGCTGTTAAGATTTCGATAAGAATTCCGTGCAACTGTGAAGGTACAGAGCAGGCAATCAGTCAATGACCTGCTGTTCACCCCACGGAGGTACCCCCGATGAATTCACTGCTGAAATCTCATAAAGCCCTTATCCAATTTGGCGCAACACCGCTGCTGACCACCCCGGCCGCCAAGACGTTGACACCCAATAGCCCGGCGCTGTCGGTTCTGACCGATTTCACCAAGGTGGTGCCACAATCTGTCGCTGGCGATACGCCCATCGATGAAGCCCACCTGAAGATGCGCCATGGCGGTGTTCGCCTGCTGTTCGTGATGGACAAGCAGAATCACTGCGTCGGCGTGCTGTCGGCCAAGGAAGTGATTGGCTCACGACGCATCAATATTGCCATGCAGCAGCGTAATCTGGAACGTTCCGAAGTGACGGCTGCCATGATCATGACGCCCTGGGAAAAACTCAGCGCCATGCCGCTGGAGCAGCTGACAGCGCTCACCATCGAGGATCTGGTGCGTTCCATGGAAACGTTTGCCGAGCAACACCTGCTGATTACCGAGCAGACGGCCAACCACGAACTCAGCGTACGGGGAATCGTGTCGGCCACGGACATTCAAGCCGTCATGGGCAAGCAGACCAAGGGAAAAGCCGATGCCACGGTAGTACCCATGGCCCGCAGCTTCGCCGACATTTGCCAAGTGGTCACCGGTCACGATTTGTAAGTTTCAACCCGCTTACTGACCAAAACGCCCCTTATCTTCGATAAGGGGCGTTTTGCTTGCCTGCCCAGCGGCCAGCGCTGGGCAAACGGTGGGTTTTCAAAACATGCTGGCGTTGATCATCAGATGCGCCGCGATACTGGCCACATAGCCCAGCAGGATGGCGGGTACCCAGCGCAGATGAACGGCAAAGGTGTATATGCCCCTTGCCTGGCCCATCAGCGCCACCCCAGCGGCAGACCCCATGGAAAGCAGGCTACCGCCCACCCCCGCCGTCAGGGTAATCAGCAGCCAGTTGCCTTCGCTCATGTCTGGTGCCATGGAGAGCACGGCAAACATCACGGGAATGTTGTCCACCACGGCGGAAATCAGGCCCAGCACCACGTTGGCCCAGACCGGGTTCCAGCCGCCGTACAGGGTTTCAGACAGCAGGCTGAGATAGCCCATGAAGCCAAGGCCACCGACACACATGACGACCCCGTAGAAGAACAGCAGCGTGTCCCACTCGGAGCGCGCAATCCGGCTGAAGATATCGAACGGCACCACGCTGCCCAGTTGCTCCAGCTTTTGCCAATCGCCACGGCGAGAGTAGCGCTCGCGCTTGCGCTCCAGCGAGCGTGGCAGGCTGCGACGCAGGTAGTAGCCAAAGAACTGCAGCAGGCCCAGACCAAACATCATGCCCATGGCAGGAGGGAGATACAGGATCGAATGGCAGAGTACCGAGATGGCCACGGTGACCAGGAACAGGAGAATGATGCGCTTCGCGCCGCGCTTCATCCAGACGTTCTCGGTCAGGGCGGCAGGCTGACGGTTGACGAGGAAGAAGTTCATGATCAACGCTGGCACCATGAAGTTGACGATGGCGGGCACCAGCAACGCAAAGAAGCCTTCAAACGGCACTTGTCCGGCTTGCCAAACCATCAGCGTGGTAATGTCGCCAAACGGGCTGAAGGCGCCCCCTGCGTTGGAAGCAACCACCACGTTGACACAGCACAGGCTGATGAACTTGTTGTCTCCCTCAGCCACCTTCAAGACGACGGCACACATCAACATGGCCGTGGTCATGTTGTTGGCAATCGAGGAGATGGCAAACGCGAGACAGCCGGTGATCCAGAAAAGGGTTCGGTAGCTGAACCCCTTGCGCACCAGCCAGGCACGCAGCGTATCGAAGACACGCCGCTCTTCCATGGCGTTGATGTAGGTCATCGCCACCAGCAGGAACAGCAGCAGCTCGGCGTACTCCAGCAGCGTCTCCTTGAAGGCTTCTTCCGCTTCATGAGGCATGCCTGCCTGAACGTACACCCAAGCCACCATGGCCCAGATGAGTCCCGCCGCCACCAACACCGGCTTGGACTTGCGCATGTGGATAATTTCTTCACTCATGACCAACGCATAAGCAAGAATGAAGATGGTCACCGCCGCAATACCGGTCAGTGAGGAGGTCAGGTCTAGCGGGCCGGCAGCAGCAAAAGCAAAGGAGGGCAAGAGGGTCAAGCAGAGGGCGGTCAACAACCAAGCGGCTCGGCGGGAGGAGTGCCGTGCTGCGAGGGCGTTAGGTGGTTTCATGGCAAGTGGTCCTGGCAGGGTAAGAGAGTACCGCCACGATAATAAGCACACTAACTATGTGCTGCAACGCAGCGATTGCGCATAAGATGCGGCCATTCGCCGCATCCTGTAAAGCGCTTTCATGCAGGCCTTTGCAATTAATTGTGTCTTGGGTTTTATTCCACCGTCACGCTTTTCGCCAGATTACGTGGCTGGTCCACATCGGTGCCTTTCAGCACGGCTACGTGATAGCTCAGCAGCTGTAACGGCAGGGTATATAACAGCGGCGCCAGTGCCTCGTGCACCTCCGGTAATTCCAGTACGCGGATATCTTCCTGGGCGCTGATGCCTACCTTGCGATCGGCAAATACGAACAGCTGACCACCGCGAGCGCGCACTTCTTGAAGGTTGGACTTCAGCTTTTCCAGCAGCTCGTCATTGGGCGCTACCGAAATTACCGGCATCTCATTATCCACCAGCGCCAACGGGCCGTGCTTCAGCTCACCCGCAGGATAGGCTTCCGCGTGGATGTAGGAGATTTCCTTGAGCTTCAGGGCGCCTTCCAGAGCAATCGGATAATGGGCACCACGGCCCAAGAACAGCGCATGATGCTTTTCGGCAAACGCCTGGGAAAGCGCTTCGATCTGCGCATCGAGGCCTAGCACCTGCTGGCAGAGCGATGGCAGGGCCTGAAGACCCGCCAGAATCTCCGGCTGCTCCGGCTGGCCTTTCGCTTTACTGACGGAAAGCGTCAGCAGCAGCAGTGCGATCAACTGCGTCGTGAATGCCTTGGTGGAGGCCACGCCGATTTCAGGGCCAGCGCGGGTCATCAGCGACATATCCGATTCGCGCACCAGCGAACTGCCGGGCACGTTGCAGATTGCCAGCGTGCCGACATAGCCCAGGGTTTTGGCAAACCGCAGCGCTGCCAGCGTATCGGCGGTTTCCCCAGACTGAGAGAGGGTGACGAATAGCGTGCCTTCCGGTACCACCGGATGGCGGTAGCGATACTCGGAGGCCACTTCGACCTGCACCGGCACGCCAGCGTAGCGCTCCAGCCAGTAGCGGGCCACCAAGCCCGCATGGTAGCTGGTGCCACAGGCAATGATGTGCACTTGGCGGGCTTTCTGGAACAGCGCCTGGGCGTCTGGCCCGAAGCTTTCGACCAGAACGCTGCTGGCGCTGATGCGCCCTTCCAGCGCTGCCTCGATGACCTTGGGCTGCTCGAAGATTTCCTTGAGCATGTAGTGGCGATACTCTCCCTTGCTGGCAGCGCCATCGCCATGCTCGAAGGTATGTACCGGGCGCTGGACATCGTGCCCCTGACGGTCGACGATGCGGATGACACCGTGTTCGCGCAGCTCGACCAGATCGCCCTCTTCCAGGTAGATGAAGCGGTCGGTGACCTGCAACAGCGCCAGCGGGTCGGAGGCCAGGAAGGCCTCATCGATCCCCACGCCCACCACCAGCGGGCTGCCCTGGCGCGCGCCCACCACCACGTTGGGCTCGTGCGTACTCATCACGCCCAGCGCGTAGGCGCCCCCCAGCCTGCTGACGATCTCCTGGGTCGCCTCGAACAGTGTCTTGTCGGTCGCCAGTTTGTCGGCCAGCAAGTGAGCAATCACTTCGGTATCGGTGTCGGAAGTGAAGGTGTAGCCACTGCCCTGCAGCGTTTCTTTGATCTGCTCGTAGTTCTCGATGATGCCGTTATGTACCACGGCGACATTGTCACTGCTGTGGTGGGGATGGGCATTGGCCTCGGAGGGCTTGCCATGGGTGGCCCAGCGAGTATGGGCGATACCGCAATGCCCCGGCAGTGCCTCGCTGGCCAGGCGCTCTTCCAGGGCCGCCACCTTGCCCAGGGCCCGGTGGCGGGTCAATGATCCGCTGCTGAGTATCGTCATGCCTGCCGAGTCATAACCGCGATACTCCAGACGCTTGAGTCCTTCCAACAATATTCCCTGCACATTGCGCTGTGCCACGGCTGCGACGATACCGCACATACTCCACTCTCCTGGAGGCGCCAAGCGCCTGTGTCACCGATAGTTAGTTTGCTTTCTTGGTGGGGCGCGGCCAGTCGGCCTTTTCCAACTGGCGGCTGCGAGTGACCACCAAGGCATGTTCTGCCACGTCCTTGGCGATGGTGGAGCCCGCGCCCACGGTGGCTCCCTGACCAATCGAAACAGGCGCGACCAGCGCGCTGTTGGAGCCAATGAACGCATGGTCGCCAATCTGCGTGCGATGCTTGTTGGCGCCATCGTAGTTGCAGGTGATGGTACCTGCCCCAACGTTCACTTCACGCCCCAGGGTGGCATCGCCCACATAGCTCAGGTGGTTGATCTTGCTGCCTTCGCCGACCTCGGCGTTCTTGGTCTCCACGAAGTTGCCCACTTTCGCCTTGACCGCCAGACGCGTGCCGGGGCGAAGACGAGCGTAGGGCCCAATCTGATTATGGCCAGCGGCCACCGTGGAGTCGATGACGCTGTGGCTATCGATGACGCTTTCAGCACCGAGGGTGCTGTTCTTGATCACGCAATAAGGGCCAACGCGCACGCCTTCGCCCAACTCCACGTCCCCTTCGAAGACGCAACCCACATCGATGAACACGTCGTGTCCACAGGTGAGCTTGCCGCGCACATCGATTCTCGCCGGGTCTGCCAGGGCAACGCCCTGGGCCATCAACGCTTCCGCCGTCTGCTGCTGGTAAGCACGCTCCAGACGGGCCATCTGCGCACGGTTGTTGACCCCTTCCACCTCGGTAGCATCGTGGGGCTGCGCCGTGGCCACCTTGATACCTTCGCTGGCAGCCATGGCAATGACGTCGGTCAGATAGTACTCACCCTGGGCATTCTCTGCCGAGAGCTGGGGCAACCAGCGCTTCAGTTGAGCGCTGGTCATGGCCATGATGCCGGTATTGCACTCGGTGATGCTCAGTTGCTCGTCGTTGGCATCTTTTTGCTCGACAATCGCCACGGCCTGCCCGTCACTATCGCGCACGATGCGCCCGTAGCCGCCAGGGTCGTCCAGCGTGACCGTCAACAGGCCCATATGCTGCTCATCCACCTGAGTCAGCAGGTTGGCCAACGTGTCACGGCGAATTAGCGGCACATCGCCGTAAAGCACCAGCACGACGCCGTTGCCCAAACGAGCCTGGGCCTGAGCCACGGCATGCCCCGTCCCCTTTTGCTCTTCCTGCAGAGCAAACAGCACGTCATGCTCTGCCAGCGCTTCTCGCAGTTGGTCAGCGCCGTGACCGATCACCACGTGGGTCCGTGCCGGATTCAGCGCCTGAGCGGTCTCCAGCACGTGCTGCACCATGGGTTTGCCTGCCAGGGTATGCAGCACTTTCGGCAAGGGAGAGCGCATCCGCGTCCCTTTGCCAGCGGCCAGAATGACGATGTCGAGATCATGCATGTTCAGTACCTACCGTTATTGGGCCACTGCCGGTGTCCAGGCATCGATGCCCAGCTCTTCCAGCAGCGCATCACCAAAATAGTTCGTAAACGCAGGGCTGGCGATGCTGCGCCAGCGGTCGCCGTCGCGCACCAGCAGCAGTACGCTCAGGTCGTGTTCAAGGGCCAGTGCCATTCCCTCTTCCGTGCCGACGACCAGCAGTGCCGTGGCCCAGGCATCCGCCCATGCATTGGAAGGGTGGAAGACCGACACCGATACCAGGTCATGGGTAATCGGTTTGCCGTCACGAGGATTGATGGTATGCGAGTAGCGCTGCCCGTCGACTTCGAAGTAATTGCGGTAGTCACCGGAGGTCGCCACCGACAAGTTGCTGAGCGGCACGATATGCTGAGCCCTTTGCTCACCGTCTTCCGGCACTTCGATACCTACACGCCAAGCCAGTTCCTCGTCGGGCTCCCGGTAACCACGGGCGATCATGTCTCCCCCCAGGTTCACCAGATAGTGCTCGATCCCCTGCTGGTCCAGATACGCACCCACTCGATCGACGGCATGACCTTTCGCCACGCCAGAAAGATCGACAAAGATATCCCGCGTGCGTCGCGCCTGCATCTGCTGGGTATCCACTTCCAGGGCGTCATACCCGACGGTCGAAAGGCGTTCGGCAAGGGCTTCATCGCTGGGCACTTCTTCTGGCCTCGCCTCTGGCCCGAAACTCCACAGATTCACCAGGCCGCCCACTGTCACGTCGAAGGCACCATCGCTATCTGTCGCAACGGCTTGGCTGACGGCCAATACCTCGACCAGCTCATTCGACAACGGCTGCCATTCGTCCAGCGGTGCATGATTGAACGTTACCAGCTCGGCGTCATCCCGATAGGTCGACATGGAACGGTCCACGCTCTCGAGTTCGGCCAGAAAGCCCTCTTCCAACGCCTGTGCCTGACCCTGGGTCAGCGGATCCATCACCGTCACCTGGTAGAAAGAGCCAAATACCCCTCCTTCAAACCGGGTGGGCGGCTCTAGGGGGCGATCACTCTCGGAGCAGCCTGCCATCAGGGGCAACAGGGTCAGTAAGCCAATGCCAGCCAAAAAAGGGCGATAGCCGATGTTCATCGCATTTTCCTTGAAATGTGCGCGGGGTCAGAAGTGGAAGAACCACAGCAGCCAGAGACCAAATACCACGCGGTAAACCACGAACGGCTGCATGCCCAGTTTCTTGATGACGACCAGAAAATAGTGAATACACAAGTAAGCGCTAATACCAGAGAGAAGCGTACCGACGATCATGGCTGGCCAGTCGATGGCCTGTGGGTCACGGAGCAAGCCAACGGCCTCCAGTCCTCCAGCCAGCACAATCACGGGAATCGACAGCAGAAACGAGAAGCGTGCCGCGCCCTCTCGGCTCATGCCTACCAGCAGGGCTGCCGTGATGGTGATCCCGGAACGGGACGTGCCTGGAATCAGCGCCAACACCTGGGCACCACCGATGATGAGCACGTCTTTGAGCGACATCTGATACTCACTACGTGTCCCACGCTTGCGCCAATCGGCAAAGCCTAGCAGCAGGCCGAAAACGATAAGGCTCGCCCCGATGATCAGGGTTGAACGCATATAGCCTGAAATCACATCGTGGAGCAGAAACCCCACCAGACAGACGGGTATCGTCGCAATGACGACCCAAATGCCCAAGCGAGCATCTTCATCCACCCCGCGCCCTACCAACGCCTTGGAGGTGCTGGTGATCATCTGAATGATTTCATGACGAAAGTAGATGACGACCGCGCTCAGGCTTCCCAAATGCAGTGCCACGTCAAAGGCTAACCCTTGATCTTCCCAAGAGGTCAGTTCAGGCACCAGAATCAGGTGTGCAGAGCTTGAAATAGGCAAGAATTCCGTTAGTCCTTGCACTAACGCCAGAATAATGACTTGAAGCCAATCCATGGTGCATCCTGTAAACAGTGAGTCAAAGGGCGATGGCTGGGAGTACCAGAGCTGCCAAGGATACACATCCCCGCTTTCATTGTCCGCTCTGGCCAAGGACTCCTGGCAAGAAGGTATAGAGCTTGCGCCGTGGTGCGCTACAATAAGCGCCTATCGAAAGAGCGAGTCTTCAAGGTACCCCATGACTCAGACCCCAGAATCATCAGTGGTTCCCAGCAACGCCATAGACAGCCAGGAAGCCAAGCGTGTCACGTACATTGGTGCCTGGCTGGATGGGTTGCTGAGTATCGTCAAGGTAGCGGTGGGATTTCTGGTCGGCTCGGCAGCCTTGATTGCCGATGGCATTCACTCCCTGTCTGACCTTGTCACCGATGGTTTTGTCCTGGCCGCCATTCATTATGGCCGTCAGGAACCGGATAACGACCACCATTATGGCCATGGCCGCATCGAAACGCTGACCACGCTACTGCTGGGCAGCGTGCTGATCTTCGTGGCCGGCGGTATTGCCTGGTCGAGCATCGACCGCCTGTTGAGCGGTACCGAAGTGGGCGCACCCGGCGCTTTTGCCATCGCGGTGACGGTACTGGCCCTGATCAGCAAGGAGTGGATCTTCCGCTACACCATGCGGGTCGCCAAACGGGTCAAGTCCAAGCTGCTGGAAGCCAATGCCTGGCACTCCCGCAGCGATGCTCTCTCCACGGCCGTCGTGCTGGTAGCGCTGGTGGGTGCCCAGTATGGGCTGGGGTGGCTGGACGCCGTGGCTGCGATCATCGTGGGTTTGCTGGTAGGTAAGGTCGGCATCGACCTGCTGTGGGAGTCCGCCAGAGAGCTGGTGGATACCGCCTTGCCCGAAGACGTGCAGCAGCAGATGCATGACGTGGCCTGCAGCGTGCCCGGCGTGGATAGCGTGCATGACCTGCGCACGCGCCAATCGGCGGGCTGGGTGATGGTGGACCTGCACGTGGTGGTAGGCCCGCGTATCACCGTTTCCGAAGCCCATGAAATTGGCAACGAAGTGAGCCGCCGCCTGCGCCACGAGTTTCCGCTGCTGACCGATGTCATTTTCCACGTGGACCCGGAAGACGACGCCGGTGAAGGCGACCCGAGCCGCCTGCCCGGCCTGCCCTTGCGCCCAGAAGTGGAAGCCGCCCTCGACGAACGCTGGTACATGCACCCGGTATGGCGCACGTTGAACGATCTGCAGCTTCACTACCTGGACGACAAGGTATCGGTCACGCTGATCATCGGTGACGCGGTCCACCAGCCGCCCCAGTGCCTGGCCAGCCAACTCAAGGCGCTGGCCAGCGACATCGAATGGCTGGGCCACGTGGAAGTGATGTTCATCACCCGCGCGGCCAGCAGCGCCATGCGCTAGACGTTGGTCAGAATGGCGGTGGCGATGGTGAAGTAGATCAATACCCCCGAGGCATCGATCAAGGTCGTCACCAGCGGTGCCGAGGCCGTGGCCGGGTCCACCTTGAAGCGCTCCAGCACGAACGGCAGACACATGCCCATCATGCTACCGAACAGCACGATGGTGACCATGCTCAACGCGACCACCATGGCGACTTCCTCACCGCCGCGCATGACCCCGATGGGCGCGACGGCCAACGCCATGGTCAGCCCCAGCGCACCGGCCACCAGCAGCTCCCTGCCCAGCATCTTGCTCCAGTCCTTGACCCCTACGTCCCCGGTGGCCATACCCCGCACCATCAGCGTGGCCGCCTGGGCGCCCGCATTACCGCCACTGCCAATCAACAGCGGCAGGAAGAATACCAGAGCGACCTGGGCGGCAATGGTATCTTCGAAGTACGCAATACCAGCCCCCGAAAACAGGTTGGCAAACACCAGCAGTACCAGCCAGGTCACCCGCTTGCGGTAAAGGCTGGCCAGGGGCACCCGACTGACACCATCTTCCAATTGGCCAATCGACATCCCCTTGTGGATATCTTCGGTGGCCTCGGATTCGGCCACGTCCATGGCATCATCGTGGGTCACGATCCCCACCATGCGCCCATCCTGATCGAGTACCGGCAGCGCCAGCAGGTCATAGCGCGCCACGATACGCGCCACTTCTTCCTGCTCTTCGTCTACGTGGGTGCTGATGACATCCTTGATCATGATGTCATCGACGATGGCACCCGGACGGGCGACCATCAGCTGCCGCAACGACATGGTTCCCACCAGCTCGCCTTCCTTGTCGAGGATGTAGAGCTGGTAGACCGTTTCCGCATCCGGCGCTGTCTGTCGTACCCGCATCATCGCCTGTGACACCGTCATGCCACTGGCTATCGCTACATAGTCAGAGGTCATGATGGCGCCGGCCGTGCCTTCTTCATAGCTGGCCAGACGCTTGAGATCTTCCCGCTCCTGGTGCGCCATGCGACGCAACAACGCTTCGCGGCGATCTTCATCGAGCAGGTTGAACAGATCCACCCGCTCGTCCGACCCCATCTCCTCCAGCAGCTTGAGCACTTGGGTGTCGCTCAGCTCACCGACGACTTCGAGCTGACTCTCGCCTGGCAAATAGCCCAGTACATTGGCGGCTCGCTCGGTGGAGAGTATGTCCAGCACCGTCAGGGCCGCACGTAGCTCCTCATCCTCTTCGATCAGCTCTTCCAGCACTTCGCCAATGTCGGCCGAGCGAATTTCGGCGAGGCGTTCCGCCAACTGCGCCTTGTTGGGCTCTTCCTTGACCAGCTCCTCGAGCAGCTCGGTTTTCAATTCCTGTAAGGCTTCTTCGTTCAGCGCCATCGCTCTCTCCTGATGCCCATACAAATCCGGGACGACTGACCACCATACTAACAGACAAAAAAAACGCCCCTTAAACCCTGGTCGGGTTTAAGGGGCGTTTGGGTACACAGTGCGTGTAACTAGCCTTTACCCGCCTTTTTGCGCAGTTGCTGGATCGTTCGCAACTGAGCAACGGCTTCGGCAAGTTCAGCAGCAGCACGGGTATAATCCAGCTCTGCCGACTTGTCGTTAAAGGCTTTCAGCGCCTGCTGACGCGCTTCCTCGGCGGCGGCCTCGTCGAGGTCACCGGCACGAGCAGCGGCATCTGCCAGGATCGTCACGACATCTGGCTGGACTTCCATGAAGCCGCCAGAGACAAAGAAGTTTTCTTCCTTGCCGCCATCGTGGATCACGCGGATCGGGCCCGGCTGAAGCTCGGTCAGCAGCGGGGCGTGCCCCGGCAAGATGCCGAGGTCACCCATGATCCCGGAAGCCACCACCTGCTCGACCTTGCCTGAGAAGATGGATGCTTCTGCGCTGACGATATTGCAAGTGAAGCTATTCGCCATAGCGAATCCCCCTAATGGACGGGATTACTTCTTCATCTGGTTGGCTTTGTCGACAGCTTCGTCGATGGAGCCGACCATGTAGAAGGCCTGTTCCGGCAGATCGTCATACTCGCCAGCCAGAATGCCCTGGAAGCCACGGATGGTGTCTTTCAGAGAAACATACTTGCCGGGTGAGCCTGTGAATACCTCAGCCACGAAGAACGGCTGAGACAGGAAGCGCTGGATCTTACGCGCACGAGATACGGCCAGCTTGTCTTCGTCAGACAGCTCGTCCATACCCAGGATCGCGATGATGTCCTTCAGTTCCTTGTAACGCTGCAGAACGTTCTGCACGCCACGCGCCACTTCGTAGTGCTCTTCACCGACGACCAGCGGGTCCAGCTGACGTGACGTGGAGTCCAGCGGATCGATGGCGGGGTAGATACCCAGCTCAGCGATGGAACGCGCCAGTACCACGGTAGCGTCAAGGTGGGAGAAGGTGGTCGCCGGAGACGGGTCAGTCAAGTCATCCGCAGGAACGTAAACGGCCTGCACCGACGTGATAGAGCCTGTCTTGGTGGAAGTGATACGCTCCTGAAGAACGCCCATCTCTTCCGCCAGCGTCGGCTGGTAACCTACCGCTGAAGGCATACGGCCCAGCAGTGCAGATACTTCGGTACCGGCCAGGGTGTAACGATAGATGTTGTCGACGAACAGCAGAACGTCACGGCCTTCATCACGGAATTTCTCAGCGATGGTCAGGCCGGTCAGCGCTACGCGCAGACGGTTGCCGGGCGGCTCGTTCATCTGACCATATACCAGCGCTACCTTGTCGATAACGTTGGATTCGGTCATTTCATGATAGAAGTCGTTACCCTCACGAGTACGCTCACCCACACCTGCGAATACGGAGTAGCCGCTGTGTTCGGTGGCGATGTTGCGGATAAGCTCCATCATGTTGACGGTTTTACCGACACCCGCGCCGCCGAACAGACCAACCTTTCCGCCTTTCGCGAAGGGGCATACCAGGTCGATGACCTTGATACCGGTCTCGAGCAGCTCGTTGGAAGCTGCCTGGTCGGCATAGCTGGGGGCTTTACGGTGGATCGGCATGCGCTCTTGCTCGCCAATCGGGCCCGCTTCATCGATCGGCTCACCGAGCACGTTCATGATGCGGCCCAGCGTTTCCTTACCCACCGGTACGGAAATCGCGGCACCTGTGTTGACCACGTCCAGGCCACGCTTCAGACCCTCGGTGGAGCCCATGGCAATGGCGCGTACTACGCCGTCGCCCAGCTGCTGCTGGACTTCGAGGATGGTCTCAACATTGGAGACCTTCAGCGCGTCGTAGACCTTGGGCACAGAGTCCCGCGGAAACTCTACGTCAATCACCGCGCCGATGATTTGTACGATACGTCCGCTCATCTTGGTTCCTCTCAAAAACCTGCAAATGAAACCTGTCTGCCGGGAATGACCTGTCAGTCAGACCACTCCCTCGGCGTTAAACGGCAGAAGCGCCGCCGACGATCTCGGAAATTTCCTGGGTGATGGCGGCCTGACGGGCCTTGTTGTAAACCATCTCCAGATCGTCAATCAGGTTGCCCGCGTTATCAGTGGCACTCTTCATAGCGATCATACGGGCGGCCTGTTCGCACGCACCGTTTTCGACTACCGCCTGATACACCTGCGATTCGATGAATCGAACCAACAGGCTGTCCAGCAACGCCTTGGCATCCGGTTCATACAGGTAGTCCCAGCTTCCGGGACGGGCGTTTTCTTCGTCATGCTTAGCGTCTGCGCCCATATCGGACGACAGAGGAAGAAGCTGACGCACAACGGGTCTTTGCGTCATGGTGTTTACAAACTCGTTGTACACCACAAACAAACGATCCAGGCGTCCTTCGTCATACGCTTCCAGCATGACCTTGACACTACCGATCAGACCCTCGACGGTAGGCGACTCTCCTAATCCGCTTTTCGCAGCAATCAAGTTGCCACCATAGTTGCGGAAGAAAGCACCTGCTTTCGAACCGAGGGCACAGAAATCCAGCTCAGCACCTTGCTGTTTCCAGGCAACAGCATCTTTCACCACTGCCTTGAACAAGTTGACGTTCAAACCGCCACACAGCCCGCGATCAGTGGAAACCACAATATATCCGACGCGTTTTACCTCGCTTCGCTCGACCATGTAGTCGTGCTTGTATTCGGGGTTAGCGTCAGCAATGTGGCCTACCACGTTACGGATCTGCTTGGCGTACGGCTGGCCGGCCTTCATCAGATCTTGCGCTTTACGCATTTTCGATGCAGCCACCATTTCCATGGCGCTGGTGATCTTCTGCGTATTTTTGATGCTCCCGATCTGGGTGCGTATCTCTTTTGCAGCTGCCATAGCGATCTACCCTTCGTTCGTGGCTCTCAGAAAGCATGCAAGCCCGCCCACAGGCGGGCCAGACATTACCAGCTCTGAGTCGCCTTGAACTTCTCGAGACCCGACTTCAAACCGTCCTGAATCTCGCCGTTGTAGTCGCCGGTCTGGTTGATCTTGTCGAGCAGTTCGCGGTGCTCGGACTTCATGTAGTCGTGCAGAGCACGTTCGAAGTCCAGCACCTTCTCGACGCTCACATCGTCCAGGTAACCTTCGTTGGCAGCGTACAGAGACAGGGCCATTTCCGCCACGGACATCGGCGAGTACTGCTTCTGCTTCATCAGCTCGGTAACACGCTGACCGTGCTCGAGCTGCTTACGCGTGGCTTCATCCAGGTCAGAGGCAAACTGCGAGAACGCCGCCAGTTCGCGGTACTGAGCCAACGCCAGACGCACACCACCACCCAACTTCTTGATGATCTTGGTCTGTGCAGCACCACCAACACGAGAAACCGACAGACCTGCGTTGATCGCCGGACGAATACCGGAGTTGAACAGGTTGGTTTCCAGGAAGATCTGACCATCGGTGATGGAGATGACGTTGGTCGGAACGAAGGCCGATACGTCACCGCCTTGGGTTTCGATGATCGGCAGCGCGGTCAAGGAACCGGTCTTGCCTTTCACTTCGCCGTTGGTGAACTTCTCGACGTAGTCGACATTGACGCGCGCAGCGCGCTCCAGCAGACGGGAGTGGAGATAGAACACGTCACCCGGGTAAGCTTCACGGCCCGGCGGACGGCGCAGCAGCAGCGATACCTGACGGTAGGCAACGGCTTGCTTGGAGAGATCGTCATACACGATCAGCGCGTCTTCGCCACGGTCACGGAAGTACTCGCCCATGGTGCAGCCAGAGTAGGCCGCCAGGAACTGCATGGGTGCCGGGTCGGCAGCGCCAGCCGCCACCACGATGGTGTGCTCCATCGCGCCGTGCTCTTCGAGCTTGCGCACCACGTTGGCAATGGTCGACTGCTTCTGACCGATGGCCACGTAGACACAGGTCACGCCCTTGCCTTTCTGGTTGATGATCGCATCGATGGCAATGGCGGATTTACCGATCTGACGGTCGCCGATGATCAGCTCACGCTGACCACGACCGATCGGCACCATGGCGTCGATGGACTTCAGACCCGTCTGGATGGGTTCGTCAACGGACTGACGGGTGATAACGCCAGGCGCTACCTTTTCTACCGCATCGGTCAGTTTTGCGTTGATCTCGCCTTTGCCGTCGATGGGGTTACCCAGCGCGTCGACAACGCGACCCACCAGCTCGGGGCCTACCGGAACTTCAAGAATACGACCGGTACACTGAGCGGTCATGCCTTCTTCAAGCTGCAGGTAGTCACCCAGGACAACGGCACCCACGGAGTCACGCTCCAGGTTGAGTACCATGCCGAAGATGCTGTTGGGGAATTCGATCATTTCACCGAACATCGCGTCTTCGAGGCCGTGAATTTTCACGATACCGTCGGAAACGCTGACGATGGTGCCCTGATTACGGGCTTCGGATGCGACGTCAAGCTTCTCAATTCGCTGCTTGATGATGTCGCTGATCTCGGAAGGATTCAGTTGCTGCATGCCATGTCCCTCAGACTCAAGCGGTCAGCGCTTCGGAAAGACGGTTCAATCGACCACGCACCGAACCGTCAATGACGGTATCGCCGGCACGCAGGATGACACCGCCAATGAGCGACTTGTCGACCTGAGTAGTAATGGAGATTTCGCGATTCAGACGCTTCTTGAGCGCGTTTGCCAGCTTGGTCTGCTGCTTGCTATCCAGCTTGTAGGCTGAAACCACAGTGACGTCGATACGCTGCTCATGCTCTGCACGAAGGTGTTCAAACTGTTCAGCAATTGCGTCCAGCGTCATGAGTCGACGCTGATCCGCTAAAGCTACTAAAAAGCGTTTGAAAGCATCATCCGCGTCGTCAGACAACATATCTGACAGCAATGCTACTTTCTGTTCGCTGCTCAGTTTGGGGCTACCTAACAGGCTAGCAACCTGCCGATCCTTCACGATCGCTGCTGCTACTTTCAACGCTTGTGACCAAACGTCTAGTGCCTGATGATCGCGCGCGTATTCAAACGCCGCTTTGGCGTAAGGACGAGCGACGGTCGTTTGTTCCGCCATAGATCACCTCCTTACAGTTCAGCGGCAAGCTTATCAAGCAAGTCGCGGTGCGCTTTCTCATCAACAGAGGCTTCAAGAACTCGCTCGGCGCCTACGATCGCAAGGCGGGAAACCTGCGCACGCAGCTCTTCTTTCGCACGATGAACTTCTTGCTCAATTTCAGACCGTGCATTAGCGACAAGACGTTCGCCTTCAGCACGTGCTTGTTCACGTGCTTCTTCAATCATTTGATTGGAACGCTTGTTGGCTTGCTCGAGAATTTGAGATGCCTGCTCCTTGCTCTCGCGCAGCGTCTGCTCGGCACGCTCTTGAGCGAGCTCAAGATCACGCGTCGCACGGCTGGCTGCGTCCAAGCCATCAGCAATTTTCTTTTGACGCTCATGAAGCGCGCTGCTGATCGGAGGCCACACATACTTTATGCAAAACCAGACAAAGATCGCGAAGGCGATCGTTTGCCCGATAAGCGTCATGTTGATATTCACAGGAATGTACCTCTGACAAGTTCGTGGCGACCGGAGTGATACTAAGCCGAGCGGTCATTCCGCTCGGCTAACACATCATTAACCGGCAACAACGAAGATCAGGTACATCGCGATACCAACACCGATCATGGGAACGGCGTCCAGCAGGCCAGCCATGATGAAGGTTTTAGTCTGCAGCTGATCACCCAGCTCGGGCTGACGAGCGGTGGATTCAAGCAGTTTACCACCCAGCATGGCGAAGCCTAGGCCAGTTGCCAGAGCGCTAACACTGATGATGATGGCAGCAGCAATGTAGACGATTTCCATGATGAAGCTCCTGATAGTGCGTTGATTACAAGGGTTTAGGGTTTAATGCAAAGCGTTGCTCGGATTTAGTGATGCTCGTGCGCGGCGCTCAGATAGACGATAGACAGTGTCGTAAAGATGAAGGCCTGCAGCGAAACCACCAGTATATGGAAAATGGCCCATGGGACATCTAGCAGCCAGATTGCCCAGAAAGGTAGCAGGGCAATCAGGATAAAGATAACTTCACCGGCAAACATGTTTCCGAAAAGACGCAGCCCAAGGCTGATAGGCTTGACGATCAAGCCAACGGTTTCAAGAACCAGATTGAAAGGGATCAACGACCAATGGTTGAAGGGGGTCAGAGAAAGCTCCTTGGCAAACCCTCCAGCTCCTTTCACCTTGACGCTGTAGTAGATGATCATCAGAAACACACCGAACGCCATGCCCAGGGTGGCATTCACATCGGTTGTAGGAACGATCTTCATGTACTCAAGACCAAGCTTGTTGAACAGTACAGGGAAATAGTCGACCGGTATGATTTTCAAGCTGTTCATGAGCAAAATCCACATGAACAGCGTCAGTGCGATAGGCCCTATATGCTTGTTTTGGCCGTGAAAAGTTGAACGTGTCAGGTTTTCGATGAACTCGAAAACCATCTCTACAGCGTTCTGGAGACCGCCAGGGACACCGGTAGTCGCCATTTTCCCAGCTTTATGGAATAACCAAAGAAACAGGGCACCCATACCGATGGACCAACCCATCGTATCCAAATGAATTGCCCAGAAACCCATCTCTGCCGCTTCAGCAGAAGTGGATGCAAGCGACCAGCCGTTTTCCGGATGTTTTCCGAACGTCAGGTTCTGGAGGTGGTGCTGTATGTAATAGATGGCCGATACTTCATTATCCGCTGCCATACTGCTTCCTCAAGTTTAAAGGGTTGACCGCTCACGCACGAGCCAGGGGGCTAGCCAGTGCATCAGTTGGGCCACCACATAGGCGACAAAGAAAAAAGCTGGGTTTGAAGGGGGCGCTGTTGTCAGCACTATGGCGAATAACGCCACCGTCAAACCAAACTTGCCCGCTGCAGCCTGATAAAGACTGAGCACATTACGCTGTGGTTGTCGATTATTTCGCTGACGCTGCCCACGCCACACAAAATAGATGGTCGGTAGAAGGCTGATCAGCCCCCCCGACAGGGCAGATACTGCTGCCTCGATGCCGACCATGACGCTTGCCAACATGGTCACCAGCAAGAACGCCACCAGTTGAGCAAGAAACAGCCGCCGAAAATCCAATAGACGCCGACGGGCAGGCGCTGCACTTTTCACTTTGACCACGACTCCGTGCAGGCTGGGCTGCTGCTCAATGGGATACCGAGTACGCCCGTTCGTCCAAGCAAGCTTTCGACAAACACGGCGGATTATAGGGAAGCGCTATCACACCTTCAACCGAAGTTGCACGGATTTCGTACGTTTTGGCGTTTACTTGCGACCAAAGGGTTAAAAAAAGGCCACATATTTCATTAGCCTGCTACTTTATGTGCGCAAGAATGCCATCCAGCTCTTCAAGACTTGTATAACGTATGGTGACTTTGCCTTTGCCCTTCTGACCGTGATCGATGGAGACAGGCGCGCCCAAAAGTTCGCCAAGGTGCGTTTCGAGACGCGCCACATCGGCGGTCTTGGCCACTTTTTTGGCCGATGCCGCCGGCGCCTGCTGGGTGTCGTGCACTTTTTTTACCAGCGCCTCGGTGTCTCTCACCGTCAGGTCCTGGTTGACCACTTCATGGGCCACCTGGCGTTGCTGGGCGCTGTTCAGCGACAGCAGGGCACGGGCATGCCCCATGTCCAGATCGCCACGCTCCAGCAGGGTCTGTACTTCCGAGTCCAGGGCCAGCAAACGCAGCAGGTTGGCCACCTGCGTGCGGGATTTGCCCACGGCATCGGCCACCTGCTGCTGGGTAAGCTCGAACTCTTCAGCCAGACGTTTCAATGCCAGCGCTTCTTCAATGGCATTGAGATTTTCACGCTGAATGTTCTCGATCAGTGCCAGCGCCAGTGCCACGTCGTCGCTGACATGGCGAATGACCGCCGGAATGACATCCAGCTCGGCCAGTTGGGCAGCGCGCCAGCGCCGTTCACCGGCAATGATTTCATAGCGATCCGGGCCAATCGGGCGAACGACGATCGGCTGCATGACCCCCTGGGCGCGAATGGAGTCGGCAAGCTCCTCCAGTGCCTCGGGCTGAATGTCGCGGCGAGGCTGGTACTTGCCCCGCGTCAGTTGCCCCAGCGGCAGCCGCTCCAGGCGTTCGGCATGGGCATCGTCCTGCGCTGCCTCCGCGGAAGCACCTTCCGGCAGAAGGGCCTCTGTGCCTTGTGAGGCGCTACTGGTCAGGTCCAAACTGTCACGACGACGGGCGCCCGCACCAATCAGGGCATCCAGGCCACGTCCTAGCGCGCGTTTACGCGTCATTCGCTTTCCCTCGTTGAACGTTACGTACTTCGAACCTTACAGCGACAGCCGCCGTAACGACAGGCGTTACAGTGACAACCGTCGAATCATCTCTTTGGCCAGCACGCGGTAGGCCTGGCTGCCCCGCGAAAAACGGGCGTACTGGGTCACGGGCAGGCCATGGCTTGGCGCTTCTGCCACTTTCACGTTGCGCGGAATGGTGGTTTTCAGCAGCGCATCGCCGAAAAAGTCGCGTAGCTGCTTGTCCACTTCCCGCGTGAGGCTGGTGCGCTTGTCGTACATGGTGCGCAGGATACCGGAGACGGCAAGCTCGGGATTCACGCTCTGCTTGATCTGTTCCACGGTATCCAGCAGCGCCGAGAGTCCTTCCAGAGCGTAAAATTCACACTGCAGCGGGATCAGTACGCCATGGGCTGCAGTAAGCGCATTCACCGTGAGCATGTTCAGCGACGGCGGGCAGTCGATCAGCACCACATCGTATTCGTCGGCCACGCTGGCCAACGCCTGAGAAAGGCGACTCTGCCGCTGCTCGGCGTCCAGTAGCTCGACTTCCGCCGCCGTCAAATCGCCATTGCCCGGCAAGACATCGTAACGAACCGACAAACCGCGCACGATAGCGTCGCTGGCCGAGGTTTCCCCCAGCAGCACGTCCAGCACGCTCTTTTCCAGATCGTACTTGTCGATCCCACTGCCCATGCTGGCATGCCCCTGGGGGTCGAGGTCGACCAACAGTACGCGCCGGTCCAGGGCGGCCAGGCTGGCGGCCAGATTGACGGCTGAAGTGGTCTTGCCCACGCCGCCTTTTTGGTTGGTCAGGGCAATGATCTGGCTCACTACTCAACTCCTTTTGGGGTCAGGATCAACAGCTGCCGCTCGGCCGTCTCGAAGGGTACATTCAACAGGTGCCGAGCCTTCAGTTCAACACCTGCTGGCAGGTCGCGCAGCTCGTCATCGGCACCGGGGCCCTTCATGGCCAGCCACTGGCCGTCGGCGGTCGGTAGCGGGCGCGTCAAGGTCACGAAGTCCACCAGGCTGGCGAAGGCCCGCGAGATCACCTGATCGAAGTGCTGGCCCGCAAACTGTTCGACTCTTGCCTGAGTGGGCGTCACGTTGCTCAGCGCCAGCTCCATGACGGCCTGCCGTTGGAAGCGAACCTTCTTGCCGTTGCTGTCCAGCAGCGTCACCTGAAGCTCGGGCTTCAAAATCGCCAGCACCAGCCCAGGCAAGCCTGGCCCGGCGCCTACGTCCAGAAGTCGGGGCCCCCGTATGAAGGGCGCCACCGCCGCGCTGTCCAGCACGTGGCGAGACACCATTTCATCGACGTCGCGTACGGCGGTGAGGTTATAAGCCCGGTTCCACTTGTGCAATAGCGCCAGCAGCCCCAGCAGCTGCTCACGCTGGGTGGGCGTAATGGCGATATCCAGTTGGGCCAGCCCTTGCTCCAGTCTGGGGGCTACGCTACCGGGCAGGCTTTCAATCAGCGGCGGCAAGAAACTCATCCGTTGGCAACCTCGGTATGGCTGATCAGGCGGCGCTTTTTCAGGTGAATCAGCAGTATCGAAACGGCAGCAGGCGTCACTCCCGAGATACGGGCAGCCTGGGCAAGGGTTTCCGGCCGCGCGGCGCTGAGCTTCTGGCGAATCTCGTGGGAGAGCCCCTCCACGTTGTGATAATCCAGCTCAGCGGGGAGCGCAGTGGCTTCGTGGCGCTTGAGCTTGTCGATTTCGTCCTGCTGACGATCGATGTACCCCTGATACTTGGCCTGAATCTGCACCTGTTCGGCGACAGCTTCATCCTCCACGCCGCCGCTTTCCATGCCCGGCAGGTCGGCAATATCGGCGTAGGTCAGTTCAGGGCGCTTCAGCAAATCGCTCAGGCAGTACTCCCGCGACAGCGGCTTGCCGGTTTTCTCGGCGATACTGGCGGCAGCCGGGCTGTCGGGATGTACCCAGGCGCTGGACAAGCGCGTGGCTTCACGCTCGATGGCATCACGTTTCTGGCTGAAAGCCGCCCAGCGGGTGTCATCGACCAACCCCAACTGGCGGCCCTGCTCGGTCAGGCGGAGGTCGGCATTGTCTTCACGCAGCAGCAGCCGATACTCGGCGCGCGACGTGAACATGCGATAGGGTTCCTTGGTGCCCATGGTGATCAGGTCATCCACCAGAACGCCTAGATACGCCTCGTCACGACGTGGGTACCACGCCTCCAGCTGCTTGGCTCGCCGTGCCGCGTTGAGCCCCGCCAGCAACCCTTGAGCACCCGCTTCTTCGTAGCCAGTGGTGCCGTTGATCTGTCCGGCAAAAAACAGGTTGTGGATAAATTTGGTTTCCAGCGAGTGCTTCAAATCCCGCGGGTCGAAGAAGTCATACTCGATGGCATAACCCGGGCGCGTGATATGGGCGTTTTCCAACCCTTTGATGGAGCGCACGACCTGCAGCTGCACATCGAAGGGCAGTGAGGTGGAGATCCCGTTGGGGTAGAGCTCGTGGGTATCCAGGCCTTCCGGTTCGATGAACACCTGATGGCTCGATTTGTCGGCGAAGCGATGCACCTTGTCTTCGATCGACGGGCAGTAGCGGGGGCCGATGCCTTCGATTACCCCAGAGTACATGGGGGAACGATCGAGGTTGTTCAGGATGATCTCGTGGGTGCGCTCGTTGGTGTGCGCAATATGGCAGCTCACCTGCTGAGGATGCATGCCCCGATGCCCCAGGTAGGACATGATCGGCGTGGGCGTGTCGCCTGGCTGCTCTTCCAGCTGTGAAAAGTCGACGGATTTGGCATCGATACGCGGAGGGGTACCGGTCTTCAACCTGTCGACGTGAAAAGGCAGTGCCCGCAGTCGCTCAGCCAGCGCATTGGAAGGCGGGTCGCCTGCGCGGCCACCACGGCTTTGATCCAACCCGATGTGGATAACCCCGCCAAGGAACGTGCCCGTGCTCAGCACTACCGACTCGGCATGAAAACGAATGCCTGTCTCGGTCACTACACCGCGTACGGTGTCGTTATCCACAATGAGGTCGCCAGCCGCCTGCTGAAAAATCGTCAGGTTCGGCTGGTTTTCCAGCATGCCACGAATGGCGGCCTTGTAGCGGATCCTGTCTGCCTGGGCGCGGGTCGCGCGTACGGCAGGCCCCTTACGTGCGTTGAGTACTCGAAACTGGATGCCGCCCAAATCCGTGGCTAGCCCCATGGCACCACCCAACGCATCGATCTCCTTGACCAGATGGCTCTTGCCGATCCCACCAATGGCGGGATTGCAGGACATTTGGCCCAGCGTCTCGATGTTGTGGGTCAGCAATAGGGTTTGACAGCCCATGCGAGCAGAGGCCAATGCGGCTTCGGTTCCCGCATGGCCACCGCCGATGACAATCACGTCAAAGCGGTCGGGGTAGTTCAAGAGACACCTCGTCTTGTGCCCAAGGCACGGATGATGTGGTCAGCGGATCACCGCTGTTGGAATAAGCCCGCCAGTATAAACCTCCTGTGGGTAACCGTCAGGTTTTTCCACACCCCTGCTATCAGTGGTTTTATAAATTAATAACAAAATAAAAATATATAAGAGAAGTTCTGTAAATGTAGTTACTAATGGTGTGGACAAAATCTGTTGATAAATGGTTTTTTTCTATATGAATCATTATTTTGTATTGTTGACCAAGTAGTGGCGAACCGGCGGAGTGCCTGCGTAGAAGCGGTGACGGAGCTGTGGATGAAAAGCTTACTTACCCACAGGCCAGGTTAACGACGGCTTATCCACCGCTGGCTACCGCGCTTGTTACCGCACCTGTGAACAAGTGATCTGGTGACCATCATATGCGTTGAAAGATGCCCATGGCGCGGGTGTTAGCCAGATAGTGACCGCCGAGGAAAAAATATTATCCACAGGCAAAAAAAAGGCCTGTCGCAAGGACAGGCCGGTCTCTGAGGTGCCCTGATGGGCTGCTAGTGTTTCAATACGCGCGCCAAGAAGGACTGGGTGCGTTCGTGCCGAGGTGCGTCGAACAGCTGTTCCGGTGGCCCTTGCTCGGTGATTTCCCCTTTGTGAATGAAGATGACGCGGTCGGCTACTTCCCGTGCAAAGCCCATTTCATGGGTCACGATAACCATGGTCATGCCTTCCTTGGCCAGCTCACGCATGGCGTCCAGCACTTCACCGATCATCTCCGGGTCTAGCGCCGAGGTGGGCTCGTCGAAGAGCATGAGCCGGGGTTCCATGGCCAGCGCACGCGCCAGTGCAACCCGCTGCTGCTGCCCTCCAGAGAGCTGGCTGGGGTACTTCTGTGCCTGATCGGCAATGCCGACGCGTTCCAACAGCCGCTGAGCCGTCTCTTCGGCATCCGAACGGCTCCAGCCACGCACTTTCATGGGGGCCAGGGTAATGTTGTCGATGACGCTCAGATGAGGGAAGAGGTTGAACTGCTGGAACACCATGCCGACTTCGGTGCGGATGGTTTGCAGGGCCTTGCTGCTTTTGCCATCCGGCAGCAGCGTATTGCCATCGACATCGAGGCTGCCGGACTGAAACTCTTCCAGCCCGTTGATGCAGCGGATCAGCGTGGATTTACCGGACCCGCTGGCGCCGATCACGACGACGACTTCTCCGGGGACGATTTCCAGGTCGATGTTCTTGAGCACATGCAGGCTGCCAAAGTGCTTGTTGAGCTTCTGCATTTGCACAATGGGCGATGAGGTCGAAGTCATTGTGCGCTCCTTATTGGCCAACGACGCCGCGCCGTTCCAACTGGCGCAGGATGATAGAGAGGGTCCAGGTAATGGCCAGGTACATCAGGGCGACCATGAAATAGACTTCCAGCGCCGTAAAGGTGGTGGCAATGTAGATCTGCCCTTGGCGCACCAGCTCACCCACGCCAATGACGGAAAACAGCGAGGTGTCCTTGATGCTGATGATGCCCTGGTTGCCCAGCGGGGGGATCATGCGGCGGAAGGCTTGAGGCCAGATGACGTAACGAAACGACTGCGCTCGGGAGAGCCCCAGCGACAGCGATGCTTCGCGTTGCCCGCGTTCGATCGACTGCACGCCTCCACGTACGATTTCGGAGATATAGGCCCCTGAATTGACGGCAATGGCGGCAATGCCGGCCACCAGCGCATTGATGGGGCCACCCAGCAGTTGGGGCAGGCCGTAGAAAATGAACAGCACCTGCACCAGGATGGGCGTACCGCGAAAGACTTCGACATACAGGATGGCTGGCCAGCGTAGCCAGCGCGTGCGGCTGATGCGCAGCAGGCCAAAGAAGATGCCGATGAAAAAGCCAATGGCCAGGCCGCCGAACGAGATCAGCAGTGTCCACGGAATACCGGGTAACAAGTAGGGAATCGAGCGGAAAGCGGCCGCCCAGTCGAATTGAAAAGTGACTTCCACGTGACGTCTCCAGAACAGCACCACACAATGATTCAGGGCCGGGGGCTAGGCCGCCCGGCCCTGTAAACGCGAGATAATGCACTTACCTCAGACAGTGCTTACTCTTCGTCGGAGGACTCACCAAACCATTTCTGGTAAATCTCGTCGTAGGTGCCGTCTTCACGCATGGCCGCGAGTGCTTCATTGGCGGGTTCTACCCACTGGCTACCCTTGTGGAAAACGATGCCGTACTGCTGGCCTTCGTACAGGGGGCCGACGACCTTGGTGCGACCTTCACCGCGTGTTTGCGAGAAGTAGGCAACGTTGGGGGCATCGTAGAACGCCGCATCGACGTTACGCCCCAGCAGGGCCATGTACATGTCGCTATTGCCTGGATAGGGAGTGATATCGGCGTCGTCGCCCAGCTGTTCTTGCAGGAAGTCGTAGCTGGTGGAGCCGATGCGCGTGGCGATGGAGAGCCCGGCCAGGTCTTCGATGGACTCTACGTCATCGTTGTCGGCACGCACGATGATCTGCAGGCCCGAGTCGTAGTAGGGGTCAGAGAAGTCGACGATCTGCGCACGCTCTTCGGTGATGGTCACACCGGCAATGGCAATTTCCTGGCTGCCGGTCTGGACGGCCGGAATGATGCCCGCGAACTCCATGGTGGTGAGATTGACTTCGAAGCCAGCCCGTTCGGCGATTTCGTTGATGATGTCCATGTCGAAGCCGATCATTTCACCGGTTTCGGGGTCGAGCATCTCGAAGGGCACAAAGCTTGGGTCAGTCACCACATTGACCGTGGGTGTGTCAGCAAACGCAGTGGTACTGCCCAAGCCCAGTGCAACGGCAGTGGCGATAGCGGAGGTGGTAAAAAAGTGTTTCATTAGTTTCCCCGAGTTTTATGTGGTTTCCGTCACCGTTTATAGCGTGTTTCTTCTTATAAACCGGTCGATGAACCGTTATTGACCTTTTTACCTTGGCGAGAAACCGCCAAGGCGTCAAGTCATGGGGAAGTCGTTGCGACCAACGCTGGTCATACCATGAACGAGGCACCACAGCCGCAGGTGGTGGTGGCATTGGGGTTTTGCACGCGAAAACGCGCCCCTGCCAGGCCCTCTTCGTAGTCCACGGTAGAGCCGACCAGGTATTGGTAGGAGAGGGGGTCTACCACCAGCGTGGCATCTCCGAATTCGATCAGGGTGTCGTCCTCTGCCACGTTGTCGGCAAAGTCAAAACCATACTGAAAGCCGGAACAGCCACCACCGGTGACATAGACACGCAGCTTGAGGGCTGGATTGTGCTCTTCGGCCATGAGTGCCTTGATGCGCTGGCGTGCACTGTCGGACAGCATTAAAGGGGTTGGAACAAAAGCTTCTGCACCGCTCATGGGTACCTCCCGCGAGCTTTAGGAACGAATAGACGGCATGGGGGGATTATGGGTAATTCCCAGCAAAATGGTCAACTATTGCCGGGAATTACTGCGGCTCAAGGCATCAGAGCGGGGGCTTTGAGGCCCATCTGCTCATCGAAGCCAAACATCAAGTTCAGGTTCTGGATGGCCTGGCCGGAGGCACCCTTGACCAGGTTGTCGATGACGGAAAGTACCACCACCGTATTGCCGTTGCCCGGACGATGCACGGCGATGCGGCAGGTATTGTTGCCTTTTACGCTGCGGGTTTCCGGGTGGCTGCCGGCGGGCATGACGTCCACGAACGGCTCATCGGCAAAGCGTTTTTCGAACAGTGCCTGCAAGTCGCCTGGCTCGGTGCTGAGGGTGCTGTAGAGCGTGGCGTGGATACCGCGGATCATGGGAGTCAGGTGGGGGACGAAGGTCAATCCCACGGTGTCTGGCTGCATGTCGCCCAGGCCCTGACGAATTTCCGGCAGATGGCGATGGCCGCCTGCACCGTAGGCTTTCATGGACTCGCTGGCTTCGGCCAGCAGCGAGGCGACCTTGGCACCCCGCCCAGCGCCGGTGACCCCGGACTTGCAGTCGGCAATCAGCTGATTCGGGTCGATCAGGCCCGCTTCCAGCAGCGGCAGGTAACCCAGCTGAACGGCGGTGGGGTAGCAGCCGGGTACCGCGATCAGACGCGCGGTCTTGATCTTTTCACGATGCATTTCCGGCAGGCCGTAGACCGCCTCTTTCAACAGTTCAGGGGCGCCGTGGGGCTGGTCGTACCAGCGGCTCCACTCGTCGGCATCGCGCAGGCGAAAGTCGGCCGACAGGTCGATGATGCGGGTTCCGTTGGCCAATAGCTCGCCTGCCAGCGCATGGGCCACGCCATGAGGGGTGGCAAAAAAGACGGCGTCCATGGCCCCCAGGGCCTTGGCATCGGGCTCACTGAAGGTCAGGGTATCGTAGTGGCCTCGCAGGTTGGGGTACATGTCGCAGACCTTGACGCCTGCTTCCGAGCGCGACGTTATCGCTTGAACATTTACCTCGGGGTGCTGGGCCAGCAGCCTCAGAAGTTCAACACCGGTGTAGCCAGTGCCGCCTACAATGCCAACGTTTATCACAGATCACTCCTTGCGCCTTCTGCACAGTCCTGGCAGCGGTAATTAGCAGCCTAGCAAGTTTTGCGAGGCTGTTGATGTGTCTCCAGCTATGATACACAAGAGAGCAGGCGCATAAGAGCACTGCGTGTCGTAGACCCACTCTACCCAACCAAGGACGAGCGTTGTGGCAGGTTTTTCGCGGTCAGATTTCACCTTAGAGGGTTTTCGTCGCCAGCTGGCCAATGTGGATGCCTTGCCGCAACTGTGTGTGCTGGGCCTGGTGTCCGGTGTCATGACCGGGGCCGTCATGGTGGCATTCAGGCTGCTGCTGGAGGCGGGAGCCGCGCTGTACATGCCGGACGGTAACCCGGAAGGCTTCGAAGCGCTGCCCCCGTGGGTCAGAGTGCTGCTGCCCCTGCTGGCCGTGAGCGTCATCGGTGTGCTGCTGTATCGTCAGAAGGCCACCGCACGCAAGCTGGGCGTCGGCCATGTCATCGAGCGCCTGACCTACCATCAGGGGCGTTTTCCACTGCGTAACTGGCTCAACCAGTGGTGGGTCGGGGTGGTATCGGTGTTGGGCGGTCTCTCTGCTGGCCGTGAAGGACCGGCGATTCATCTGGGGGCGGCGGCTTCCAGTGGCCTGGGGATGCGGCTGCGGCTGCCGCACAACAGCCTGCGTGTGCTGGTGGCCTGTGGAACGGCGGCGGGTATTTCTGCCTCTTTCAATACGCCCATCGCGGGGGTCATCTTTGCCATGGAAGTGGTCATGATGGAGTACACCCTGATGAGCTTCATGCCGGTGATCCTGGCTTCCACCATGGGTGCGCTGGTGGCTCAGCTGGCGTACGGCAACGAGCCAGCCTTCCGCATCCCTGAAGTAGCGCTTGGCTCGCTGATGAACTTGCCCTGGATAGTGGTGACGGGGCTGGTGATTGGCCTGATGGCTGGCGTATTCATTCATCTGGCACGCCATGCCTTCCTGGAAGGGCTGCCGTTATGGCTGAGGCTGGGCAGCGTTGGAGTGGCCACGGGAGCACTGGCGTGGTGGTTTCCTGAAATACAGGGCATTGGCTACGATAGCCTGGCCGCGGCGCTGAATAACCAACTGACCGTTAGCGTATTGCTGGCGCTGATGATCGGCAAACTGCTGATCACGGCCCTGACCGTGGCGGGCGGGGTGCCGATCGGTATCATCGGCCCCGTGCTGGTGTCGGGTGCAGCCACCGGCGCACTGGCAGGCATGCTGGGTGGCTGGCTATGGCCCGACAAGGCGGCAGATCCCGGGATTTATGCCATGCTGGGGATGGCCGCCATGATGGGCGCCGTGCTGCAGGCTCCGCTGGCGGCCTTGATGGCACTGCTGGAGTTGACCCACACTCCCCACATGATGTTGCCTGGCATGCTGGCGGTGGTGGTGGCTTGCCTGACCTCGCGACAGTTGACGGGCTGTGAAGGGTTTTTCGTCAGTTCGGTGCGGTATGGCATGCACCCCTTGCAGCAGCCGTTGATGCAGGCGCTTTCCAGAGTGTCGGTGCCTGCGGTCATGGAGCGCTCTCTGGTGCGTACCGAGCGCATGATCACCCTCGAGCAGGCCCGCCAGCGGCTGGAGACCAACCCTACCTGGCTGGTGATCGAACGATCCAGCGACGACAAGCCGGTATTGGGCTTGAAAGCGGCAGAGCTGGCCCGCTGGTTGCTGGAGCATGACGAAGCCTTGAAAGAGGGAGCCGCGCAAGAGGAGGAGTTGATCGACCTGCTGGAAATTCCCGGGCAGCGGCTGGAAATGGCCCCCATCGGTTTGCAGTCCACCCTGTCGGAAGCCTTCCTCAAGCTGCAGGACAATACGCTGGATGCGCTCTACGTGATTCATGGCTACCGACCAAAGCAGCAGCGAATTTCAGGTATCATTACTCGCGGCGCCATCGAGCGCTATTACCACTATACCGATACACGTCATTCTGACCCCCGTGACCCCACTGTTTCGCAATGAGCGCACCTATTAAGGAGAGACCATGTACGAGTGGATAAAGGCCATTCACCTGATGGCCGTTGTGACCTGGTTTGCTGCACTGTTCTATCTGCCACGGCTATACGTGTACCACGCGATGGCGCGCGACAAGGGGGATGTCCAGGCCATCGACTACTTCAAGACCATGGAGCGCAAGCTTTATCGCGGCATCATGACGCCCTCCATGATCGTCGTGCTGCTGTTTGGCGGCTGGCTGCTTTACCTGGTACCTGCCTGGTTCACTCAGGGCTGGATGCACGTGAAGCTGACGCTGGTAGTATTGCTGGTGGCCTATCACCACGTATGTCTGATCTATTTGAAGCAGTTGGCCCAGGATCGCTGCACCAAGAGCCACGTGTTCTTCCGCTGGTTCAATGAGGCCCCTGTCGTGGCCCTGATCGCCATCATTCTTCTGGCGGTAGTGAAACCCTTTTGATGCGCCAACCACTTCCTCCCGTTGTACTGGTATTGGCAGGCCATGATCCTACCGGCGGCGCTGGACTGGTTGCCGATAGCGAAGCCATCGCCGCGTGTGGTGGCTGGGCAGTGACCATTCCCACCGCCCTGACCGTGCAGAACTGCCATAATGTCACCACGGTATTGCCAGCCGATGCAGCTGCCATGCGGCAAATGGCAGAAGCGCTGGTCGACATGCAGATTGCCGCCATCAAGCTAGGCTTGCTGGCGGACGAAGCAACCTTGCGTGCGGCCGAGCAGATCGTGCGGCGTTTTCCGGGTGTACCGGTGGTGGCAGACCCCGTCTTGAAAGCGGGCGGCGGCACTGAGTTATCCACACCCCGTTTGCAGAAGCTTTATAGTGACCGTCTGCTTCCCCTTGTGGATATCCTGACGCCCAACCGTCATGAACTGATCGCGCTCACGCCTGAGATCGACGCACCGTTCGATGATACGGCCCGCGCTGTTTCGTTGTTATCGCGCGGGTGCCAGGCGGTACTGGTCACCGCCACGGATGAGCCTCTGCCCGGCAGCGGGCAGCAGGTGGTCAACACACTGCATTCGCCCGATACCACTCGCCAGTGGCAGTGGCCCAGGCTGCCGGAAGTATTTCACGGGTCCGGATGTACGCTGGCTTCCGCCCTGGCCGCTCGTTTGGCGGTAGGTGAGCGCTTACCTACGGCTTGCGAACAGGCACAGCACTTTACCTGGGAGAGTTTGTCACACGGCTATCAGCCGCCCAGCGGGCAGTGTTTGCCTCAACGTTTATCACGCCCTGCACGCTTTTGATTTTTATTGTCCGTCAGCTATTGCTATAGAGGATGCCATGACCACATCTGCAGAATTATTTGATCTGGCCAGTCGCCATATTCCCGGTGGCGTGAACTCGCCGGTGCGCGCCTTCAAAGGCTTGCATCGTCCCCCGGTGTTCATGGAGCGCGCCCAGGGGGCCTACCTGTTCGACGTCGAGGGCAATCGTTACATCGACTATATCGGTTCCTGGGGGCCGATGATTACCGGTCATGCCGACCAGGACGTGCTCGCCGCCGTGCGAGCGCGACTGGATAGTGGGCTCTCCTTTGGCACGCCTACGGCAGTAGAGACCACCATGGCGGACCTGATCTGTGAGATGATTCCGTCCATGGAGATGGTCCGCATGACCAGTTCCGGTACCGAGGCGACCATGTCGGCCATCCGGCTGGCGCGGGGCACCACGGGAAGAGACAAGATCGTCAAGTTCGAAGGCAACTACCATGGCCACTCTGATTCGTTGCTGGTCAAGGCGGGCTCTGGCGCGCTGACCCACGGTGAGCCCAGCTCGCCCGGTGTGCCTGCTGCGCTTGCCGAGCACACCATCACGCTCTCTTATAATGACCCGGAAGGTGTAGAAGCGTGCTTTGCCGAGATCGGCGAGCAGATTGCCTGCATCATCGTCGAGCCCGTGGCGGGCAACATGAACTGTATCCCACCCCAGCCTGGTTTCCTGGAAACCCTGCGCCGTGTGTGCGACCAGTACGGTAGCCTGCTGATTTTCGACGAGGTGATGACTGGCTTCCGTGTGGCCCTGGGCGGGGCCCAGGCCTATTACGGCATCACGCCTGACCTCACCTGCCTGGGCAAGATTGTGGGCGGGGGCATGCCGGTCGGGGCGTTCGGCGGCAAGCGTGACATCATGCAGAACATCTCGCCGCTTGGCCCGGTGTATCAGGCAGGCACCTTGTCGGGTAACCCGCTGGCCATGGCCGCAGGCGTCGCGCTGCTGACCAAGCTGCAGGTGCCGGGTTTCCATGATGCTCTTACCCAGCGTGTGCAAACCCTGTGCAACGGCCTGCAGGAGCGTGCCAACGCCGCGCGGGTACCCATGTTGACCCAGTCGGCGGGGGGAATGTTCGGCGTTTTCTTCACCTCGCAATCTCGGGTCGATAATTTCGCTCAGGCCACGGCGTGCAACCCGGATGCTTTCCGCCGCTTCTTTGGTGCGATGCTAGACCATGGCGTCTATCTTGCACCGTCTGCCTACGAAGCGGGCTTCATGTCCAGCGCCCATACCCCAGAAGATATCCAGCTCACGCTGGATGCCGCCGAAAAAGCCTTTGCCGTCATGTAATATTCAGTAACGGAGGGTATGTCGACTGCTACACTACAAGGGCCGCTCAACATGAGCGGCCCTTGTGGTTACCGAGGTAGCTCACCATGATACGACGGCCGGTTTATCACGCTTCACGCTTTTACGGCGCGCTATTCACCGCCGTTCTCACCCTTGGCTCGCCCTTGGCAGGGTTGGCCGCACAGGAGCAGGATATGACCCAGATCCACATCACCATGAGCGGCTCCCCTGGCGCAGAGTTCTCCGCCGAGTGGCGCATTACCCATGACGGCGAAACCGTCGAGCATCCGGAAACCCGTGGTACGGTTCCAGCAGAATTCACCTTCGAAGGCGATACGTTGGAAGGCACCGTCAAGCTGTTGAGCGATGACGAGCGGCTGGAAGTCGATATCGTCAAGGGCAGCAACCGTTCCCGCTCTTCGACTCAGGGCAAAGGTGGCACGCTGACGCTGATGGTGCGTTAAGGCATAAAAAAACCGCCCCCGAAGGGGCGGTAGCGAGCATTCGGTATTGCTTAGTGGCCTTGGCTGACCACGTTGTAGTTGCCATTGCCGTTGGTCACGATTTGCGAGAAGTGCTGGCCTGCTCCGTTAAAGGCACCACTTTGGTTGACGAAGTGGGTGTTAAGACTTCCATTGGTGCTGATGAAAGAGTCATGACCGTAGCCGGTTTGAGTGACGGCTGCGTAGTTGAAGCTGCCATTGAGGATGATATCGCTGTCCAGCTCATCACCGGTTTGGGTAGTGTAAGTGCGGTTGAAGTTGCCGGATGCTTTCACGTAGCTATCGTTAAAATCGCCATCTTGCACCACGTTGGACTCGTTAGCCCAACCTTCCTGCTGTACCCAAGAGTCGTTGAGCTGACCTTGCTGGTCCACGTTGGCCAGGTTGCCTTTGCCACTCTGTACGACGATGGAGTCGTTGGTGACGCCTTCCTGGGTAACGTAGGCAGTGTTCAACTGGCCGGACTGGGTAATCGTGGAGTAGTTGTTACCAGGCGCGGTGCTGGCAGTGCCGACGATTTCGTCTTGAGTGACGTTAGCACGGTTGAAGCTACCTTCCTGCTTGATGCGAGAATCCTGGGTGCCCCACTGGGTGACCGAGGTACGGTTCAAGTCACCGTTTTGCTCGATCTGGGAGTCGCTGCCTACGGCACTGCCGGCATACAGTGAACCAGCCATGCTATCGACCGCTGCGCGGGAGCCGTTGAACTGCCAGCTGGGAGCCGTTTGTGCCATGGCGGCAGCGCTCATGGTCAGTGCGATGGCAGCAGCGATAGTAGTGATTTGAGTTTTCATGGTTACATCCCCTTTATGATGGCTTGCTTCGTTGGTTACTGAGATAGCGGCAGCAACTCAGTAAGTTTCGACGGTGACTGGGCGCAGGGTGCTGGAGTAGGCTTGTTGCTCTACGCCGATGCTGCGGTAGCCACTCCCCGATTGTGAAACTTGGATATCGCTTTGATGACCCACTTGATTGATATAGGCTTCAAGCGATTGTTGGTTTCCAGCTTGGGTGAGATGTGCTTTGTGATGGTTGCCTTGTTGGAATACCACCCCGAAGTTATTTCCCCCACGTTGCTCCATGACGGCAATGTTTCTGCTGCCCAGCTGAGTGATTCGAGAAAAGTTGCCTCTCTGGTAACTCGCTGAGTAAGACTGTGAAACCATTGCCTGATTGTTATTGCCGACTTGCTCGATGATGCTGTAGTTGCCTTGCCTGGCAGTGTCTACCGAATTGAAATACTGTTCGATACGTTGGTCAGCGGCGTTGGCCGAGGCTGAAATCGATACCATCGCTGCCACCAGGCTTGAAGCGGCGATCTTCAGGAGTCGCGTCTTGTTACTGGTGTGAGATGCTGCGGAAGGTTTCATTTTTCATCCCTCTGAAACTTTTTGTATCGTTTTGTATTTCATGTGTTGAGTTTGATCGATTATTGGGTTGACGCCATAAGCAGTTTGAATAGTTACGAGAGGGTTTTTCTCATAATTTACTACCAAAAAAGTATGAGTTTCCTAATGCTGTGATGGCATAAAAAGACGCGGCCCTATCCAAAGATAGGGCCGCGTCTTTTTATGAACTAACGCCGTCATTGATTACAAAGCAGGTATTGGCGCATTCAGATAGTCTGCTAGTACGGTATTTTGCAGCGTCGTGCCGTTGGGCAAGTTCCATAGATTGTTTTCGACGCCACGTGCGATCAGGTGAATGACCGCAGATTCAATGGCTGACATGACGGCCAACTGAACGGGCTCGTTCGTGGTGATACCTGCTTCGGCTTCCAGAAGACGCCTGAAATCGATGAAACGGTAAACACCGGCACGCAACTCTTTGGAATAAATGGTTTTGGTCGTGGTCACGTTGGCCAGGATTTCACCCGTCGAGATCTCCACGGCGCGCAAATTCACGGTGACCTGGTCTACTTGATACTGCCCCGACGCACCAATACCGAAGTATTCAGCCCCGGCACCCCCCGTACGGATGTTGGATTCATAGGCAATGATGCCGCCTTCCAGCATGACGGAAGCTGCTCTGAGAGAAGGCAAATTATCGGGTTGGCCAAAACGCTCGAACTCTGCGCGGATGATACGTCGCTCCGTCAACAGGTTTTGTAACCCTACCCGCTCCAGCGGTATGAACCATCCCGAATCAGCCAAAGCGCCGGTCAGCATGGCGGCAGCCCCCTGCGTCACCGCCGTTGAAAAGGTGCTGGCAGGTGCGGGACGGTACTGCCCGGTCTGATCACGAAAGTCATACACAGAAACAAAAATCTTGCCTGCGGGTGGCGGTAGCGATACCAGGTCCTGGTACGTGGCTCCTCTGGGGGTAAGTGTGGCCTGTGCTCCTTCCAGGTTTTCGGAGTTGGCCACCATTCCTGCGCAGCCACTCAAGAGGCTGACAAGGAGCATGGACGCGATGATTTTCATGTTGATCCCCTGACGACACTGTAAGTGATGGTGTTATGTGTTGTGTGTGCCGAAACGCTGCTAAGGGTTGAATAGCCCACCGACGCTGATGTTGGTCACGTCGCCAGTGACTTTATCCACCACTCTCACGATCAGCTGCCCCCCTTCATCGCGGACGACGACGCTAAACTCACCGCTATCGAAGGAGCCCTCTCCAATGTTTCCCGCCCCGACATCCGTGATCAGCTGAGAGATCAGCCGACTCTCCAGGCTTTGGATGAGTCGCTCGGTGGAAGAGATCGGCTCGATACCGCGTGCGTTGGGATCGACGTTGGTATCCTGTGACTGGGCTTTGCCCAGCAGATAGGTGCCCATGAACGGGTCTCCTCCAAACGAAGGGTTCAATGGGCGATAGATCAATTCGCCTGCAACGCTCTCAAGAGTAACGACTCCCAACATGACAGCCGTAGCGAAAGCGCAGGCTTTGCGGTGAGTGTTCATCAGTTCAACTCCTCTCTACCCAGGTCTTTATCGGATGTGATGGCGGCGGTAAGCTGCTGTTGAAGCAGCGCTTCTTCCACGATATTTACAGCTTCTCCGGCAACACGGTCCGCTTCGTTGATTCGGGGAGAGAGCTGTGTTCTGAAATACATGCGGTTGCCTTCCATGACCCAGATCTGGCTTCCCCAGCGAGCATCTGGGCGCTCTTGAATGGTCAGGGTGGCGTTGCCGATGATCAGGTTATCCATCGCCCGCTGACTGAAGGCGCGATAGAACGTTTTTCCGGCCATGGTGATCGTTCGATCTACCATGATGCCGGTCAGCTCACTGCCCCTGTTCACTCGGCCTTGAACTTCCGGGCCATCTGGGCTCGACAGCTGATTGATGGCATCTATCTCCGCTTGCTCATTGACGGGCAAGGTGCTGGCGGGGTCAGCAGGTTCATTGGCGTGACTGTAAAGCCCTGATCCTGAGCTCAGCAGTACCGTCATGATCAAGAAATGGCGAAGGTTCATGGCGTTTACCCCTGTGCCTAGCGATGCCGTTGCAGGCTTCGCGCGGCCTCCATGTTGGGGAGGATGGGGCCCAGGTTCTGGTGGATCCAGTTGAGCGCCTGAATACGATTGTGTACGTTGATTTTTCTGAAGATATTGTAAAGATGTGACTTCACCGTATGCTCACTGACGAACAGCTTGTCGGCGATTTGCTGGTTGGACGACCCATTGCTCAGCAGTGAAATGATTTCCATCTCTCGATTGGTCAGGCCACAAGCCGGGCGAAAGGCGTTGCTCTGATACTTGCGGTAAAAAAGGATAAGCCGCGCCATCAAGTCGCGTGACATCCACAACTCCCCCTCCAGCAATGAGAGGATGCCCTTGCAGATCACTTCCAGGCTTTCGTCCCGGTAAAAAACGCCTTTCAAATGAGCGCAGGAGAGTGCTTCCAAGGCGTGATCCATATCTCGCACATTGAAGGCTGCCAGCGGTGATTTCGCGAGCGAATCCGACAGTTTGTCCTGCCATTCTGGCAGTGCATCGACGCCGATATGGTCGCTGTCGATGAGGATCAACAGTCGATCGGTGATTGTGGCAGGCAGTTGAGCAGCAGGTGAGTGAACGCTCACACTGCAGCCCGTGTGCTCATGCAGGTAATCAGCAAATAGCTGTGCTTGAGGGCTTTTTTCGGTGACGATGTACACCAAGCCGGGGGTCTTTTGCTGGGACATTGGGGGAGCCTCATTCAAGGAGAACATCAGCAGGCGACCCTAACAGTGTTGCCTATAAGATACTTTTCGTAAAGAAATGTTATCAAAATAATGAGTAAAGTAATTTTCATATTGTTATTCTTTTTTTATCTAAAAGCCAAGTTATTGATTTATATTTTATAAATGAGTCATCTTCGAACGATTGGGCGGTAACCATAAAAATACGCTGGGTAAACATTCCATGTGCTTTAGCTGTGTTTCTGTTCAGCGTAAACTGAGGCTCCCTGTTTGGAGGTTTCGATATGTCGACGGGTACGACGCTTGTCCTGGCCAGTGGAAACGCAGGAAAACTTAAAGAGTTCAATCAGTTACTTGCCCCGCTTGGGCTCGATGTAAGAGCACAGGCAGAGTTTGGCGTGCAAGACGTGGAAGAAACCGGACTGACCTTCGTTGAGAATGCGCTGTTAAAAGCTCGTGAAGCCAGCCGAGTCAGCGGGTTACCTGCCCTGGCAGACGATTCGGGGCTGGAGGTGGATGCACTGCAAGGAGCACCAGGTATCTACTCTGCGCGTTATGCCGGTGAGCCGAAGAGTGACGAACGCAACAATCAGAAACTGCTGGCGGCGCTTGCCGACTGTGCGGAAGGCCAGCGCAGTGGCCGCTACTGGTGTGTGCTGGTCTATTTGCGTCATGCCGAAGACCCTGTCCCCGTCATCGTACAGCGCAGCTGGGAAGGCGAAATTCTGGCGCATCCCCGTGGGGATGGTGGGTTTGGTTACGATCCTCTGTTCTGGTTACCGGATCAAGGCATGAGCGTGGCTGAGCTGGCGTCAGAGTCCAAGAACCGGTTGAGCCACCGCGGGCGTGCGCTGCACGATCTCGTGGATATCCTGAAGGTGGCGCATGGCTGAGGCACTGCCGCCCCTGTCGCTTTACATCCACACCCCGTGGTGTGTTCGCAAGTGCCCTTATTGCGATTTCAACTCTCACGAGCCAGGCGCCCAGGGGCTTCCTGAAGAGGCGTATCTGGCTGCGCTATTGGCTGATCTGGAGCACGATCTTCCTCTGGCAGCCGAACGCCCTCTGCAAACGATCTTCATTGGCGGCGGGACGCCTAGCCTGCTCTCGCCGGACTTCTATCAGCGGCTGTTTCAGGGTATTCAGCAGCGTTTGGCGTTTGCACCGACCATCGAGATCACTCTGGAAGCCAATCCAGGTACGACCGAACAGCAGCGTTTCGTAGGTTACCGAGAGGCGGGTATCAACCGGCTGTCGCTGGGGGTACAGAGTTTTCGTCCGGCGCAGCTAGAGGCCCTGGGGCGCATCCATAGTGGGCAAGAGGCATTGACGGCCGTGGGGCAGGCCAGGTCGGCGGGCTTCGATAATATCAACATCGACTTGATGCATGGGCTTCCCCAGCAAACGCCTGAACAGGCCATGGAAGACATCGACCAGGCCTTGGCATTGGCGCCGGAACACCTCTCCTGGTACCAATTGACCCTGGAACCCAATACGGCTTTTTTCTCACATCCTCCTCCGTTACCGGAAGAGGAAGCGCTGTGGGACATTCAGGAAGCAGGGCATGTGCGCCTTGAACGGGCAGGGCTGCAGCGTTATGAAATATCGGCCTATGCGCGCCTCGGCTCACAAAGCCAGCACAATCTGAACTATTGGCGCTTCGGCGACTATCTGGGCATTGGAGCGGGTGCCCACGGCAAGTTGACGTGTATCGACGAGAATGGCCAATGGCAGATCGAACGCCGCTGGAAAACCCGCCAGCCTCAGTCTTATTTGAGGCGTCTCGACGATCCACGTGGTTTCGTGGCCGGCAAACAGCCGATCGAAGCCGATGAGCTGCCGCTGGAATTTGCCATGAATGCACTGCGATTGACGGAAGGGGCAAGCCTGAAGACATGGCAAGCGCATACGGGCCAGCCTGTCGAACTGTTACTTGACCGTTTACAAATCGCTCACGAAAAAGGACTTTTGGTGGAAATGCCCGAAAAGCTGCGTGCTTCTCCTCAAGGTCTATTATTCTTGAACGAACTGCTGGCACTGATCAGTGATGAGTGAGCAGTGATAACAAAGGCAAAACCTAATCGTAAAAGGAGTGAGTGATGCGTATGTTCCGACTACTGACCCCGTTGGCGGCGGCTATTCTGGTGGCGGGCTGTGCCACCACCGACCCTTATGGTGGTCAAACACAACGCTCCAGTACAGCGGTGGGTACGGGCATTGGGGCAGCCATTGGTGCCGCAGCGGGTGCCTTGTCTGGTGATGGAAGCACTAGCCGTCGTGACCGAGCGTTGATCGGGGCAGCGGTTGGCGCCGCCGCCGGTGCTGGGGTCGGGGCCTACATGGACCGCCAGGAGCAGCAGCTGCGTGAAAACCTGCAGGGGTCTCGTATCGAGATCGACCGTCGCGGCGACGACATCGTCTTGAACATGCCCAGCAGTGTGACCTTTGGTTTCGACTCTGCTGACCTGACCAGCGACGCACGCAGTGCACTCAATGAAGTGGCCAATGTGTTGACCCAGTACACGGATACCCGCGTCAACATTGCTGGGCACACCGACAGCACGGGCAACGCGGATTACAACCAGCGGCTTTCCGAGCGCCGTGCCGAATCGGTAGGTCGTTACCTGGGGCAGAATGGCGTTTCCTCCATGCGTCTGAACACCTTGGGTTACGGTGCGACTCGGCCGGTTGCCAGCAATGACTCCGAACAGGGGCGTGCACAAAACCGTCGTGTCGAAATCACGCTGACGCCGACAGGCAATGGCCAATAAGCCGTAAAAACTCTGCATTGCTCTAGAACGCCCGCTATGCTCACATAGCGGGCGTTCTGTTTATATAGGCATCCTCATGCTGTCATACCAACACGCCTACCATGCCGGTAACTTCGCCGATGTTCAGAAGCATCTGACGCTCTATGCCGTCATCGACCATTTGTTACGTAAAAAATCAGCAATTACATATGTGGATACCCATGCGGGCAGAGGCTTCTATCCGCTGGCTACCGAAGAGACACAGCGGTTGCTGGAGTATCGTGAGGGCGTTTTACCGCTCTGGCAGCATCGCCAGCAGTTGGCAGATCCGCTGCTAGGCGCCTGGCTCGAGTCCGTGGCCAGTGCCCAGCCAGACGCTGATACACTGGCCTGCTATCCGGGTTCTCCCTGGTGGCTCGCCCAGCGTCTGCGCTCAGAGGATCGGCTGATCCTGTTCGAACTGCATCCCGGTGAGCACGAACATCTCGCCAGCCAGTCGCTGCCCAAGCGGGCGACGCGTATCTTCGGCGATGGGTTGGTCGGCCTGCGCCATCAGGTACCGGCATCGACCCCCAGGGTGTGTGTGTTGATGGATCCCAGCTACGAGCGCAAGATCGAGTACCACGAAGTGGTGGAAAGCACGGCCTACGTGCTCGAGAAAGCCAGGCATGCCGTGGTGATGATCTGGTATCCGTTATTACCTGCCGAACACCATCAAGCGCTGCTGGCAGGCCTGCGTGACAGCGGAATTCGCAAAATCTGGCAAAGCGAACTGCTGCTACGTGCCCCTGAAGCGGGTGCCCGCGGCATGTACGGAAGCGGCATGCTGGTCGTCAACCCCCCCTGGGGGCTGGAGGAGCGTCTGATCAATGCCATGTCACAGATAACACCGACGCTGGGCGAGCACAGCCGCTTCCGTACGTCCTGGTTGGTCCCGGAGTAAAGGTGGAGGAGTAGTCGAGTCTACTTGCCGATACAGAAGCTGCCAAAGATCTCTCCAAGCAGGTCGTCGGCGCTGAACTCCCCGGTAATCTCTCCCAGTGCCTGCTGGGCATCGCGCAGATCTTCGGCCAGCAGCTCTCCTGCACCGTAGCCTTCCAGCTGAGCGCGCCCTGCTTCCAGTGCGGCCATGGCACGGTCCAGGGCATCCAGATGGCGGCGGCGCGCCGAGAAACGACCTTCGGTAGTGGCGGAAAAGCCCATCACCTCTTTCAAATGGGATTTCAAGTTATCCACACCTGCCCCCGTTTTGGCCGAGAGCCTGACGATAGGAGTGCCTGTGGGTAACTCAGATGCTTCGAGCCCTGGCGCTTCGGCGCTGCTGTCGATCTTGTTGCGCACCAGGGTCAATCGCTGCTGGTCCGGCAGGCGGGCCACGAACTCGGGCCAGATGGCCATGGGGTCCGTTGCCTGGGTAAGCGAGGCATCGACCAGCAGCAGTACGCGATCGGCTTTCTCGATCTCTTCCCAGGCCCGGGCAACGCCAATTTTTTCTACCGCGTCCGGCGTATCGCGCAGGCCAGCGGTGTCGATAATATGCAGTGGCATGCCGTCCAGGTGGATGTATTCACGCAGCACGTCGCGGGTGGTGCCCGCAATGTCCGTGACGATGGCCGTGTCCTGCTCGGTCAGCGCATTGAGCAGGCTGGACTTGCCCGCATTGGGGCGCCCTGCAATCACCACGCTCATGCCTTCACGCAGCAAGGCGCCTTGGCCTGCGGCCTGGCGCACACGCACCAGTGCCTGCTGCACCTGCTCAAGATGCGTTGCCACGTGGCCATCGGCAAGAAAGTCGATCTCTTCTTCGGGGAAGTCGATGGCGGCCTCAACATAGACACGCAGCTCGATCAACTGCTGAACCAGCCCAGAAACGCGCTGTGAAAACTCGCCTTGCAGCGAGCGAAGGGCATTTTCGGCAGCCGAGCGTGAGCTGGCATCGATCAGGTCGGCAATCGCCTCGGCCTGGGCCAGGTCCAGCTTGTCATTCAAGAACGCGCGTTCGGAGAACTCGCCAGGCCGAGCCAGGCGGGCGCCCAGGGCGAGGCAGCGCTCCAGCAGCATATCCATGATCACGGGGCCACCGTGCCCCTGCAGCTCCAGCACGTCCTCCCCGGTAAAGGAGTTAGGCCCGGCAAACAGTAGCGCAATGCCTTCGTCGATAATGCCTTGAGCGCCGTTGAAGGGGCCGTAATAGGCATGACGCGGGGGAGGGCATTGCCCCAGTATGGCCTGAGCGATATGGCGGCTTTCCGGGCCAGATACGCGGATGATGCCAACGCCGCCGCGCCCCGGGGGGGTGGCCAGGGCGGTAATCGTGTCTTGGGTATAGAGTCGTTCAGCCATAACGCGTCCTGGAGATCCAAAAAGAAAGTGTATCGTGTATGCAGCGGAAGAAAAGGGCAGGCCTGAAACGCCAGACCCCCGCTTTAGCGGGGGTCTGGTGAAGAACGGGATGAGAGGCTACTTGGTGCGCATCCCTTTGCCCACATTGGGGTCTTTCTCGATATTGCGGGTAATCACGTACTGCTGGGCTACCGAGATGATGTTGTTCACCACCCAGTAGATGACCAGACCCGCCGGGAACCACAGGAAGAAGAACGTGAAGATAATGGGCAACATCTTCATGATCTTGGCCTGCATGGGGTCCGGAGGCGTCGGGTTGAGCAGCTGCTGAACGTACATCGATACACCCATCAGGATGGGCAGAATGAAGTACGGATCTTTCACCGACAGATCCTGGATCCACAGCATGAACGGCGCATGGCGAAGTTCAACGGATTCCAGCAGCATCCAGTACAGCGCGATGAAGACCGGCATCTGGATGAGGATCGGCAAGCAGCCACCCAGCGGGTTGATCTTCTCTTTCTGGTAGAACTTCATCATCTCTTGAGACATTTTCTGGCGGTCATCGCCATAAAGCTCTTTGAGACGCTGCATCTCCGGCCCGAGCTTGCGCATCCGAGCCATGGACTTGTAGGCCTTGGCTGAAAGCGGGAATAGCGCGAGCTTGACCAGCACGGTCAGCAGAACGATGGACCAGCCCCAGTTGCCGACTACGTCATGAATCTTGTCGAGCAGCCAGAACAGCGGATTGGCAATGAACCACAGCCAGCCGTAGTCCACGGTCAGACGCAGATTCGGTGCCACCTGCTCCAGGTACTCCTGGACCTTGGGCCCCATGTAGAGGGTAGCCCCCAGAGTGGCTTCGCCTTCGGCGGCCACGCTGGTCACCGGCCCTGCAAAGGCGGCAACGTTGCGGTTGCTGGAGTCGGTGGTTGCGTAATACAGGTTCTGCTGATTCTGAGCAGGTGCCCAGGCAGAGACGAAATAGTGCTGAATGATGGCTACCCAGCCACCTTGGGCCTCACGGTTCTCGAACCGACCGCGCTGGATATCATCGAAATCGACTTTTTCGTAGCGGGTATCGGGTGACGAGTAGGCAGCGCCCAGATAAGAGCTCATGCCCATGGCGACGCCACTGGAGGGGTCCGGGCTGTTATCGCGAGCCAGTTGGCCAATGAAACGGGCACTGACAGGTTCATCAGTGTTGTTGGCCAGGTAATAGCTGACATTGACCGCATAGCTGCCGCGCTCGAAGGTCAGGCGCTTGATCACGTCAACGCCGTTGACTTCTGCCGTCAGGTCGACGGTGAGCTCTTGCTCGTCGTTACCCAGACGGTATTCGGTGTTTTCAGGCGTAAACGTGATGCGACTTGCCTGGCCATCCAGCTGCAGGCCAGAGCGTGCTACGTAGCTGCGCGTGGCGTTATCCGACAGCAACACGTAGTTGCGTTCAGAGTCCAGCGTCAGCTTGTGCTGTGGCAGAGCGGCATACACGATATCCCCACCAAAGGGGTCGATGCGTACGTCCAGCACATCGGTAGTGACTGCGATGAAGTCACGACTGGCGGTCGAACTTGGCGAGTCGCTCATGCCTTCATCGATGGCGGCCTGAGGTGCGGAAGTACTGGGAACGGAAAAATCGTCGCTGCCGCCTTCACTCGCAGGTGCCCCATTGCTTGTCTGGGTCATTTCGGGAGTGGAGTCGTAGCTGGTCTGCCCGTAATCCTGATTCCACTGTACAACCAGTAGGTAGGCAAGCACTGCCAGTGGAATCAGTAATAAAAGTCGTTTTACGTCCATGAGGGTTCTGCCCGATGGGTGGTGAACATGCTAATGGCGCAGTGTCATTTGCTCGGCCCATGACACACGAAAGCCTGCCAAGCGGCAGGCCGAGGTCGAGCGGCGAGGTGTGTCGTCAAGTGTCACGTGTCAGGCCATGTGATGGCGGAGATGTCGATACCGCCGGAACCTCGCGCTGGAGTCGTTTCCACATGCCATGCAATTGGCGAGTCAGCGTCTCGTTGTCGATCTCCTGAACGCCTCGCTTGGCCATGATCACGATATCCACAGCGGGCAAGCGATCCTGACGAAGGCGAACGGATTCTCTAACCAGGCGCTTGAAGCGGTTACGTTCCACAGCAAGCTTCACATTTTTCTTGCTGACTATCAGGCCAATGCGGGGGTGCCCCAGAGTATTCAAGCGCGCTAGCGCCATCATGCCCTTGCCATGGACTTTCAAGTCGGCTTGTTCGAACACGTGACTGAAATCCCCAGCGTTCAGCAATCGCAAGCACCGGGGAAAGCCTTGAGGCGACACACGCAATCCGAGATCAGGCGCTCAGACGCTTGCGGCCTTTGGCACGGCGGCGTGCGATGACGGCACGGCCGTTCTTGGTTGCCATACGAGCACGGAAGCCATGCGCGCGCTTGCGCTTGAGAACGCTGGGTTGAAAAGTGCGTTTCATAACTCGTTATTCCCACGTGGTTTAGGACGGAAATTGAATTCCAGATGACCCGGTCCAGTGAGGAACCAGCCGGGGAGTTTCAATTCAAGACCGGAAATTGTAGAGACTTCCTGGCCTCGGTGCAATTTTTCCTTGCATGAAAAGCGTGAAAAGGGCAATGGCGGCCCACGATGCCCTGTCAGTCTGACGAACGTCGATGACACTACTATTACTAATGGGTTTACTTAAACCTGTTGTTATTAATAGTGGGGATACTAATTGTGGATAACTCATTTATCCCTATCTTTATCAAAACCTTAAAATGATAAAAAATCTGTGGGTAACTGGCTGTGAAGTAGCGTAAAAGCTGTGATTTATGTGTGATTAACGCAGCACAACTCGGCAATTTGCGGTTTTGTACCCATGCCGTCCGCTGTTTTTCCTAAGCTCTCATGGTCATTTGTCCACAGGCGGAAAAGAGCCCCGAGTGCGTGTGGATAACCGTTTCGTTGGGCGCTACAATGGTCGGCCGTTTTCAACCGATGGTGAGATGAGTGTCACTCGCGCTTTGGCAACAGTGCCTGGACTACCTGCAGGACGAACTGAATTCGCAACAGTTCAATACCTGGATACGTCCACTGCAGGCAGAAGAAGGAGAGTCCAACGAGCTTCGCTTGTTGGCGCCGAACCGCTTTGTGCGCGATTGGGTGAGCGATAAATATGCGAAGCGAATCAGTGAACTGATGCGCGAGCTTGCTCCTTCCAAACCTCCCAAGGTCAGCTTGACCGTGGGTAGTCGTCGCACCTCGGCACCTGCGCCACAGCCTAGAGAGCTGGGTAATCCCGTCTCCGCATCGCCTGCTCAGGCGCCTGCTCCCGCCGTCCATACTCCGCCCCGCGGTGAAGTGGGCGATGAGCGTGAAATCGAGCAGTTGCGCGAAGAGTCGGGCGCCGGCCGACGCGGCAACGAGCGCCAGGTACAGGTAGAAGGTAGCCTGAAGCACAGCAGCGGCCTGAATCCCAACTTCACCTTTGATACCTTCGTGGAAGGTAAATCGAACCAGTTGGCGCGTGCGGCCTCTCGGCAGGTATCCGAAAATCCGGGTGGGGCCTATAACCCGCTGTTCCTCTACGGCGGGGTAGGCCTGGGTAAAACCCACTTGATGCATGCCGTGGGCAATGCCCTGGCAGGTAGGCGGGAAAATGCCCGAGTGGTGTATCTGCACTCCGAGCGCTTCGTGGCGGATATGGTGAAGGCGCTTCAGCTCAACGCCATCAATGACTTCAAGCGTTTTTATCGCAGTGTCGACGCCTTGTTGATCGATGATATTCAATTCTTTGCTGGCAAGGAGCGCTCCCAGGAGGAGTTTTTCCATACCTTCAACGCCCTGTTGGAAGGTGGCCAGCAGATGATCCTGACCTCGGATCGCTACCCCAAAGAGATCAGTGGCGTCGAAGAACGTTTGAAGTCGCGGTTCGGTTGGGGCTTGACGGTAGCCATCGAGCCGCCTGAGCTGGAGACGCGGGTCGCGATCCTGATGAAGAAAGCCGACCAGGCCAAGGTCGAGTTACCGCATGATGCAGCCTTCTTCATCGCTCAGAAAATACGTTCCAACGTGCGGGAGCTGGAAGGTGCGCTCAAAAAGGTCATTGCCGACTCCCACTTCATGGGCAAGCCGATCACCCAGGACTTCATCCGTGAGTCTTTGAAAGACCTGTTGGCCCTTCAAGACAAGCAGGTGGGGGTGGATAATATTCAGCGCACGGTGGCTGAGTATTACAAGATCAAGGTGGCGGACCTGCTCTCCAAGCGACGCTCTCGTTCGGTGGCGCGCCCTCGGCAGGTGGCCATGGCGCTGGCCAAGGAGTTGACCAATCACAGCCTGCCGGAAATTGGTGATGCCTTTGGTGGGCGAGACCATACGACGGTATTGCACGCTTGTCGTAAAGTGAAGGCGTTGCAGGAAGAGAGCGCAGATATTCGCGAGGACTACAAGAACCTCCTGCGCCTGCTGACCAGTTAACCCATTATGTCGGCCTGCTGCGGTGGGCCTTTCAGGATAGAAAACCGGAGTTTCGATGAAATTTACCATTTCCCGAGAGGCGCTGCTTCGCCCGCTGACTCTGGTGGCGGGGGTCGTAGAACGGCGCCAAACGCTACCTGTGTTGTCGAACGTCTTGATCCAGGTCGAAGGTGATCAGGTAGCGCTGACCGGTACCGACCTGGAAGTCGAATTGGTGGGGCGCACGGTGGCCAGCCAGGTGGACCAGCCAGGCGCAGCAACGGTACCTGCGCGCAAGCTGATGGATATCTGCAAGTCATTGCCGGATCAGTCGGATATTCAACTGGCTGTGGAGGACGGGCGCGCTGTATTACGTAGTGGTCGTTCGCGCTTTACACTTTCTACACTTCCGGTTGCCGAGTTTCCCAACATCGAAGATGCGGATGGTAGCCAGGAACTGAGCGTACCGCGCGGTACATTGAAGCACTTGATCGAGTCGACATCCTTCGCCATGGCCCAGCAGGACGTGCGCTACTACCTGAATGGCATGCTGCTGGAGATTCAGAGCAATCTGCTGCGCACGGTGGCCACCGATGGGCATCGGCTGGCCATGTGCTCACGTCCGGTAGAAGTGGCCGTCAGCCAGGCGCAGAAACTGATCGTGCCGCGCAAGGGTATTCTGGAGCTGTCTCGCTTGCTTGACGACAGTGACGAGCCCGTAAGCCTGACGCTGGGTGCGACCCATGTGCGTGCTCACACGGGCGACTTTACGTTCACGTCCAAGCTGATTGACGGCAAATTCCCGGACTACGAGCGTGTCGTGCCGCGCAATGGCGACAAGGTGCTGATTGCCGAGCGCGCGGAGTTGCGTCAGGTGCTGTCGCGGACCGCCATTCTCTCCAACGAGAAGTACCGTGGCGTACGTCTCTATCTGGAAGAGGGCAACCTCAAGGTCATGGCCAATAACCCGGAACAGGAAGAGGCCGAGGAGAACGTCGCTGTCGAATACAATGGCAGTGCCATGGAAGTCGGCTTCAACGTTGGCTATCTGGTAGACGTGCTTTCCGTGTTGGATGAAGACCGCGTTCAGATGACGTTGGCCGACCCCAACAGCAGTGCGCTGTTGGAAGAGCCAGGTGGCGGTGATGCGCTGTACGTCGTCATGCCCATGCGTCTATAAACGGCAGCAGGACGTTATCTATGACGGCGCTTCTGGCTTCAGAAGCGCCGTTTTCACGTGTGCTGGACGGCAATCAATGGTCTTGAAGAGTGACATCGACGCATGAGCATCAATGAGCTTACTTTCCACGGCCTGCGTAACCTGGCCCCCACCACCTTGCAGCCATCGCCGCGCATCAATGTGCTGCACGGCGATAATGGCAGTGGCAAGACCAGCGTTCTGGAAGGTATTCATGTGCTGGGTATGGGGCGCTCCTTTCGAACCCGTCAGCTCAAGCATGCCATACAGACGGAAGCCCCATATATGACTCTGTATGGCCGTTTGGCGGGTGACCCTGAGGTTACCCTGGGGGTCAGGCGGTTACGCACTCAGCGCGAGCTGGAGCTGCGTTTGAGGGGGGAGAAGGGGGTGCGCTTGGCCGAGCTCGTGGAGGCGATGCCCCTGCAGCTCATCAATCCCGATGCCTTCAGATTGCTGGAGGGCTCTCCTGCCGGGCGTAGAGAGTTTCTCGACTGGGGTGTGTTTCACGTGAAACATCATTTCCTGGATGCCTGGCGAAGAACGCGCCGAGCAGTGAAACATCGGAATGCCCTTCTCAGGCGTGGTAGAATGGTGGCCAGTGAGCTGGTTGTTTGGGAGCAAGAGCTTGCACAGTGGGGCGAAGAGATGGATCGGCTTCGCCTTGAGTGGTTTAGCCAGTTCTTGCCCATGTTCGAAGAAACGCTGCATAAATTGCTGCCGCTACCTGGCCTGACGCTGCGCTATGCCCGAGGGTGGGATAAGCAGCGCTCTCTGGCAGAAGTGCTGAGGGATAGCCGAGAGACGGATCAGCAGATGGGGTTTACCCAGCAGGGCCCTCAGAGAGCAGATTTACGTATTCGATTGAACAAGCAGCCAGCCGTCGAGGTGCTTTCCAGAGGCCAGCAGAAATTGGTCGTCAGTGCGCTGAAGCTGGCTCAGGGGCGGCTTCTGGAAAGTACCACGCAGCGGCACTGTATCTATCTGATTGATGATTTACCTGCGGAGCTGGATGACAGGCACCGCCATCAATTTTGCCATTTACTGGAAGAAATGCAGTGTCAGGCTTTTATTACCAGCGTTGAAGCCACGGCTCTAAGGAATAGTTGGCAAGCCAGTACGGACATAAAAATGTTTCACGTGAAACATTCCCCGGCTGGATGGAGTCAATTGGAGACGGATGGCTAAACGACACGGAACGAGACAGACTTCACGACGGAGTGGTCAATGAGCGAGCAGGCTTACGATTCATCAAGCATCAAGGTGCTCAAAGGACTGGACGCAGTACGCAAGCGTCCGGGCATGTACATCGGTGATACCGACGATGGCACCGGGCTGCACCACATGGTTTTCGAGCTGGTGGATAACTCCATCGATGAAGCTCTGGCAGGCCACTGCAGTGAAATTCGCGTCGTCATCCACCCGGATGAATCGATCACCGTGAGTGATAACGGCCGCGGTATTCCGACTGAACTGCATGAAGGCGAAGGCGTTTCGGCAGCTGAGGTCATCATGACCGTGCTGCACGCAGGCGGCAAGTTCGATGACAACTCCTACAAGGTGTCTGGCGGGCTGCACGGGGTAGGTGTCTCGGTGGTTAACGCGCTTTCAGAAGAGCTGCGTCTCACCATCTGGCGGCAAGGCGAAGTATTCGAGCAGATCTATCACCACGGCGTGCCGCAGGCTCCCCTTGGTGTCGTGGGCAAAACTGAAAAAAGCGGTACACGTGTACATTTTCGTCCGTCTCCTGCCACGTTCGCCAATATCGAGTTTCACTACGATATTTTGGCCAAGCGGCTACGTGAACTCTCCTTCCTGAACTCCGGCGTTGCAATTCGCCTGATGGATGAGCGTAGTGGCAAGGAGGAGCTTTTCCATTACGAGGGCGGCTTGAAAGCCTTTGTTGATCATCTCAACAAGAACAAGACCGTTCTCAACCCGGTTTTCCACTTCAATGCGGAGCGGGAAGATGGGGTGGAAGTCGAAGTAGCCATGCAGTGGAGTGATGCGTTTACAGAAAACATCTTCTGCTACACCAACAACATTCCCCAGCGGGATGGTGGTACTCACTTGGCAGGGTTTCGGGCAGCGCTCACACGGACATTGAACCATTACATCGAAGCCGAAAATCTGCTCAAGAAATCGAAGGTCAATACCTCCGGTGATGACGCTCGTGAAGGTTTGACGGCCATCATTTCGGTGAAGGTACCGGACCCTAAATTCTCCTCGCAGACCAAGGATAAGCTGGTTTCTTCCGAAGTGAAAACGGCGGTAGAGCAGGAGATGGGGCGTCTGTTCGCAGAATACCTGATCGAAAAGCCCAATGAAGCCAAGTCGATCGTCAACAAGATGATCGACGCGGCGCGAGCCCGTGAAGCCGCCCGTAAAGCGCGTGACATGACGCGTCGTAAGGGGGCTCTGGACATTGCTGGCTTGCCCGGCAAGCTGGCTGATTGTCAGGAGAAAGACCCCAGCCAGTCAGAACTTTACCTGGTGGAGGGTGACTCGGCCGGCGGCAGTGCCAAGCAGGGTCGTGACCGTCGTACCCAGGCCATCCTGCCATTGAAGGGCAAGATTCTAAACGTCGAGAAGGCACGCTTCGACAAGATGCTCTCTTCCGCCGAGGTAGGCACGCTGATCACGGCATTGGGATGTGGTATCGGCCGCGAAGAGTTCAACCCCGACAAGCTGCGCTATCACTCGGTCATCATCATGACGGATGCCGATGTGGATGGTTCGCATATCCGTACGCTGCTGCTGACGTTCTTCTTCCGCCAGATGCCCGAGCTGATCGAGCGGGGCCATATCTTCATCGCGCAGCCACCGTTGTACAAGATCAAGCGTGGCAAGCAGGAGCTCTACCTGAAAGACGAGCAGGCCATGGTGGACTACCTGACCACGACGGCACTGGATGGTGCAGGGCTCCATGTGAATGCCGATGCACCGGGCATCGCAGGCTCGCAGCTCGAGGCCCTGGTGAATCAGTACCGCAATGTCATGAAGCGGATTGATCGCCTGGCACGTGTTTACCCCATTGAGGTATTGAAGCAGGCAGTACATGCCATTGCACTGCAAGGGGAAGCCAGCCTCAAAGATCGCGGTACCATGCAGAACTGGATTGCCGAGCTTCAGAAAGCCATGGATGACAAAGTGGCGTATGAGGGCGGCCCGCGTTATCAGTTCCATCTTCAGGAAGACACCGAGCGTGGTCTGCACCTTCCCGCAGTGTCACTGATTGCTCATGGCGTGACGACCGATTATGTGTGGGGTCTGGATTTCTTCGAGAGTGCCGACTACCGTGCGATTGCAGGGCTTGGGCAAACGCTTAACGGCCTGTTGGAAGAGGGCGCCTACATTGCCCGTGGCGAGCGTCAGAAGCCGGTCAGCCACTTCTCTGATGTGTTGGCTTGGTTGATGCAGGAAGGCCAACGTGGCTTGTCAGTACAACGCTATAAAGGGCTAGGGGAGATGAACCCTGACCAGCTCTGGGAAACCACCATGGACCCCGATAGTCGCCGCATGCTGCGCGTGACCATTGAAGATGCCGTTGCTGCTGACATGATGTTCAACACGCTGATGGGCGACGAAGTGGAGCCTCGCCGAGACTTTATCGAAACCAACGCTCTGGTGGCCAACCTCGACGTATAAGGCTGACCTTCACCAGCTATTGGCCATTGATGAAAAATGTTTCACGTGAAACATTGAATCAAAAAGCCGCAGTGGGCATATGCGCCACTGCGGCTTTTTTATGGGAATTTATGTGAAGAACTGTCCCGCGTGATCAGGCTTGGCGCTTTACAACCGTTTAGCGATTTCGCTCGCGCGAATCTAGTGTTCCGGCTAACAACTGTTCAACGAATTCGGCAAGGTCACTGACGACCAGAGTGTTCTCCAAGCCCACACCTTTGGCTAGCGTTCTCGCACCTTTGCCTGTCTTTACCAGCACGCTTTGGCAACCTGCCGCCTCTCCGGCCTGCAGATCTCGCAGGCTGTCACCTACCATCCAGCTGCCCTCCAGGTGATCCAGGCCAAGTGCCTGCTGTATTTGCGTCAGTAGGCCGGGCAACGGTTTTCGGCAGGGGCAGTCATCTTGCGGGCCATGGGGGCAATATGCGATGTGCGCAATATGGCCACCTTCGGCTTCTACCAGGCTGCTCATTCTATGATGCATGGCTGCCAGGGTGGCTTCATCGTAATAGCCCCGTGCAATACCTGATTGGTTGGTGGCCACGGCTACCGTAAAACCAGCCTGTGAAAGCCGCGCGATGGCCGTGATGGAAGCAGGGTAGGGCACCCACTCCGCCAGGGACTTGATGTAGTCATCCGAGTCATGATTGATGACGCCATCTCGGTCAAGTATCACGAGCCGTTCTGGCATCAGAGAAGTCGTCGAGGGCATGAAAGTCCTATTTGCTGCGTAGGTGCTGATTCAGTAGCGCCAAGGCGTGCAGGGTATGGGCAATCTTTTTGCCATCGCTGCCAAAGCGCTGGAAAGGAATTTTCTGGAGGCGTTGCAGGCGCGGCAAGGTCGCCAGAAAGCGTTCGCGTACATCGTCGCGGGTGGCCTGCAGGCCGTCCATCAGGGCTGCGGTCAGGCGTTCACGATGAAGAGGTCGTTTGCTCAGCTTGCCATAGAGAGAAAAGATGAAACAGTGCCAATCGCGCACCATGCAGTCGGTGAGTTCATGTACCTGGCCTGGGTCCGTTTCGAAATCGATGAAAACGACTCCATCTTTGTTGACCAGGATGTTGCGTGCAAAGGCCTCGCTAAGATAGCAGCTGCGTTCATGAACATCATTGAGCGCTGAAATCCCAAGGTTTAACAGTTGGTCGATTTCATCTGGTGTTTGCGCCTGGGTCAATTTCTCCAGCAGCGTGGCTGCGGGTTCCTCCGCGCTGCCTGCATCGGCCAGCAATAGGGCGTCAGGGGTTTCTGCCAGAATGGTCGGTACGGCGATACCAGCGGCAGACAATGCTTTGATACGACTGGCTTCCAGCGCCACGCTCTCTTGGCCGCCCAGATTGGGCACCGGCTTGAGCGCTTCGATGTTCAGCCACCGCGCCATCAAGGTCAGTGGCAGGTAAGCCAGCCGTGAGTTACGTTTGGCGGCTTTTTTCAGCCAGACCTTGCGTCCTGCCATCTGGTAAGACGCCATGTTGGACTGCTGCTGAGGCAAGGTGTCGAAAAGAAACATATCGTACATGGCCAACTCCCTTGGCGACGTGAGTGCATAGCCGCCAGGTATGTCAGACGCAGCGGCAATTGAAATGTTTCATTAATTTTACCTTGATGTTTCACGTGAAACAAAAGCTTCGTCAAGCACGAAGAAATAAAAAGCCCGGCCACCTGGGCCGGGCTGCAAGCGTTTCTGACGTGAGGCGCTTACTGGGGTAGCTGAGAAATATCCGCGACTTCCAGGAAAAGCGCCTGCAGGCTGGCGAGCAGAGCAAGGCGATTGCGACGCACGGCCTCGTCATCGGCCATGACCATGACCTGATCGAAGAACGTATCGACCGGCTCACGCAGCGTTGCCAAGGTGTCCAGGGCCTGCTGGTACTCACCGGCGGCAAATAGCGGAGCTACCTGCTGCTGGCAGTGGATGACGGCCTCCGCCAGTGTCTGCTCGGCGCTCTCTTGAAGCAGAGAGGTATCGACTTGCGTGCTGCCATCGTGCGCCTGCTTGCTCAGGATATTGGAGACACGCTTGTTGGCAGCCGCCAGAGCGGTGGCTTCCTCACGCTGGGCAAAGGCTTTGACGGCACGTAACCGACGCGCAAAATCCAGCGGCTTGCTGACGGGACGAGCACGCACGGCCAGGTACATCTCGGCGGTAATGCCTTCGTCCTGCCCCCAAGCGCGGAAGCGGTCGAGCATGTAGGTCAGCACTTCCTCTACCAGTCCTTCGGCTTTGGGCAGTTGCTGGTGCTGGTCAACGGCGACCTGCAGCAGTTCACGCAAGTCGAGGTTCAGCTCGCCTTTTACCAGGATATTCAGCACACCAATGGACGCGCGGCGCAGGGCAAAGGGGTCCTTGGCGCCCGTGGGGCGCTGGCCGATGCCGAAGATGCCCACCAGCGTATCAAGGCGGTCTGCCAGGGCCAGTGCTTGGCCAGTCAGACTGGCGGGGATGGCGTCGCTGGCAAAGCGCGGAAGGTACTGTTCTTCCAGTGCCTGGGCTACTTCGGCAGGCTCGCCATCCTGCTCGGCGTAGTAGCGGCCCATGATGCCTTGCAGCTCGGGGAACTCGAGTACCATCTCAGTGACCAGGTCGCATTTGGCCAGTGCCACGGCACGCTGAGCGTGGGCAACATCACCCTGGATGCGCTCGGCGATGAAGGTAGCAATGGCCGTGCTGCGGCGTGCCTTGTCTGCCAGCGTGCCGAGCTGCTGCTGAAACACGACGCTTTCCAGCTGAGGAATGCGCGATGCCAGCGTTTTTTTGCGGTCGGTATCGTAGAAGAACGCAGCATCCGCGAGGCGAGGTCGGATGACCTTCTCATTGCCGGCAATGACCTGGTCAGGGTCCTGGCTTTCGATGTTGGAAATGGTAATGAACAGCGGCTTGAGCTTGCCGTGGTCATCCAGCAAGTGGAAGTATTTCTGGTTGGCCTTCATGGAGGAGATCAGGCACTCGGCGGGCACGTCCAAAAAGCGCTCATCGAAGCTGCCGGTCAATGCCACGGGCCACTCGACCAAACCGCTGACCTCGACCAGCAGGTCTTCATCGATGACCGCATTGGCTTCCTGAACTTCTGCCTCGGCCAGCACCTGCTCACGAATACGCTCGCGGCGCTGCTGACGGTCGGCCAGCACGTAGGCGTTTTCCAGTACTGCCAGATAATCGTCGGCGTGTTCGAGCTGGATCGCATCCGGGGCGTGGAAGCGATGACCGTAGGTGGTGCGGCTGGCCTGCAGGCCTAGTGCTTCTGCGGCAATCACTTCCTTGCCATAAAGGGCGACCAACCAGTGTACCGGGCGGGAGAACTCCACACGAGACGCGCCCCAGCGCATGTTCTTGGGCACCGGCAGCGACTGAAGCGTCTTGCGAATCATCTCTGGCAGTAGTGCTTGGACACTCTCGCCTTGCTGCTGCTCCTGGAAGCCCAGCCAGGTGCCTTTGTCGGTTTCCAGGTGAATCAGCTCATCCACGCTGACGCCACAGGAGCGCGCAAAGCCTTCGGCGGCCTTGGTGGGCACGCCATCCTTGAATGCGGCGGCCAGCGCGGGACCACGGCGCTCCACTTCACGATCCGGCTGCTTGTCGGCCAATCCCGATACCTGGACGGCCAAACGACGCGGTGTTGCATAGGCAGTGACGGACTGAAACGGAACCTCTGCTTCCTGCAGACCTTTTTCAATACCCGCAGCAAACGCATCAGAGAGCGCGTCCAGGGCGGTAGGCGGCAGCTCCTCGGCACCCAGTTCCAGTAAAAGCGTATCAACGGCCATCATGCGTCTCCTTGGTCGGCTAGCAGTTCGCGGCGCAGGGCCTCGGGCGCCATGGGGAACCCTGCTGCTTTGCGTGATTCGAAGTAGGCGGTCGCCACGTCACGGGCCATGGTGCGCACACGCAGGATGAAGCGTTGACGTTCGGTGACCGAGATGGCGTGGCGCGCATCCAGCAGGTTGAAAGTGTGCGACGCCTTGAGCACTTGCTCGTAGGCGGGTAGCGGCAGGCTGGCGGCCAGCAGTTTGCTGCACTCTTTTTCCTGATGGTCGAAGGCAGCAAAGAGCTGGTCGACGTCGGCGTGCTCGAAGTTGTAGGCTGACTGCTCCCGCTCGTTTTGCAGGTAAACATCGCCGTAGCTGACCTTGCTGCCGTCCGGCGCAATGGCCCAGACCAGATCGTAAACGCTATCGACGTTTTGCAGGTACATGGCGATACGCTCGAGGCCGTAGGTCAGCTCGCCGGTGACGGGGTAGCACTCGATGCCGCCCGCCTGCTGGAAGTAGGTGAACTGGGTGACTTCCATGCCGTTTAGCCATACTTCCCAGCCCAGGCCCCAGGCCCCGAGCGTGGGGGATTCCCAGTTGTCTTCCACGAAGCGAACGTCGTGAACCAGCGGGTCGAGGCCCAGGCGCTTCAGTGATCCCAGGTACAGGTCCTGCAGATTGCTGGGGGAGGGCTTCATTACCACCTGAAACTGGTAGTAGTGCTGCAGGCGATTGGGATTTTCGCCGTAGCGGCCGTCGGTGGGGCGGCGGGAAGGCTGCACATAGGCAGCGTTCCAGGTTTCGGGGCCAATCGCCCGCAGGAAGGTGGCGGGGTGGAAGGTGCCCGCGCCGACTTCCATATCGAGGGGCTGGAGAATCACACAGCCCTGTTCTGCCCAGTACTGTTGCAGAGCAAGGATCAAGCCTTGAAAGGTCGACACATCGGGTGTCGATTGGTTTGTCGAGACACTCATCGCGGAAAGCACCGTTGGCCATGAATTCATAAGCCGTCAAGTATACAATTACAGGCAGATGGGTTATAGGCACGTTAGCAAAACAGCCGCTTTTGATAAGGAGAACGAGATGATCGTGGTAACAGGCGGCGCCGGGTTTATCGGCGCCAATATTGTCAAAGCGCTAAATGCTCGTGGCCGTGACGATGTGATGGTGGTCGACGACCTGCGCGATGGCACCAAATTCGTCAACCTGGCGGACTGCACGCTCGCCGACTACCTGGACAAGGATGATTTCATTGCCCGGGTGAAAGCCGCGCTGCGCGGTGAAACGGTGGACCTGCCGACCATCGATGCGATTTTCCATGAGGGTGCCTGCTCGGATACCACGGAGTGGGACGGCCACTACATGATGGAGAACAACTTCGAGTACTCCAAGGTGCTGCTCAACTACTGTGAGAAGCTGGGCATTCCGTTTCTGTACGCCTCGTCAGCGGCCACCTACGGCGGCAGCGACGTGTTCAAGGAAGCCCCTGAGCACGAGAAACCGCTCAACGTCTATGGCTACTCCAAACTGCTGTTCGATCAGCACGTGCGTTCGCGCTGGAACGAGCTGACTACCCAGGTAGTAGGTTTCCGTTATTTCAACGTCTACGGCCCTCGAGAGCAGCACAAGGGCAAGATGGCTAGCGTGGCGTACCACAACCATCTCCAGATCCGTAACGGCGAAACGCTGAAACTGTTCGGTGCCTACGGCGGCTATGAGGCGGGCATGCAGAGTCGCGATTTTGTCTACGTTGGCGATGTGGTCGACGTGAACCTCTGGTTCCTGGACAACCCCAGCGCGTCGGGCATCTTCAACCTGGGTACGGGCCGTGCCGAACCTTTCAAGGCGATTGGTGAAGCGGTGATCGATTTCTATGGTCAGGGCGAAATCGACTATATCCCGTTCCCCCAGGAGCTGAAGGGGCGCTACCAGAGCTATACCCGTGCGGACATCGGCCACCTGCGTGCAGCGGGATGTGATGTCGAGTTCAAGACGGTGGCTCAGGGGGTCAAGGCCTATCTGGAGTGGCTGAATGGCTGACTCTGCCAAGCGACTGCTGGTGGTCGGCCCTTCCTGGGTCGGCGATATGGTCATGGCGCAAAGCCTGTTCATGACCTTGAAGGCGCGCACCCCAGGGGCCACGCTGGGCGTGGTGGCCCCGGCCTGGTCGCAGCCGATTCTCGAGCGCATGCCCGAAGTCGATGAGGTGTTGCCACTGGAGGTCGGCCATGGTGAATTTGGCCTGGCGAGTCGGCGGGAGCTGGCCGCTCGGTTGCGGGGCCGCTTTGACCGCGCCATTGTGCTGCCGCGCTCCTGGAAGGCGGCGCTGGTGCCTTTCATGGCACGGATCCCTGAGCGGGTAGGGTTCCTGGGGGAGCATCGCTACGGGCTGCTGAAAGAGCGCCGCAAGCTGGATAAACAGGTGCTGGATCAGACCGTCAAGCGCTTTGTCTCGCTGGGGCTTCCTGCCTCTGAAGCGCAAACTGGCCAGTTTGCCATTCCCAAGCCCAGGCTCACCATTGACCGTGACAACCTGGTGAATCTGCGGTTGAGCCACGCGCTCTCTTCCCGCCCCGCAATCGGCATGATGCCAGGCGCTGAGTATGGGCCGGCCAAGCAATGGCCATTGGCCTATTTTCATCAGTTGGCGGCAAAACTGGTCAAAGACGGCTTTGAGGTGCGCGTGCTGGGGGGAGCAAAAGACCGTGAGGCGGGGCAGGCGATCGTGAAGGGGCTGTCGCATGCACACAACCTGTGCGGGAAAACCCAGCTGGCCGACGCCGTCGATCTGTTGGCCGACTGCCGTCAGGTGGTCACTAATGACTCTGGCCTGATGCACGTGGCGGCAGCGGTCGGAGTGCGTATTCAGGCGCTATATGGTTCGTCGTCTCCTGCCTATACGCCGCCTCTCACCGAACAGGCGTCCATTCACTACCTGGGGCTCTCCTGCTCGCCATGCTTCGCGCGAGTGTGCCCGCTGGGGCATACCAACTGTCTCAACGATTTGCCCGTCGAGCGCGTCTATCAGTCGATCTGCGCCGACCTGCCGTGAGGGGCTGACGAAGGCGCTGTCAGTGCAGGATCTCGACTTCCTCGGCTTGATCGGCCGGGGTCTCCATGACTTGCGCCGAGGAGCTCTCCTCAGGCTCTCTGCGCTGGGGGGCGAGGCCTTCCCATAGGCGATGCTGAAGCGCTGTTTCTTCGCGCAGACGGGCATTGAGCGTATTCAGCCCGTGGTTTTCCGCCAAGGTAGTACGGCGGCCCAGCAGGGAGGTGCCAAGGCCTGCTCGGCCTTCGTGTAGCGGTAATCCCATGGCGTCCAGTATGGTGGGAAACACATCCAGCATGGTGGCTTCGCGGCGTATCCGCTGGGGAGTCACCCTGTCGCCCAGCATGATCATGGTATTGTCGCGATCCAGCACCGTCAGTTGGTCCCATACCGACACGCGCATGGTCAGGTGGTCGCTGAGCACCACCACCAGCGTATTCTCCAGCAGGTTTTCTGCTTCCAGCCGTTCGATCAGATCGCGGGCCAGCCAGGCCGAACACTCCACTGAGTAAAGAATGTCCTGGCCATCGAAGGCCCCTTGACGGTCAATGCAACGCTGGGCGGGAAAGCCGCTGGGGGCATGGCCCGCGATGCTCAGGTTGACCACTGCCCAGGGGCCATCGTCTTCACGGTTCAAGCGGCGTATTTCGTCGACGGTGAAGTCGTAGAGGGTATCGTCATAGAGGCCCCAGCTATTGAGATACTCGGGGTCCTCCATGTCCGTGATGAAATCCTCCTTGCCCTTGACCGTGTCGAACTGATGCCCTCGGTAAAAGAGACCTTTCCCCGCAAACTGCGTGCTGGCGCCACCCAGATAGCTGAGCCGATAACCTTGACCTGCCAGAATGTCACCCAGGCAGTCTACGCCAGGCACGACCTGGGAAAGGGGTTCGAACTGGCTGTCATGCAACAGGCCAGCAGGCATCAGGGGAACGCCGCACTGGCTGGCGATCATCCCGGCCATGGTCCAGCCGGTGTTGTCCATTTGCTGCACACCTTCGAAGACGATGCCACGCTCACCCAGCACATCCAGGTCATCGTAGGCGTTGCCGAATATGTCGTGACGATAGGTACGCTCGAGGCTTTCCAGGTAGAGGAGCAGCAAGTTAGGTGCATTGGGCTGGTCTTCCAGCGGTGGCTGAACGTAGCGCCGATCCAGCCAGGCCCCGTCATCGGTCACGATGGCGGCACTGCGTTGCCCCAGCCCATACAGCAGCGGGTTCCCGGCTAACAAGGCAATGGCAAAAAAGCGTTCGGTCAGACGCCAACGCTGGTCGTGGCGTGCGATAGAGATGACGGAGATCAGCATGGCGAGCACGACCAGCGTATACACCACTGCCATGACCATTTTGCCGCCACCGCCATGGTCGGCCATGCCCGCTTGCAGATGGAAAAATACCGCGCCCAGGTCCACACTGCCAAAGCTGTCGACCAGGTAGACGTAAATGCCAAACAGGCTCAGCGGTAGCAGCGACCATGGCCAGACGGGGCGGTAGCGGGCATTCAAGGGAGCACCCCAGCGCAGCTTGAGGCCTACCAGCATCCACACGGTGGCGGTGATGAAAAGCGTCCACCAGGGCAAGCGCGTCAAGACAGTAACGGCATAGCCCAGGCTCGCGCCAATCACGACCAGCGGTAGCCAGGGAGTCAGGGGGGGTGACTTGGAAGCGAGCATGCCATGTCCCTTTTCGTCGCTTGCTGAATGAGCCTGTTAGCTTACCAAATCTCGACGTTCATGGTCGTGGTAGCATGCAACGAAACTGGTCATGAAGCATGAGCGAATGGATCGCTCATCTCGTTGTTATAGATTCGTTGATATAAATTCGCTGGGATAGGTGAACTGTGACTATTGCTGCTGTGTTGATCGTCAAAAACGAAGCCCACCATTTGCGTGAATGCCTGGAAACGCTCACCTGGGCCGATGAAATCGTCGTGCTGGATGCGGGCAGCCAGGATGCTACCTGCGAGATTGCCCGCGCGTTCACGGACAAGGTCCATGTGAATGCCGACTGGCAGGGGTTTGGCATTCAGCGCCAGCGAGCAGAAGCCCTAGTGAGCAGTGAGTGGATTTTGATGGTCGACGCCGATGAGCGCGTGACCCCTGAATTGCGTGACAGCATTCAGGCCGCCGTTCAGCAGCCGCCTGCTGCCTACAGCGTGAGTCGGCTCTCCTGGTGTTTTGGCCGTTTCATTCGCCACTCGGGCTGGTACCCAGACCGAGTGCTGCGTCTCTACCCGAAAGGTCAGGCAGGGTATAACGCCGCGTTGGTGCACGAGAAGCTGGTCGTCGACGCAGGCCTTGCCGAAAAGCCGTTATCCGGCGACCTGCTTCACTACACCTACCGCGATCTGCGCCACTATCTGGAGAAATCCGCCCACTATGCCCAGGCCTGGGCAGAGCAGCGGGCTGCGCAGGGCAAAACGGCCACGCTATGGCAAGGCATTCGCCATGGTCTGGCCTGCTTTCTCAAGATGTACGTGCTCAAAGCCGGGTTCAAGGATGGCAAGCAGGGGCTGCTGCTGGCTCTGCTCTCTGCGCATTCCACGTTCGCCAAGTACGCCGATCTATGGGTGCGTACCCAAACCGCCGAGAAGCAGCGCTGAGATCTGGTGGGCTGCCGCGTCGAGATCGATGGCAGTCATGTCCTGTGTGTCAGCGCCTGAAGGCGGGCTAAACGCCAGGCGCTTTTCCGCCCGGTTGCAAGTTTGCCAGCGCAGCGGCGTGGCTGAGCGCTTGGCCGGATAAAAGCCCGCCGTGGCGATGTCCAGGCAGCCTGCAATGTGCAGCGGGCCGGTCGAGCCAGCAATCAGCATGTCCGCTCCGCCTAGCTGTAAGGCAAAGGCGTCGACACTTGCGGTGTCGGGGAAGTGGTCTGCTTCAACACCCTGTTTGGCTAGCTGCTCCCTCAACTCTTGTGCCTGAGGCTGCTCACTGGGGCCAGCGCTGATCAGCCAGCGTAGTGGCAAGTGCTGGCACTGCTGGTGAACGTGAGTAATCAACTCGGCGTACTGCGCTACCGATAGATTCACCGCCGAGCCGCCACTGCCAGGATGAACTACCACCACGCGCTCTGACGTATCGTTTATCAACGCTTGGCGCTGTGCATGGCGCAGTGCGTCATCCAGCGGCCAGAAGGGTGGTGAAGGCAGGGTAGAGAGTTTCAGAGAAAGGCGTGCCAGCAGCTCACAGGCCAGATCGACGTTGTACTGGTACTCGGGTTTGGCGGACTGGGAGCGACGTTGGCGCACCCGCACGTTATAAAACACCTGGGCCCATTTGGTCGCGGGGGCAACGCGCAGCGCAATGCCTGCTCTCATGCCCAGCCAACCGATACGCGGCGTCGAGAACAGCGTTAGCAGGGCATCGAATTTCGATTGTTTCACGTGAAACAATAGCGCTTGCTGCGCCGCTTTATCGGCCTGGCTACCGGGGTCGATAATGACCTCATCGACCCATGGGCACGCGTTGGCTAACGGGGCCGTATAAGCGGGCACCAGCACCGTAACGTGGGGCGCAGGCGATGCCTGTTTCAAACACGCCAAGGCTGGCCACGCCAACATAAAATCGCCGATTTTGTCGTTACGCACGACAAGCAGTCTCTGCGCCATGATTTAGGCCCCATTAATAGCAGCCTGTATACTACAAGAGATTTTAAGGATTGTTTAACAGTGGGCGGCTAGGTGGGGCAAGCGATGGCAAATAAGGTACTGCAACTGTGTCTTTCCGATGGTAAAGGCGGAATGGAGCTATACGTAGACCGAGTGATAGAAGACCTGCTGGCGGAAGGCTGGGACGTCATCGGCATCTGCCTGAAAGACACCAAGGTAGAAACTTACATGCAGCGCAACGGAGTGCCGCATAAGGCCTTTGCTAGCAACGGGCAGGCGCTGGTCAACCTGCTGTCGATACGTCGCTGGTTGAGGGAGGAAAACATCTCCGTCATTCACTGTCATAAATCGAGTGATCTGCGCCTCACTACGCTGTTAAAAGCGCTGATACCAAAGTTGAGAATACTTTATACAGATCACGTTGGCGGTCAGCGCCCTAAAAAAAGCCCCTATCACCGTGTTGCCTATGGCAGCGTTGATCGTGTGCTATCTATTAGCCAGGCAACGTATCAGCGCAATATTCGCAATTTACCGCTTCCCCAGGAGCGGGTGGTTTGTTTACCCCACGGAGTCGATATCGATAAGTACCAGCCCAATCGTGACCCCGCTGCCATTACGGCTAAGCGCGAAGCGCTGGGTGTACCGGCAGACGCGGTGCTCATCGGGCTTCCGGGCCGGGTGACGCCTGGCAAAGGCCAGGACGTCTGGGTAAACGCGCTGCTAGCGCTTGACCCCACGCTTCACTTTTATGCGCTCTCTATCGGTGGCACTGACTATGCGTCAGGTGGCGTGGAAGCGTTCTATGCCGAGCTGCAGCGCACCATCGCGGGCACGCCGCTGGCGGATAAAATCACCTTTCTAGGGCATCGCAGCGACTTGACGGAGATTCTGCCCGTGCTGGACGTGGTGTGTATTCCTTCGGAAAACGAAGCGTTTGGCCTGACGATCATCGAATCCATGGCCTGCGGCATGCCGATCATTGGCTCGAATACCGGGTCGTTGCCGGAGCTAGTGGATGCTGATTCCGGCGTGTTGGTAGGCCCGTTTGACGTGCCCGCCTGGCGCGATGCCATGGACACGCTCATTCGTGATGCGGCCACACGTCAAGCCATGGGGCGTGCCGCGCGGCGGCGCGTGGAGGAGCACTTCAGTAACAAGCAGCACGTGAAGCGCTTAATGGAGATCTACTCAGTGTCGGCATAGCCTGCGTAAAGCGGTGCCATTAGGCGCTTCTCTTGGCTAGGGGCAAACTTCACCACAGACCGTTCCAGCCGCTGCAAGTTGCCCGCTTGCCATTTGCCCGGCGGGCGCAGTCGGCAGCGGTCGAGATCGATGAGCCAGGGCTTGCCTGCCTCATCCACCAGAATATTGCGGGCGTTGAGATCCACATGATCAAGCCCTGCCTGGTGAAACCGCTTGATCATGGCGCCTACGCGCATCAACAGCGCCTCGTCTGCCTCTTCGGCGCTCAGTAAGGAGGCGAGCGCTCGGGCGCCCGGGATGCGTACGGTCAGCAGAGCCGCCTCATAGGTCAAACCGAACCGAGTGACGCAGCAGGCCACTGGGCGAGGCACGGGAAGCCCTTGCTCATACAGCGAGGCGGTCAAGCGCACTTCACGAAACGCTCGTGTGCGCTCTGCCCCCAGCCAGACATAGCGCTGCTTGTTGACCTTGGCGATGAGCCCGCCGCGCTGGTAAGGGCGCAGCACCCACTGCTCATGGTCGCATGCTTGCAGGAACAGGCTGCTGCCACGGCCGGGTGCTTCGCCGACTACCAGGCCTCGCGATTGCCAGTAATCTGCCTCGAACAGCGCCGTGCTCAGTGGGTGAGTCGGGGAGGACAGTTGGTGTGATGCGCAGGCGTCACTTAAACTGTCTGCATCATGTAAAATCAGCCCATTTTTCTGCTGGAGTGCCGCTAAGCGCATGAAGCCCTCTCTGCCTGCTCAACCAAACCATATTGCCATTTTGCGCCTCTCCGCGTTGGGAGACGTGTGCAATCTCGTGCCCACGGTGCGAGCGTTGCAGCGCCAGTGGCCGCATGCGCGCATTACCTGGATTATCGGCAAGGGGGAGCACAGTTTACTGGCCGGGCTTTCCGGGGTCGAGTTCGTCGTGTACGACAAAGCGACCGGGCTTGCCGGCATGCGGGCCATCTGGCGTGAGCTGGCCAATACCCGCTTCGACGTGCTGCTGCATATGCAGCAGGCCATTCGTGCCAGTGTGCTCTCGCTCGGTCTCAAAGCCAGCGTCCGGGTAGGGTATGACAAGGCCCGTGCCAAGGACGCCCAGCACTGGTTCACTCAGCACCAGCTAGCCCCCCACGAGAACGCCCATGTGCTGGAGTCGTTCATGGATTTTGCGCGTCTGCTGGGCGTCGAAGACGAGCGTCTGGAGTGGAATCTCGCGGTGCCTGCCGTTGCCTACGAGGAAGCCCGGGCGATCAGTGGCGACACGCCTTATTTGGTGATCAACCCCTGTAGCAATGCGCGCTTGCGCAATTTTCGCAACTGGTCCGTGGAAGGGTATGCCAGCGTGATTGAACATGCCTGGGTACAGCATGGTCTCAAGAGCGTGCTCACGGGGGGCGGCAGCCCCCTGGAGCGTGAAATGGGCGACCATATCGAGGCGCTCTGCCAGCCGGGGAGCGTCATCAATGCCATCGGCGGCACCTCGCTGAAGGGCGTGCTGGCGCTGATCGATAACGCTCGCGCGGTGATTGCCCCGGATACGGGTCCTGCGCATATGGGCAACGCCATGGGCACGCCGACGCTTGGCCTCTATGCCACCACCAACCCCCAGCGGGCTGCGCCCTATCTGTGGCGCGATTTTGCCGTCAATGCGTATCCCGATGCGGTACGCACCTATCTGCATAAATCGGTGGACGAAGTGAGCTGGGGGCAGCGGGTGCGGCATGCCGATGCCATGGACCTGATCAAGGCGGACGACGTCATTGCCAAGTTAGACGCGCTGCTGGCGCATAGCGCAGCGCACACCACAACAGGACTCTCGGATGAAAGTTGATCTAACCGCCCTGGAACATGCCCGCGTACTGGTGGTCGGGGATGTCATGCTCGACCGCTACTGGCATGGCGGCACCTCGCGTATCTCACCGGAAGCGCCGGTGCCCGTGGTACGCGTGGAAGATGCCGATGACCGCCCCGGCGGCGCGGCCAATGTGGCGCTCAACGTGGCGTCATTGGGTGGGCACGCCGCGCTGGCGGGCCTGGTGGGAGAGGATGACAATGCCGAGCTGCTCACCAAGCGCCTGGCGGCAGCCAATGTAAGCACTTACTTCCAGCGCAGCCCTGATGTCCCAACGATTACCAAGCTGCGTGTAATGAGCCGTAACCAGCAGCTGCTGCGCCTGGATTTCGAGCAGCGCCTCGATAGCGTGGACACCAGCGCCCTGCTGGCACAAGTGGAACAGGCGCTGCCCGAATGCGACGTGGTGATCCTGTCGGATTACGGCAAGGGCACGTTGAATCAGGTCGAGCGGCTGATCGAGATGGCTCGCCAGCACGGCAAGCGGGTACTGATCGACCCCAAGGGTCAGGATTTCACCAAGTACCGGGGAGCCAGCCTGATCACTCCTAACCTGGCCGAGTTCGAGGCCGTGGCGGGCCCCTGCGCCACCGACGCTATCCTGGCCGAGCGTGGCGAAGCGCTGCGTGCCGAGCTGGCACTGGAAGCGCTGCTGATTACCCGCAGCGAGAAGGGCATGACGCTGATCCGTGAAGGCCATGCACCGCTGCACCTGCCCACCCGTGCCCAGGAAGTGTTCGATGTCACGGGGGCTGGCGATACCGTGATTGGCCTGATGGGCCTGGCCCTGGCCGCTAACCATGCGCTGCCGGAAGCCATGATGCTGGCCAATCTGGGCGCGGGCCTGGTGGTGGCCAAGCCGGGTACCGCCACGCTCTCCATTGCCGAGCTTTACACCGCGCTGCATGGCGACAAGCTGGCCGAGTTCGGCGTGATCGAGCCAGCGCCTCTGATCGATGCCGTTCGCGCTGCGCAGCTGCGCGGTGAGCGGGTGGTGATGACCAATGGCTGCTTCGATATTCTCCACGCAGGCCATGTGGCCTACCTGGAACAGGCCAAGCGCCTGGGTGACCGGCTGGTCGTGGCGGTGAACGACGATGCGTCCATTGGCCGGTTGAAAGGGCCGAAGCGCCCCATCAACCCGTTGAACCGACGGATGCAGGTGCTGGCGGGGCTCGGCGCGGTGGATTGGGTGGTGCCGTTCAGTGACGACACGCCTGCCGCCCTGATCGAGCAAGTATTGCCGGATATTCTGGTCAAAGGCGGCGACTACCGCCCCGAAGACATTGCTGGCGGCAGCGCCGTGATTGCCAACGGGGGCGAAGTCAAGGTGCTGGGCTTCGAGGATGGTGTTTCCACCACGGCAATGATCAGCTCGATTCTGGATCGCGAAAGTTGATGACCGCCCCCCGCTGGCCACGGCTGGCCTATTCGGCTGTGCTGTATGGGCTGGCGCCCTTGATTGGCTGGCGCATCTGGCGTGAGCAAGTCCCCACTTGCTCACGACTCCAGCGGCTGGGACTGCGCCTTGCACCACTCCCGCCCGCGCCGCGCCTTTGGCTGCACTGTGCTTCCGTGGGGGAAGTGCGCGCCGCACGCCCGCTGATCGAAGGGCTGCTGGCGCGCTTTCCTCACCACAGCCTGCTGCTGACCACCATGACGGCTACCGGCGCCAGACAGGCACAGGCGTTGGTAGCAGAACAGGAGACTGCCGACCAGACGCGCCTTGCCCACCGTTTTTTGCCGTTGGATTTTCCCGGCGCGGCCAGGCGTTTTGTGGCTCGCGTACAGCCGGACCTTGCCATCCTGTTTGAAACCGAGCTGTGGCCGAACCTGCTTCACGCCTGCCATCGGCAGGCGGTGCCCGTTGCCGTAGTGAACGGCCGACTATCGCCCCGCGCGTTTGGCCGCTACCAGCGTTTGCGCCCGCTGATGCAGGGGGCCTTGGCCAACGTGACGTGGCTGGCTGCCAAGTCGCCAGAGGACGCCGAGCGTTTTCACGCGCTGGGCTGTGCGGCTGAATCCACCACCGTGGTGGGGTCACTGAAGTTCGAACAAGCCTTTCCTGAAAGGCTATTGGAAGAGAGTGAGTACTTACTTAATGTGTGGGGTCAGCGTCCAGTGTGGGTCGCGGGCTCTACCCGAGACGGGGAAGAAGCGCTGCTGCTGGCTGCCCATCGTCAATTGCTCACGCGCTTCCCCGCGGCGCTGTTAGTGCTGGTGCCCAGGCATCCACAGCGGTTTGATGAAGTGGCGGCCCAATGTGAGCGCGAAGGGTTCAAGGTGAGTCGTCGAAGCCAGCAACAGCCCGTCACGCCCGCCACCCAGGTCTACCTGGGGGATACGCTGGGCGAGCTGGCGACGCTGTACGCTGCGGGCAGCGTCGCCTATGTGGGGGGGAGTCTGGTGCCACTGGGCGGACACAACGTGTTGGAACCTGCTGCGCTGGGTAAGCCCGTGCTGTGTGGTCCATCGCTGGAGAACTTCAGCGATGTTGCCGAGCCGCTCTTGGCGGCCAAGGCACTGACGGTGGTAGCTTCCCACGATGCGCTCGCCAGTGCGCTGGTAGATGCCTTTGCCCACCCGGCCCGTGCCCAACAGGCGGGCCAAGCGGGCAAGGCGGTCATTCAAGCCCAGCGCGGGGCGCTCGCACGTACCTTGACGGGCATTGAGCAGCTGATCCCGAGGCCTTCCTGATAGTGGGCACTCACTCTCTTCATGCTCTGGCTGCTTACCGATGGGGCTGAAGCATGAAGGTCTGGAAGGTGAGTTGCTCAAACTCATGATCGAGTACCGCAAGCCCCACCAGCGATGTAAACAGCAGCGACAGCGCATAGCCATAGCCGTAAAACACTGGGCCCAGCATCTGGCTGAGCAGAGTGAGTAGCACGTTGGCGATGAAGAACAGCAGGCACAGCCAAAGCGCAGGCTTCAGGCGGTCGAGATAAAACAGCACGTTCAAGATGGCCATCAGCAGCACTTGTATGGCGACCGCCACGATGTCGATGTTGAACAGCGGCAGATACCAGTGGGAGAAGCCGAGCCAGGTAAACAGGGTTGGCCCACTGAGTAGCAGGGCCATGACCGTCATGCCCTGCACCTTGAAGATGTCGTAAATGCCATGCCGAACACTGGCCACCATCTCGCCGCGCAGATCTTCAATGTGCAGCAGCGTATCGCCTTGGCGTATGGCGTCGTAGTAGGCCTGGCAGCGCTCTGCAAAATCCGTTTCCATACGCATGATGAACACGGCCATGCCCGGTACGATGGAGAGGTAAGCCAGAAAAATGGGCAAGTCGTAAATGGGTGAGGCGCGCAGCGGGCCAATAATGGTTTCCGAGGTGCCAGGATGAAACCAGAAGACGAGCTTATCTGCCCAGATACCGAGCTGATAACACAAGCCAATCGCCATCAGCGCCCGATGACACTGTCCAGCCCGGTGCAGGTCAAAGGCCCATAGCCGATCGCTGGGATAGTGGCGAATCACCATCGCCAGCAGCGTAAAGAGCAGCAGGCTCTGACCCAGCACAAAGCCGCCTAGTAATCCGACTAGCCCGTAGCTGCTCAGCAGCATGCCGCCCACAAAGGTGGCGCCGTAGCCAAACGCAAAGGCCCACAAGACCTGGCGATACGCTTTTACGCCGGCAACGAACACCGTGACGCACCAGATCATGCTCAGCACGATGAAGCTGATCAGCATTTCAAGCTGATAGAGCCAAGGCGTGTCTTGAAAGGTGAACCATAGAAGGCTTGCCCCGACGCTGGCCGCGACGAGTACCACCAGCGTGAGCAGGCCAAACAGGTTCGGCAGAATCGCGCTGTCGCGCTTTTCAAAGAGTCGATCGGCCACAAAGCGGGTAAACAGCAGCTGCACCAGTGACGTCAGCAGCAGTGAGCTGGCCACCAGCCAAGTGACCGAGACCAAAAACTCCGTCACATGAGCACTGCCGCCAGGGCTTGCCGCCGTCGACAATACCCCTAGTGCCATCACTGCCAGTATCGACAGTACCCAAGGGCCAGAGCTGATCAAGCCTGCGTAGCCATACGCACGCAGCAGGCTGACGTAACTGTCCTGGCGCAGTAACCGCCGAAGTTCGAAACCAATGCCCGCCATGACCCCTCCTCCAATAGCTATTGGCGCCTGCCCAGCGCGGTGAACAAGCGAGCCGCTGCCGACATCGGAATGGCGGTGGGCGACATGACCTCGTCATACAGCTGCTGATAGCGCGTCATCATCAAGGCGTCTGTGTAGTCGGCCTCTACGCGGGCTATGCCCGCCGCGCGAGCGTCCAGCCATCTAGCGGGCTGCGTCAGCAGTTGCTCCATGGCATGGGCAGTGGCCATGGGATTGGCGATGGGCACGATCTGCCCCGCCGCCTGTTGGCGTGTCGCGTCGCCGGTCACCAGCTCGCGGCAGGCACCGACATCGCTGCACACCACCGGTATGCCCGCCGCCATGGCTTCCAATACCACCAGCGGCTGGGCTTCGCTGATGGAGGTCAGCACCACCAAGCGCACCTGGGCCAGTATCTCCTCGGTACGTTGGAAGCCGAGAAATCGCACCTGCTTCTCTACCCCTAGTTGCTGGACCAAATCGCGGCACTCCTGGGCATAGGCAGGATCTTCACTGTCGGGCCCGACAATCCAGCCTTGGGCATCAGGGACTTGGCTGATGAGCTGGCGCATCGCGCGAATGAAGGTCTTGATATCCTTGATAGGCGTCACGCGCCCCAGTAGCGCCACAATCGGTTGCTGATTGTTGGCGGTCGCGCTGCGTAGCGGGGCGAAGCGCTCGATCTGAATACCGTTGGGAATAATTCGCGTGCGCGCCTTCTCGGCACCGTCCTGTATCTGCCGTAGGCGGTTGCCTTCGTGTAGCGTGGTAATGTGCGAGGCGCTGGCATAGCTCATGCGGCCAAGGCCCTGGAAAAAGCGAATCCACATCTGGCGAAGGTAGCCCGTATCGATCTGAAAACCGTGTGAAAGCGCGTCGGTGGAGGTTTTGATCCACTTCGCTTCCAGTAGATCGATTTGTCGCTCCTTGGTGTAAATGCCATGTTCGGTAATCGCGAAGGGGAGGTGATGAATATGGTGCGCCAGTGCGCCGAGAAACCCCGCGTAACCGGTGGATATGGCATGTAGGCAGCGCCCTTTAGGCAGCCCTTGCGCAATGCTGGCCAGCAAAAACAGTGGCGCATGGATATTGCGCACTGACCAGAAGTAGTCGATGAAGGAGGGCTCGGTGACGTGGGTGAGGTAGTGGTCAACGATTTGCTGCCAAGCCGCTTGGCTATGCAGAAAATCCTCCCGGCTCAAGCCGCCCCGCTGGCCAATCATTTGCGCTACATCACACAGGGCACGTAGCGGGTCCTGCTGCTCGGGGTTGCGCAGGTTGTCGTGCAGTTCACGCACGGTGTTGAACGTACTGGCTTTGCCTTGACGCGCTTTGATGACCGATAACGAAGGCAGGTCGTCCATCAAATAGTGGCACTCCAGATGCACGACGTTTGCGGGCCGCTCAAACAAAATACCCTGGTAGTGATCAGGGCGACCACCCAAGAAGACCAAGGCAAAGCGCAGGTGGGGAAGCCCTCGAATCAGCTGATCCACCCAGGCACTGACGCCGCCCCGCACCATGGGGTACGTGCCCTCGAGCAGCAAAATGACATCTGCCGGTATATCGTGTTTACCCAACGTGGGCCATGTCATCGCCAATACTCCATCAAGGGGTGCAGCACAGGGTGTTGGGCGGCGCCAGGGCTCAGCCGGGCAAGCTGCGCCTGCATGTCGTGATAACGCCGTGTCTGGAAGGCCAGCTCAGCGCGGTAAGAGGCCAGGTCATCCTCCTCCATGCCTAGCAATGCGCACTGCGTAAACGCGGCTTCTGCGCTGTCGAACGCTTTCAGTGCCAAGCACAAGCGACCGCGTAACAGCTGGCGATGGGCGGAGTTGGCAAGCCGAATGGCGCTGTCGATCTCACTCAGTGCCTGGGTCAGATAGAACTGTGCCGTGCTGCCCTGAGCGAGATGCAGGTAGTCGTACTCCCAGTTCAGCATGGCGAGCGCTTCGGCATGATGGCCATGTGGGTCACCGTGCTGGTCACGGGTGGCTGTCAGCTGCTGAATACGCTCGTCTAAATCACGCTCGATGCCGCTCAGCATGGAGTAGGCCAGCAAGCGCACATCATCGGTCGGGTCTGCCAGCCCTAAACGCAGTAGGCCAATGGCCTGCCTTGGCGGCAAATGGCGGCAGGCCAAAATCGCTTCTTGTCGAGCTACCGGGCTATCAGTGAAGTTAAGGATGCTGGTGAGTCCCTCGCGCATGGCCATCGAATCCGCGCTGGGGGGCGTCAGGGGCCGATAGGGTAGCGGCGGCAAGTCCAGCGTTTGCCAAGCGCGGTCACGTTCCGGTGCCGCGAAGTAGAGCGCTGGCAATACGGCCAGCAGTAGCCCTACCAAGGCAATGCCTGGCAACAGGAACAGCAGCAAGAACAGCAGCAAAAGGCTGCCCAATACGGGCTGCTGATAGTGGAGGGGGAGCGCCCGCCGAAGGCCTTCGGCCAGCAAGATGCTTCCTGCCGCGTGTCCGGCCAGGAGCGTCAGTGAGGGTGCCCCAAGGCTGGCGCTCCCGCTATCCACGACCCAGCTATCCACGACCCAGCTATCCACCACCCAGCGGTTGGCTACCCACCCCTCCATGCCCAAGCCCGCTACCAGCCAGCACAGGCTTATCAACACGCGCCAACTGGCATGGGGGGGCGCATCAGGACGGCGCATGGGACACCTCTGGGGGATTGCGAAGCGAGAGGAGTTTTTTGGCCGATAGCCGCCCATCAATCACTTGGTAGCCGAGGCGAATGGCCTGACAGGCTTCGCCAAGGCCAGGCTCCGAGGCAAAGAGTTCCTGCAGCCGCTCTGCGTAGATGGCAAAGGCGCGTGGCTGGGTCAAGGGGAGGAGTACATGAAGGCGCGGGGGTAGGTTTGCCTGATGCACCACCCAACTACGGTCCAGGCCGCGCTGTTGGCGTACCACGCTGTCGATGATTCTTTGAATCTGCAAGTCGTTCAGCGGCTGTGCAAAAGCGATGGTCACAAGCAGCGAGGTGAGCTGATGCTCTCGTGCATGGCGTACCCATTGAGCGACCACGGCATGCTGGTCGCCACTGTTTCCTTGGCCAGGGTGCTGAGTATGGTGAAGCATATCTCCAAGCTGTGCCCCAAGCACCGCCAGCAGGTGTAGATGCCCGCGATGAAAATCGATGAAGGGCATCGAGGTCACTGCCACCACCGCGTGAATATGCTCTTCGACATCGATCAGCGGAACCACGGCGAGCAGGGGGGCGTTATCCACATTGAACCCTTGGGTCATGGCGCTTTTCAGGCAGATCATGCGGCGTTGTTCCAGGCAGGCCGCCAGCATCGAGTCATGCCAATCCAGGGACTTTTCGCCCCCAAACCAGATCGCTGCGTGAGGTAACAGCCGCCGCTGTTGATTCACCGGCAGCAGGACGGCTTGCTGGATGCGTGTGTGCAGCGCCAAGAAGTTCAGCAGCTCGCCACCATGCTGCGCCAAGGGATCCTGATGCGAGGAGAGCGACAGGAATTTCTCTTCCAGTGCCCGTAGCGCATCTCGCAAGGTAAACGGATTGGCGGCCAGACGTTCGGCTAGCTGATCGTGGGAGACCCGCAGCAGCTGATAGTGGCGCACGAACTCTTCCAGGCGAGTCGATTGGGCACGGTGCAGAATGGCCATTTGCTGCAATCGCCGCCGCCATACGTCCGCCATTTCACCCGCCACCATGCCTACCAGAATGAGCGCAACGGCAATGGGTAGCCGCTGAGCACGCTCTGCCAGTACATCCCCGTGGTACCAGAACCCTTCCAACCCCATGATGGCAACGCTGAGCAACGCACTGCCAAAGCCCATGGCAAAGCCATAGCGCATCCCCACCAGTAGGGGGGCAATGGCCAGCAGCCAGGTCAATCCGCTACCCAGCAGCAGCGGGTCGTTTGGGTTAATGATCCAGCCAATCACGGGCAGCGCCAGGGTGATGACGAGGGATTCCAGATAGCGCAGCCAGCGAGGTGCAAGCGCGGGTTGCAGTTCGTCGATGTGCGTGGCCATGGCAGACCTCTCTATTGCAAAGGCAGCGTATCGACGAGATCCGCCATGAGTTTTTGCGCGACGCCACTGGTGCTGCTGAATCCCCAGCCAGTGCGCGCCCCGCTGGCGCTCCACACGATCTCGCCGCTATTCACATCCACCACTCGCAGGCTGATGCCAATCGCCGGTTCGCCATCCAGCCCCGCCTTGTATTGCCACTCATCCACCGAGCCGGTCACGCCGTAGCGCACGCCTTGCTGCTGGGCCCAGGCAAGGACCGCCTGGTAGTCCTGGTCGCTAGGCAGGCTGAGCAAATCCAGGGCGCTTGATCGCGGCGCTTGGCGGAGCGATTGAATGCCACGTTGCTGTAGCAATGTGACCAGACTGGCTTCCGCCTTATGCCCGGCGAGCGGTGTTTCAGAGTGATTGGCGAGGGGCAGCAGGGCCCAGCTGGCTTGTCGGCTGATAGGGTCGCTGCGATGCACGTCAGTGACAGCGCAGCCGCTCAACAGCAGGCCAAGCAGCGCCAGCCAGATCAGGGGGCGTGATAGATAGATTTGCATGGCAGTATCTCCGAGGGCGCTTGAGCGGCGCCGCAAGCAGTGGGGGAGCAACGGCATGGCCGTTGAGTGACCTGTGGCATGGCTAGTGTCCCAGGAAGTAGTGATAGGTCAGCGATACACCCAGGTTGGTATCGCCTTCGCTGCCAGACCCTTGATCCGCTTCCAACTGCAGGCTGAGCGCATCGTTGCCAAACAGGCGGCTGCCTATGGCCACGCGAGCGTTCAGCCCAATATCGTTATCGGGCAGCCGATAGCCTGCTTCCAGCCCGACTTCCAGCATGGGAGAAGCCAGCTGTGGCGAAGTGGCGTACGGGTCGCCGCGCCGCAGTGTGATGCCCACACCCATAAAGCTGCTGCTGTCGGTGAGTAAATCGGGGGCTTGGGTGTCCGCGGTGAGCCGCCGCTGAATATCGTCAGGCAAAGGGTCGTCGATACGGTAGTCGGCGTGATTGGCGAGCAGGCTGATCTCCAACTGCCGCGTTGCCCCTTTGATCAGCGCATGGCGCCAGGCGGCATCTACCCGGTAGCCACTCCCGAGGCTTGCACGGGTTTCTCGGCTGCGCAGGTCGATATGGCTGGCGTTGAGGGTCAGGGTGTCGCGGGCAGTGGGCGTCCACTCCAGCTGGGCTCCCAGGCGATCTTCGATGGCCAGTAACCTCAGGCGCTCATTGATCTCCGAGGTCTGACTGATCTCCCCATACAGCGTACCGGCAAGGCGCGACGTGGCCTGCCAGCGCTGCGCCGCGCTGCCATGAGTGCGGTTGACCCGGTCTGTTTGCAGCTGGCCTACGTGGAGCGTGGTATCGAGCCTGGGGCCATTCCAGCCCAGGGTTAATTCGGCTCCGCGCTCATCGGTGATACCGCTGCTATCAACGTCATTAGCAGGCACATCCAACTGGCGCTGTACCAGCGTTAGCTGGCCCCAAAAGCGCTCGCCGCCGAGTTGGTAAACGGCGTCTTGCTCGGCAATCTCCAGCTCGCCCAGGCGTTGATAGGAAGCGCTGCTGGATAGCCGATGGGGCATTTCCTGGGCGAGCTCTACGAGGTCCTGGCGATGGTCTTCCCCTGCATGGGTAAGCGTTTCGGCAAGCGCTCGGGCGTCCTGGCGACGGTCAAGCTGGCGCATAATGGCCAGCCGGTCGGTGGCGGAAAGCGTGCGGCCCAGGTCACTCTCCAGCAGCTGTTCTAGCGTATCGCGATCATTTTTTTCCATGGCGACGGCGAGCACTTGCCATGGCGGGCTGGGATAGCCCAGGGCCTGGGCGCGCAGCAGTAGATAACGGGCATGAAGTGGACGCTGCAGGGCGAGGTTGGCGTCGAATAACCACTCGCTATCACTGGCTTGCACGGGCGTTGTGGCAAACGCGTCAGCGACGATATGGTGATACCAGCCACGCACGCTGTCTGGGCCCTGGCGCTGGCCGACCAGTGCCATGACTTGGTTCTGTTCACGGCGCTGCTCACTGCTCAGCGGTGTGTCGAGGTCTTTCATCAGCCCTGGTGAGAGCTGGCTCAGTGCCGCGATACGGCGGGTAAAGGCAACGTTATGCTGGCCGCTTTGATCCAGCGCATCGGCGTAATAAAGCTGCTGCCAGTCATCCAGCACGCGGGCGTCGCTGGCCAAGGCGTACCACATCAGGGCCTGGTCCAGATTGCCTAAATAGCGATGGCCCTCTGCCATCGCGCTCATCATGGTGGGCGTATTGGCAGCCGTGGGCTGCCACTCTGCGAGGCGTTGGCGCAGCACTTCCGACTCGCCTGCCGCAGCCAGGGCGTAGAGCATTCCCGCCTGTAGGCTAGGGTCGTTGGGGGAGAGTTCCAGGGCGCGCTGATAAGCCGCCAAGGCCTCGTCTGGGGCACGCTGAAGGAGCGCTTGCTGTGCGACGGCTCCCCAGTAGTCGGGAGACTGCGCAAACTGCTCTGGGGCTTGTTCGGCCAAGGCCAATAGCGTTTGTGTCAGCGCAGGCTGGCGCTCACGCTGGGCGAGGTACAGCATTTGAATCAAGGCATCGCCATCTCTCGCTTGTGTCCACCGCTGCTCCGACACCCGCATCGCCAGGTCTAACCGTTGCTGATCGGCGGCGGTTTGGATAAGGCGAGAGGTGCCGTCTGCATCGAGTGCCCCCTGTTCAAACAGGGCGGTATAGGCTTCCAGGCTTGCCGCGCTGTCACCTAGCTGCCACGCCAAGGCAGCCCGCTGTTGCCAGTATCCGGTAGCTGTGCCGTGGGCAGCGGGTTGGGCGTTGGCAAGGACATCGAGTGCGCTATCCAGCTGCCAGGTTTGTGCCAGTATGTTGCTTTGTGCCTGAACAAACGCAGGCTGAGCACCGTACTGGGCATTGATGGCCGCCCAGGCCTCGCCTGCTTCCTCCAGGCGTCCGGTTTGCTCAAGCCATGTGGCGGCGCGAATGGCCAGCGACTGGTCGCGAATGCCGGCGGCTTGCCAGGATTGAATGCGGGCGATGGCGGTATCCGGATCGCCCAGCTGTTCCAGCAGGTCTGCCCAAAGCCGACGATCCTCTAGCGTGATGGTGCCATTGCGCTCCAGGCGGGTGAGTGCCTGCAGGGCGACACCGCGTTCACGCACGCTGAGGGCCAGCGCTATCACCCATCGGTCATGGCGCTCTTCGCCTGTCAGCTGTGCCAGCGCTTGCGCACTTCGCATGGCCCCTGCTGCATCGCCCGACCACTGCTGCGTTTGCGCTAACTGCTCCAGATAGCGCGGCTGCTCTGGATGGCGTTGGCGGAGAAGGGCCAGCGCGTCCAGGGCGCTGGCGAGCTCGTTGAGCCCCAGCGCGATGGTGACATGACGCTCCAGCGTTGCAGTGTCGGGCTGTACGTCGATAAGTTGCTGTGACCACGCTAGCGCCTGTTGGGGCTGGCCGTGGGCAAGCGCTAACCGAATGCCGAGATCCAGTAGCTCAGGGTCTCTTGGAAACACGCTGAGGTATTCGCGGGCGTAACCGACGCCGTCGTCGTCCTGGCTTTGCTGTGCAGAGCGCAGCGCTTCTAGCGCGGCAGCCCGACGGGGAGACTCTGGCGATGCCTCGTCAGCTTGGGCGTAAGCAGGGCTCACCAGCCAGCCTAGCCAGCCCAGTGTCACCACGGGTGTTTCCGCCACTTGGTAAGCGCGATGCCAAGCCGCAGCGGAACGGTCTGGGTGCCCGGCTCTTAGCCACCAATGGCCTGCCAGAGAGAGCCAATGATATTGACGCTCCACATCTTGCTCCCCTAACCGCTCGTACAAGGCCGCTGCATTGGCCGGGTGCTCCGTGGCCAGCCAGTAAGTGGCCATGGTTTCCAGATACGCAGAGGGCAGGAGAGCATGATGTTGAAACGCCAGCAGCAAGCGCTGAAAGCTCTGAACCGCGTCTAGCCGCTCTGCATGGTCAGAGGCAATGGCAGCCAACAACTGCCATTCGATGCTGAGTCTCAGCCACTGCACTGTGATATCACGGCTGTCATGCAGCGGTTCCAGGGTCGCTTTGGCGAGCGCAAACTCGCCTACCTGAAACAGCTTGTTGGCGAGGCTGATACGCAGCTCGACATTGCCGGGGTTGGCATTCAGCAGTGCCTGGGAGTACAGAATGGATATCCGGCTGGGCATGCTGTCGCTGTTTTCCAGCATGAGCAGATGATGTGCGGGAAAGAGCAGCACCAGCATCAAGGCCACGACGGCTGCAATGAGACGTAGCGTGAGTGGCCGAATGAGCCGCCGGGCAGGCAGCGCCACCGCTTTACGAACCGTGGGGGCGGGCTTATCGGTTAGCACAGCGCACCTCGATACGCTCACCGCGAGCGCTGCCATAGTGTAGGAAGGTACTGGTGCCGCGTTGCTCCAGGCGTGCATTCGGGGCCGAGACTTGGCAGCCCTGGGTGGCGGCAAGCTCCACCTGCAAAGGCACGTGCTCCGCCGCGATAGATAGCGTGATCTGCCCCGGCGACGTTTGTTGCCACGTTTCAATGCGCCCGTTGGCGTAGCGCAAATGAGGTGTCTGGGGGGCGTGAGGCGAGAGATAGAGCTGGGCACCCGTGGCCCCCGAGAGCGCCACATAGCGGCCTGATGCAATCTCGCGAACACCCGCCACATTCGTCGAGCGCTCTAGATCGGGCCAGCCAAGCGATGTCGGCAGGCGCAGCGTACGCATATGGTGGGTTCCCTGAATCACCCAGCCGCCGTCCAGGTGGCGTGCCACCCCTGTGTGGTACCACTGGGTGGCCACATCGCTCCAGGTGCTGGTGTATACCGGCAGTGTCTCTTGGGTGAGCACATACTCGTACACCTGATGCAGTGCCCGTAACGCCCCGGGGCTGGCGGCCGAATAGAAGTGGTAATAGATATCGATGGGCTTCAAACGGCGAGGCTGGTCGGTAATCTGGTAGGTTTCAATGGCGCGACGATAGCCCCAGAGTGGGCCCAACATGTTGTTGGTGTAGACGTTTTCATTGATCTGCGGTGCGTAGACCTGCAGATAGCGACCCACCGGCCGTAGCATGGGATACACCCGGGTCATGGTGGGATTGCTGTGCGTCACGCTGGTGTTGCCGCCATTGATATTGCGAAGACCGAGCTCGTCGGCAATGGCCAGGGCTTCTTCCGGCGGCAGCGCGTTGCCTGTCCAGAGCACGACGCTGACGGGCTTTCCGGCAGGCGCCAGCGTACGGTTGATATAGTTGGCAGACCCCTCGATTTCTCGACGTAATGAAAACCGATAGTTAGGGATCGGCATGTTGTAGTTGAAGCCTGCCGTGGTTTTCCCTTGGCCGGCCAAATCGTTTTCGTTGAGGCTTTCCCACTCGAAGGGATGGCTGAAGGTATGGGTCGCCACCTCTACCCAAGGCAGGGCAAAGATGCGTCGTGCCAAGGGTTCGAGTACCGAACGATACTGCGGGTAGAGACCGTCTGGGCCTATTTCACCCTCGATGATCGATACCGTCGTAGGCACTTGGTAGCGCATCAGAATATCGGACAGCATCAATTCGCCGGTAAAGGGCGTGCCCGGCAGGTCGGCTCGACTGACAAAGGCGTCGCCATCGATCTGGGTCATCCAGTACCGGGCGCCATTCTCTGTCGTGGCGTCGGGTACGGGAATATCGGGCAGTGCCAGGGCGCGCTGTAAAAATTTGAATGGGTCGAGGTTCCAGCGTTTTTGGTACTCGTTCGCCTCTTCGACTACCCATGGGTAGCTGGCCAGGCCTCCCCAGGCACCGGTAACGATGGGCGCAAAGTGACGGCCAGCGTTATCACGAATAGTGAGATGAGCGGTGAGGCCACTGCCCACCATTTCGTAACTGGTTTGTGGCACGGGGGGTGGCAATGGCATGCCTTCAAAATTGGCCACGTCATCATGATTCACCACGCTCAGGCCCTGAGCAGCAATGCCATGGACTTCACGCAATCCCATCGAGCGGCCCAGCGTACCGGCAATCGGCACCCCCGGTACGCCCACTATCGCGGCCCGTAAGCCGTGCTCCATTTGATGTTGTAACCAAGCGCCGTAGTGGGGAGCGTTGGTGATTGGCTCGTTGAACCATGTCACGACACCGGCGTAACGGCCATGTAGTAGATCGCTGGGCAATGGCCCGTTGACGTCCAGATACTCTGCGCCGTAACCCAGGTATTCCAGTGGCATCGCCAGGTAGCGGTGAGCATTGGTGTACGCCAGCTCTCCGGCTTCCGTTTTAGACTTGTCGAACAAGACCAGCACTCTGCGTGGTATGGGTTCAACAAGTCCCACACCCATTTGATTGAGCTGCGGCACGCTGACCCAGGGAATGAAGCCTTCGGCATGGATACGCTGTGCGGTGGTTCTGGCCAGTTCACGTTGAGCGGCAGGCACGTAATCGATGGCGATGGCGGGTAAGCGGTAGTGGTCACGAACACGGGCGAGCTGCTGGTAAAGCCAGGCCTGGTCATTGTCGGAGACTGCCCCGTATACCTGGGTCGTCGGGTTCCATCCCCGGTAGAGTGACTCTGCGGCCACGCCAACAATCTCTCCATGCACTTGCTCCAGGACTTCAAAACCGCGGTTGAGCAGCAGCTGCATCTCAGGAAACTGCTGCTTGATGGCATGAATAATGTCCACCAGTGCGTCCTGCTGACGCTCGGCGGCTGGTCCATCGGGTGCAAATAAGCGATAGCTGTCTAGCGTATCCAGAAACAGTCCGCGATAACCTGCTTGCCACAGCGGCCGGATGTGCTCTTCAAGAAGGTATGTGCGCCATGCTGGGTGTGTCAGATCCGCCACCTGGCTATTCCAGGCAGCGTTGGAAGCGACGAGCGCAGCAGCGGGCAGCGAAGTAGTGGCACCCCGCCACGCGTCGAGCTCACCGATGCTGACATAGGCAAACGGCTGGCCTCCATGCTGCGCCAGCAGGCGCTGCTCGGCGCTGTCGACATTGGCGGCCTCCACCACGATCCAGTCAAACTGAGAGAGCAGTTCAACCGGGGGCTCATTGCCATAATAGAACGCGACGCTAGGCTGCCGGGCGGGGGAGTCTGCGTAGACGAAGGCGCTGACAAGCCCCAGCAGCCAGCACAGCAACGTGCACATGAAGAGCCTACTCATCGATGCCACCTGTCGTGTCGGGAATTGAAAAGCGGCCTGCTAGGCGTTCAAACGTGTGGGCTCGTCCATGTAGCCCCGTGTTGCGCTGACATGGTGAACCAGCTCGCTTAGTCCTTCTTGCAACGTCCACTTTGGCTCGATGGTCAACCAGTCGTGCAAGCGCTGATTGTTGCCGCACGAGTCGCGAATATCTTCAGCCTTGGCAGGCAAATGCTGGGGAGACATATGGCAGTGAGTCAGTTGTTGCAATAGGTCGATAAGCCCCAGCAAATCAATTTGCTGGCCTGTCGCCACATTGCACACGCCACATTGTGTACTGATCAGGGCTGCGACGTTGGCGCGGGCGATATCGCCGACATAAATGAAGTCGCGTGATTGCAGTCCATCACCAAAGACGAGAGGAGCTTGATGGTTGAGTAAGCGGTCGAGAAAACGTGCGATGACACCGGCATACGGAGAGTTAGGGTCCTGGCGTGGGCCATAAACGTTAAAGTAACGCAGCCCCAGGCTGGGCAGGCCATGCAAGCTACCCAGCAAAGCGGCATAACGCTCATCCACCCACTTTTCCAGGCCATACGGAGAGAGTGGCTGCAGCGCCACCTCCTCCAGCAGGGGCAGCTGTGCGGGAATGCCATAGACCGCTGCGGAAGAGGCATAAACGAGTTTGGTGACCTTTGCCGTGGCTGCGGCATGCATGACGTTCAGCGCACCCAGAATATTATGGGTTGCCGACCCGAGCGGGTCCTCGACAGAGCTTGCCACAGACACCTGCGCGGCTAAATGCAGGCAGTGAGTAATGCCTTTCATCGCTGCTTGCACGTCGTCTACACAGCGGATATCGCCTATGACGACGTCTAATAACGGGTGAGTGGGAAGGTTGCTCAAATGGCCGCTAGATAGATTATCAAGCACCCGGACGCGGAAGTTTTCCTGGAGCAGCAGCTCGACGGTGTGAGAGCCGATGAAACCGGCTCCGCCAGTGACGAGTACGTAATGCGGATACGTTAGCATGGACGTTCTCCCGTGGGGCTCAAAGCAGCCATAAGACCCGTGAAACTCGCTTTGAAACTTTGTGTATCTTTATGTTTAATTCAATTACATTTTGATACAAGAATCGGGAGACTGATATTTCTCACACTGCAGGCAGGCTTCTTCTAAGGAGGGGGAGTGCAGCACATCGCGCCGAGAAAAGAGGGCCAGTCATACTGACCCTCAGAAGGATGTCATGGGCAAATTAGCGTAAGGCCGTGCGCTCTACGCCATCCGCTTTACCCAGCAGCAATACATCGGCACCGCGTGCAGCAAACAGGCCGTTGGTGACTACGCCGACGATGCCATTGATACGCGCTTCCATGGCTACCGGGTCGTCGATCATGAAGTTGAAGCAGTCGATGATCTGGTTGCCGTTGTCGGTGATGACGCCCTGACGGTAAACGGGTTCGGCACCGAGTTTGACCAGCTCGCGGGCCACATAAGAGCGCGCCATGGGAATCACTTCTACCGGCAGGGGAAAGTTGCCGAGCTGGGCGACGTATTTCGAGCCATCGGCAATACAGATGAAGCGCTCGGCGCAGGCGGCGACGATCTTTTCACGCGTCAGTGCGGCACCCCCACCTTTGATCATATGCAAGTGAGCATTCACTTCGTCGGCACCGTCGATGTAAAAGGGGACGTTGCCAACGTGATTGAGTTCGAAGACCTCGATACCCTGTGCTTTCAAGCGCTCTGCGCTGGCCTCTGAGCTGGCCACGGCCCCTTTGAAGCGGTCGCGTAACGCGCCCAAACGATCAATGAACAGGTTGGCGGTGGAGCCGGTGCCAATGCCCAGCACGGTGCTTTTTTCGAGATATGGCTCGATTTCATCGAGCGCGGCATCGGCGACAGCGGCTTTTAGTTCGTCTTGTGTCATGATGGAGTCCAATCAGGGTGGGCAGTCGTCCTTAGTATAACGGCCTGAACGCCCGCTGCCGATGGCAACGCCGCTAGACGTTGGCGGCTGTCATCTGCTACCAATAGAGGTTTTGTTCGCACCCGCCAGGGTCACGCCATTTTTCCGGGATATCAGCATGCTCGAAGCAACCGTCAAAAAGATTCTCCAGGCCCGTGTCTACGAAGCGGCCTGCGAGACGCCTATTTCCCCCGCTCCCTTTTTGTCGCGTCGTTTCAACAACCAGATTTTGATCAAGCGCGAAGACTTGCAGCCGGTGTTTTCGTTCAAGATCCGCGGGGCCTACAACAAGATGGCCCAGCTCACGGAAGAACAGAAAGCCAAAGGGGTGATTGCTGCCTCGGCGGGCAACCATGCACAGGGCTTGGCCATGGCGGCCAAATTGATGGGCGTGAAGGCCGTCATCGTGATGCCTCGCATCACGCCGGATATCAAAGTGCAGGCGGTACGTGCGCGGGGTGCAAAAGTGGTGCTGAAGGGCGACGCCTTTGCCGCCGCAGCCGAGCATGCGCAGGAGCTGATCAAGGAGCATGGCTACACCTATATTCCGCCGTTTGACGATATCGACGTCGTGGCGGGCCAGGGCACCATCGGGGTCGAGATCCTGCGCCAGCACAGCGGGCGGCTGGATGCGATTTTCATCCCGGTAGGCGGTGGTGGGCTGATTGCCGGGGTGGCGGCCTACGTGAAATACCTGCGTCCTGACATCAAGATCATTGGCGTCGAGGCCGAGGATAGTGCTTGCTTGAAAGCGGCTCTGGAGGCCGGAGAGCGCGTCGTGCTGGAGCAGGTGGGCGTGTTTGCAGAAGGCGTGGCCGTGGCGCAAATTGGCGACGTGCCGTTCTCTCTGGTGCGTGACCTGATCGACGATGTCATTACCGTGAACACCGATGAGATGTGCGCGGCGGTCAAGGACATTTTTGAAGACACCCGTGCCGTGGCGGAAACGTCTGGAGCGCTGTCGTTGGCCGGCCTGAAGAAATACGTGCAGCAGACCGGTGCCGAGGGAGAAACCCTGTTGTGCATCAATTCGGGAGCCAACACCAACTTTGACCGCTTGCAGCATATTGCCGAGCGGACGGAGCTCGGTGAGCAACGTGAAGCCATTCTGGCCGTCACCATTGCTGAAAAGCCTGGCAGCTTCAAGAAGTTCTGCCGAACGCTGGGCAAACGTATGGTGACCGAATTCAGCTACCGTTATGCCGATGACAGCGAGGCCCATATCTTTGTTGGCGTGCAGGTAAAACCAGGTGGCGAAGACCGCCTGGCGGTGATCGAAAAGCTGCGCGAAGGCGGGTATCAGGTCGAGGACTTGACCGATAACGAATTGGCAAAGCTGCATATTCGCCATCTCAGTGGTGGTCGTCCCAGCGAGCACTTCGAGGAAGAGCTTTATCGTTTCGAGTTTCCGGAACGCCCAGGGGCTTTGATGAACTTCCTCACTCAACTGCCCCATGACTGGAATATTTCATTGTTCCACTACCGTAATCACGGCGCCGCTTACGGCCGTGTGCTGGTGGGCATGCAGGTGCCCAGTGAGGACCGAACCCATGTCACCGAGTACCTGGATGCCATTGGTTACCGCTATTGGCAGGAGAGCGACAATCCCGCCTATCGGCTTTTCATGGCGTAAATGAATGTAAGTGTTTGCTAACTTCGCAGACAAGGACTGCCCGCCAGGTTCGCAAGACTAAAACGTTTAATTAAGGGGTGAAAATAGTGCCAATAGCGGTTGTCACTACCCCCCTTATAGCCCTATAGTCGTCGGCGAAAATAATGAGGTGTGTCATCTTTCCAAAGGCAACCCCTTGGTGACGCACCCAGGGCTACCGGCATTTGGAAAGACGTTGGAGATTAGGCATGCGGCGAAGAAAACCTGATATGGTCATGGCGCTAACCGTGGTGTTTCTACTGGGGGTTTTGGCGACTGGCTATGCCCAGGCAATATCGGGAAGTTGATCGATGGTAGCAGGGTAGAGCGGTATCGACGTCGCGAGCCTGCAAAAGGTCAAACAAGAGGGCTGATCATGGATCAGCCCTTTTTTATGGGGCGTACCGTGGCTTGATCGCTGACCACGGCCGTGAGCGGAATATCCCAGGGCTCCAACGGTAGCCTGTCGACCTGTTGGCAAGCGTGTGCCACCCCAATCAAGGCGGGAGCCGGGCCAGGTCTGCGCATGAAGGCCAGGCTGCGGTCGTAAAACCCTCCCCCCATGCCCATGCGGTTGGCCTGCTGGTCGAACCCGACCAGCGGTACGATCAGCGTATCCAGTGCCCAGGCGGGCAGCCGATGGCCACGGTGGGCAGCAAACCGTGGGCAGGGCTCGGCAATGCCGAAACGATTCTTGACCATGGGGGTATGCTGGTCGTAACGCACGAACCATAGGCTATTGGCGCTGAAAGGGCGTAGCACAGGAAGGTAGATCGTGGTGCGTCGCTGGCGAAGCCAGTCGATCAGGGGTGTCGGGTCGATTTCGCCATGGATCGGCAGGTAGAGACTGATGCGTTTGGCGCGTCTGATTTCGGGCTGACGCCTCAGGCGATGGCAGAGTGAGCGGGCCGCCTGCTGTTGCTGTCTGGCGGTCAGCGCCTTGCGTCTACGTTTGAGTTCTCGGCGCAGGGCCTGCTTCTCATCGGGCGTCGTATGCGTCATCGCTATCAGGCCATGTTGAAGTGTTCCCCAGAATGCCGCTGTCGTTCTGGCCCTGAACCTATTGGTTCAGGTGGGTGGCCGCAGCCAGACCGTCAGGCTTTCCGACGCACGGACATGCACACGGGTCTGGCTAGCATTTGGCCCCCTGGTACTGCGTATAGGCTCGAGGGACTATAACGACTGGCGCACATTCCAGAGAACGTCCCTATCCTAACAGAGGCGCTGCCAATGCCAAAGCATCCATGCCCCGAACGGCTCTCTTTACGCGTCCGTTGGCTTGCGAGTACCTGCCAACGCTCGTTCGAGGCGCTCATTCAAGCGGCTCAGGTTGGCCTCACCCGCGCGGTGCTCGTCCAGCGCTTCCAGCAATTCATGGGTAATGTTCAAGGCGGCCATGATGGCAATGCGCTCGTTGCCCAACACGCTGCTCTGCGCGTGAATACCGTGCATGGCTCTGTCCAGGTAGCGAGCTGCGCGCTCCAGCTGCACCTCCTGACCGCTATCGCAGGCAATGACATAGCTGCGCCCCAATAGGGTGATCTCTTTCGTTGGCCGCTTGGCGGTACTCATCATTGACTCCAGCACGGGCCAGTCAGGGCCCCAATGCGTTAACATCACATAAATAGGATGGATAGACGATATTCACTATAAGAGAGCCGCTCGTACGGGGTCAACGCACGTACCGGCCGCGCTCTGCGCAGAATCTTACTCTGACTTTTGCTAAAGCGAGCACAAAACATGTCATTGATTGACGAGCGCCAGGATTTTTCTGACGTGGCGGATGTATTTTTATTGCACGGGAGCATGCAGTCTCCCGCTTTTCTGGATGGGCGCCTGTGTGGCCTGCTGGCGCTGCGTGACGTGAGCGCCGAAGGGTGGCTGGAAGAGGTCTGCCTGGGGCTTGGTGTCGAGCAACCCCGAGATCAGGCAAGCGCAGAGCGACTGTTGGGCTGGCGACGTCAGACGCTGGAAGCCTTGAGCGCCAGCGATATGAACTACGCGCCGCTGCTGCCGGATGAGCTGTTTTCGCTTGCCGAACAGGCCCAAGGGCTCAAGGAGTGGACGTTGGGCTTCATGGAAGTCGTCGAAGAAGTGGCCGATGACACGCTGCGAGAGCGCTGGTCGCAGACCCTGCGTGAGGCCATCGAAGACCTGGCGGGGCTGAGTCAGATCGAAACCGATATCGACGATAGCCCGGACAACGAGAACGATCTGTTTGCCCTGACCGAGCACGCACGGATGGCGGCCATGCTGCTGTATACCGAGCAGCACCCGGGCCAGCCCCAGGTCGAGCAGGTCGACGCCCCCGTCCACTGATATCTGACTGTTCTTCAGGATATGCAAGGAGCCACTATGTTGCCTGAGCTATTGCCGCGCCCCGCGCCCATTGGGCCCGACGAGTACCGCCAGCGGCGTGAGGCGCTGATGGCCCAGCTGCCGCCGAACGCGGCCATGCTGATCCCCGGTGCGTCGCTGGTGACGCGCTCCCACGATAGCGAATACCGCTTCCGACAGCAGAGCGACTTTTACTACCTCACGGGCCTGCAAGAGCCCGACGGCCTGCTGGTGCTGCTGCCTGGGCGTGCCGAAGGTAGCAGCGTGGTGTTCTGCCTGGACCGGGACCCCACGCTGGAGGCCTGGACGGGCCGACGGTTGGGGGCGGGCGGGGTGGAACAGCAGTTGGGGATCGACCAGGCCTTCGAGAACGCCCAGCGCGATGTGCAACTGGCAGCGCTGCTCGATGGCCGCGAACTGCTCTACGCGCCGCTGGACAATCCCGAAGCGACCAGCCTGCTGGAAGAGGCGCTGGCCCAGGCTCAGGCGGGCGTGCGCCGAGGCAAGCCTGCCTTGAAAGGCTGGCTGGATTGCCGTCCACTCATCCATGAGATGCGGCTGTTCAAGAGTCCGGCCGAAATCGCCCTGCTGCGCCACGCGGCGGCCATTTCTGCTCAGGCCCATGTGCGTGCCATGCACACCTGCCGGGCAGGGCTGCATGAGTATCAGCTTCAGGCCGAGCTGGAGCATGCATTCATGTGGCAAGGGGCCAGTGGTCCCGCTTATAGCACCATCGTGGGCGGCGGCGCCAACGCCTGTGTGCTGCACTATATTGAAAACAGCGATGCGCTGGAGGCAGGGGCGCTGGTGCTGATCGATGCGGGCGCCGAGTTCGATCTCTACGCTGGCGACATCACCCGCACTTTCCCGGTCTCCGGTCGCTTCAGCGATGCCCAGCGAGCGCTCTACCAGGTGGTGCTGGAGGCTCAGGAGCGCGCTGTGAACGCCGTCGCTCCGGGCGCTACCTTGGCCGATATTCATCAAGGGGTCGTGCACGATTTGACCAAGGGCCTCATCGACTTGGGGCTTTTGGAAGGCGAGGTGCAGGCACGTATCGATGACGAGAGCTATCGACGCTTTTATCTGCACTCTACGTCGCACTGGCTGGGTCTGGACGTCCACGATGTGGGGACCTATCGACTCGATGAAAACACGCCCAGGCCGCTGGCACCGGGCATGGTACTGACCATTGAGCCCGGCCTGTATATCCCTTGTGATGACGATATTCCTACGGCTTACCGTGGGATCGGTATTCGTATCGAAGACAACGTGGTGGTCACTGCCCTTGGGGGAGAGGTGATCACCGGCGGAGTTCCCAAGCAGGTCGAGGCCATTGAACGATTGATGGCTAAATAGTGACCAGTCGACAAAGTTGATGAAGTCCTTATGTAAATTACGTTATGGGTTACGATGATTCTCGTGGGCTGAACAGCCAAGCCAGGAGAGGTGAATGCAGGTGTCCGCAGCGGTAACAGAAGCTTCCAGTGAGCGGCCTGCCACTCACGATATCGTGATCGTGGGTGGTGGCTTGGTAGGCGCCAGCCTGGGGTGCGCCCTCGCACCTCTGATAGAGCGTTTTGGTTGGCGCGTGGCCATCATCGAGGCCAAGGCACTGCCCGACACGAGCGACCAGGCCACCTGGCAGCCCAGCTTCGATGCGCGTGCCAGCGCCATTGCCGAGGGTTCCGCCCAGCGCTTTCGCCAACTGGGCGTGTGGCAGGAGATGCAGGCCGAGGCCTCGCCCATCCAGCGCATTCATATCAGCGAGCGTGGACGTTTGGGGGCGACGCGCCTGAGCGCGGAAGAGCTGGGCGTCGAGGCGCTGGGGCATGTGATTCCCAACGCCTGGATGGGGCAGGTGCTGCACCGTCGATTGCAGCAACTCCCCATCGAGTGGCACTGCCCCGCCTCGGTCACGTCGCTGACCCCGCAGGCAGGGGGGCAGCATCATCTTCGCCTGTCGAATGGCAGTGAACTGACTGCCACGCTGACGTTACTGGCCGACGGAGGCCGCTCGGGCTTGAAAGAGCAGTTGGGCATTCAAAGCCGTCGTCACTCTTATGAACAAACCGCCGTGATTGCCCATGTGGGGGTCAGTCAGCCGCACCACGGGGTCGCCTACGAGCGCTTCACCGCAGACGGCCCCATTGCGCTGTTGCCCTTGCCCGGTCAGGCCATGGAGCTGGTCTGGACACACCCCAGCGGGGGTGAGCAGGCGCGCATGGCGCTGTCTGAGCAGGCGTTCTTGAGCCAGCTGCAGCAAGCGTTCGGCGACCGGGTAGGCCGCTTCAATCGGCTGGGGCAGCGTTATTGCTATCCGCTTTCGCTGGTGACTGCCGAAGAGCCGGTAAGGCCGGGGCTAGCGGTGCTTGGCAATGCTGCGCACGCGCTGCACCCCGTGGCTGGGCAGGGCTTCAATCTTGCACTGCGCTCCGTGATGGATCTGGTCGAGGCGCTGGCCCAGGCTGCCCAACACCAGCAGCCCTTGGGCAGTCTGGCAACCCTGGCGGCTTTCGAGCGTCGTCGTGCCCATGACCGTGCCAACGTCATCCGTTTCAGTGATGGCCTGGTGCGGCTGTTCGGTGCTTCGCTGCCACTGCTGCCCCATGCCCGTGGTGCCGGATTGATCGGCCTGAACCTGGTGGGGCCGCTGCGCCGGGGGTTGGCACGGCGAGCCATGGGGCTAGAACGATAGCGCTGGGACGATAGCGCGCACCACTGGCGCTGACACATTAAGGATTGGCTATGACGATTCAAGCAGAACAGGGAACCACGGTCACGCGTTTCGATGCGGTGGTGGTGGGGGCCGGCATGGTCGGGGCCAGCGTGGCAGGGTTGCTGGCCAAGGCTGGTATGCAGGTCGCGCTGGTCGAGGCCCGTGAGAAGCCTCTGCAGTTGGAAGGGGTGGCCCAGGCGCTACCGGCGCCCCGTGTCAGCGCCCTGACGCCGGTGTCACAGCGGCTGTTGAACCATCTGGGCGCCTGGCCTGCCATGGCGGCGAGGCGTATCACTCCTTACCGTTACATGCAGGTATGGGACGCCGAGGGCAGTGGCAACATCCACTTTTCGGCGGACGAGGCGGGCACCGCCGTGCTGGGGCATATCGTCGAGAACGACGTGACCCTGGCCGCACTCAATGCACAGCTGGCCAACCTGCCGACGTTGACCCGGCTGAATGGCGTGCGCGTCTCCGCGCTGCAGACCAGTTCCAAAGGGCGCTGGCTGGTATTGGAGGATGGCCGCCAGCTGGAAACCCCGCTGCTGGTGGCGGCCGATGGTGCGCGCTCTGTGCTGCGCGAACTGGCGGGCATCGAGGTGGCAGAGGAGTCCATGGGCCAGGAAGCGGTGGTCACCACCGTGCGCTGTGAGCACGCCCATGGAGCGACGGCCCGTCAGGCCTTCGTAAGCGGCAGCCCGCTGGCTTTCCTGCCGTTGACCGTGGACGGCGATGATCGGCTGTGCTCGATTGTGTGGTCCGTGCCACCCGAGCAGGCGGCCCGGCTTGAGTCGCTGGCACCGCAAGCGCTGGGAGAGGACTTGGGTCGCGCCTTCGATCACCGTCTGGGGGCTGTCACGGTGCTTGATCGAGCCTATCGCTTTGCGCTGGTACAACGCCACGCCCGCCGCTATGTGCAGGAGCACTTTGCCCTGGTGGGGGATGCGGCGCACAGCATTCACCCCTTGGCGGGGCAAGGGGTGAACCTTGGGCTGATGGATGCGGCGGTGTTGGCGGAAGAAGTGGTTGCTGCCTGGCGGCGTGGCTCGCCCTGGGGCAGCCTGACCATCCTGTCGCGCTACGAACGCCGCCGTCGTCCCGACAATACGGCCATGCTGGCCCTGATGAAGGGCTTCAAGGGGCTGTTTGGCAGTCAGCAGCCGGGCCTGACCCTGCTGCGTAATGTCGGCATGAGAGGCATGAACCAGTGGGTGCCACTCAAGCGGCTCATCATGCGGCAGGCCACCGGTGAAAGAGGTCGCCTGCCGAGCACGTGCCGTTAGCGGCGCCGGTCGACAACATTGAGCGCTTTCAACAGGTTGAGCGCTTCGCTGAGCTGATAGTCGTCGCGCAACCGCTGCGACATGGCAGCGCGCTCGCGAGGCTGGTTCTGACTGCCCAGATGCCCTTCCAGGTCGGCTTCGCGCAGTTCACGGCGGCTTTCGGCCACTTCCAGGCGGCCACGCACCACTTCCACGTCCGGCTCGATGCCCTGGGCCTGGATGGAGCGGCCATTGGGCGTGTAGTACAGCGCCGTGGTCAGCTTCAGCCCTTCGCCATTGCCTAGCGGCATGATCTGCTGCACCGACCCTTTGCCAAAGCTTTCGGTGCCCATGATGACTCCACGGCGCTGGTCCTGAAGCGCACCCGCCACGATCTCTGCGGCGGAGGCGCTGCCGCTGTTGATCAGCACCACGAGCGGTACATCACGCGCAGGCGTATCGGGCGATGCCGAAAAGGACATCTCGGTATCCGACAGGCGACCTTCGGTATACACGATCAGCCCGCTATCCAGGAAGAGATCGGCCACGCCCACCGCCGCCTGCAGTACCCCGCCAGGGTTGTTACGTAAATCCAGAATCAGGCCTTCGAGCGGCTGTTCGCGTGCCATGCGCTCGAGGGCGCGGCGTGCCTGCTCCGGCGTGCGTGATTGGAACTGGCTGATACGTAAATAGCCGTAGCCAGGCTCCAGGGTTTCATGGCGCACGCTTTCGCTACGGATGATTTCACGGGTCAGCGTAAGGTCTCGTGGGGTATCTTCGCCCGCGCGCAGAATGGACAGCCGCAGCTGGCTGCCCGGCTCGCCCCGCATCAGGTTGACGGCTTCCTGCAAGGAGAGGTTATCGGTGGGTGTGCCATCGATGGCGATGATGATGTCCCGCGACAGCAGGCCCGCGCGGGAGGCCGGTGTATCGTCGATGGGAGTGATCACCATGAGTTGACCATTCTCGGTGCCGACTTCGATGCCGATGCCGCCGAACTCGCCCTGGGTGGACTCGCGAAGGCTCTGGTACTCGTTGGCATCCAGGTAGGCCGAGTGAGGGTCCAGCTCGCTGAGCATGCCACGCATGGCATTGCGCAGCAGCGTGCGATCATCCACTTCCTCGACATAGGCCCGTTTGATGCGTTCGAACACCTCGGCGAAGGTCTGGATCTCTTCCAGCGGAAGGTCGTCGGCGACGCTATTGGTCGTTTGAGCCGCCAAGGGTAAGGGAGCTGCCAGCAGCGCGAGCGGAAGCAGGGTCGCCAAGAAACGCTTGGCAGGGGCCGATACCTCGGTTACAGATAGCGTCATGCGTACTCCGCAAGGCGAAAGGCAGCGCCGCAGGGCGCCGCAGGGGTTGAGACGATTGGCGCGACACCTTCATGGATGCCGCTGCTATCAGCTTATCCCGTCAACGTCGTGCAATCCAACGTTGCGGGTTAATTGGTGCGCCCCCTCGCCGCACTTCGAAATAGAGCGCGGACGAAGGCTGCCCTCCGCTGTTGCCCACTCGGCCGATGCGGTCGCCTCGGTTCACTTGCTGGCCCGGGCGGGCATCGAACTGCTGAAGATGGGCATACAGGGTCATGATCTGATCACCATGATCGATGATCATCAGGTTGCCGAACCCCCGCATCCAGTCCGCAAAGACCACCCGCCCAGAGTGGACGGCCGTGACCGCCGTGCCGGCGCCCGCTTGAATCACGATACCGTTGTAATGCACGCCCTGACGGCGTTGGAAGCTGGCCGTGATGGCGCCCTGTACTGGCCAGGGCAGGTCGCCCTGGGTGCGGGTGATGTTGGTGGAGGGCGTCGGCTCGGCCAGTCGGGCAAGCTCGGCCTGGATGGCGCGTAGCTGCTGTTCGGCCTGCTCGCGGCTCTGGCTGAGATCGGCCAGACGGTCGGCTTCGCTCTCGTAACGGTCATCCAGCGTGGTCACGACGCTGCGCCGCTCCTCCGTGCGGCGGGCCAGCAGCGCACTCTGTGCTTCCAGCTCGTCCGCCAGGGTATCCAGCCGGGTCTGGCGCTCGGCCAGCGCCCGCTCGGTATCCACCAGCGCGGTATCCAGGCGGGCAATGTCGCCCAGGCGACGTTGCCGCGCCTGCGTCAAGCGGTTCAAGTAGGCCTGCATGCGGTCCAGCTCGGCGGGGTTGCTCTGGTTCAACAGCAGCTTGAGCTGAGGGGTGGGCCCCAGCCGGTAGAGGGCCGCCAGCTGCTGGCCCAGCGCTGCGTATTGCGCCGCTCGTTCCTGCTCGAGCCGCTCACGGTGCTGGCGCAGTTGCTCGCTCTCTTCGTTCAGTTGGCGGCGTTCCCCCTGCAGCTGGTCCAGACGCTGGTGCGTTTGGGCCAGCTCCGTCTCGACGGCACGCAGAGCCTGTTGGGCGCTGTCACGGGCCTGGTCCGTCACGCCCAACTGCTGGGTCATGGCATCGATTTGCTGGCCCAGCGCATCCAGCTGCTGCTGGGCGGCACGCTCATCCTGCGCGACGGCAGCGGGCGTGCCCAGCATCAGCAGCGCCAGCAAGGGCAGCCGTTGCCACGATGGCATTAGGCGAAGCGCAGCAGTGACTGGCCCGTCATCGCGTCTGGCTGTGGCTGATGCATCATCGCCAGCAGCGTGGGTGCCAAATCGCACAGACGGCCGTCCGACAGCTGAGCCTCGCGCTCACCGACGTAGATCAGCGGTACCACGAAGGTGGTGTGAGCGGTTTGCGGCTCGCCGGTCACCGGGTGCACCATCTGTTCGGCATTGCCGTGGTCGGCGGTGATCAGGCAGGCGCCACCGGCCCGCTCGATGGCCTCCACGACCCGCCCAACGCAGGTGTCGACGGTTTCAATGGCCTTGACGGCGGCGGCAAAATCCCCCGTGTGACCGACCATGTCGCCGTTGGCGTAGTTGCACACCATCAGGTCGAAGCGGCCGCTGTCGATGGCGTCCACCAGCTTGTCGGTGATGTCGAACGCGCTCATTTCCGGCTTTTCGTCGTAGGTTTTCACATCACGAGGCGACGGCACCAGGATACGTTCTTCGCCGTCATACTCGGCTTCGTTACCCCCCGAGAAAAAGAACGTCACATGAGGGTACTTCTCGGTTTCGGCGATGCGCAGCTGGGTCAGGCCGCGCTTGGACACCACTTCGCCCAGCGTATCGGTGAGGTCGGTGGGGGGGAACGCCGCCGGAGCGGCAATGTCGGCGGCGTACTGGGTCATCATCACCAGGCCGTCACCCGCCAGGGCAGGCCGGGTCTGGCGCTGGAAACCGGTAAAATCTGCATCGGTGAAGGCGCGGGTCAGTTCGCGGGCCCGGTCAGAGCGGAAGTTCAGAAAAATCGCCGCGTCGCCATCTTGTAACGTCATGGCGCTACCGTTGACGGGAACGCTGGTGGCCGCCACGAACTCGTCGGTTTCACCACGCGCGTAGGCATCCCGCAGGCCGCTTTCAGCGCTGGTGGCGGTATGCTCGGCGTGCCCTTCAGTGAGCAGGCGGTAGGCCTGCTCGACCCGCTCCCAGCGGTTGTCTCTGTCCATGGCGAAGAAGCGGCCAATGATGGAGGCCACGAAGCCGTTGTCGGCACCGACCAGTTCGGCAAGCCGGGCATTGGCGCGCTCGATGGAGGCCAGCGCGCTTTGCGGGGGCATATCGCGGCCATCCAGGAAGGCGTGCACGTAGATTCGCTGAGCGCCGCGCCGTGCTGCCAGTTCCGCGACGGCAATGAAGTGGTCTTCATGGCTGTGTACGCCTCCAGGGGAGAGCAGGCCCAGCAAATGTACCGCGTTGCCGTTGGCCACGGCGTCGTCGATAGGTTTGGTCAGCACGCCATTGGTATCCAGGTCGCCATCCTCGATGGCCTTGGTGATTCGCGTGAAGTCCTGGTACACGATGCGCCCAGCTCCCAGGTTCATGTGGCCCACTTCCGAGTTGCCCATCTGCCCATCGGGCAGCCCCACATGGCGGCCATCGGTGTGTACGAAGGCGTGGGGGCGTTTGGCCCACAGAGCATCCATGTTCGGGGTATGGGCGGCAGCCACGGCGTTATGTGCGCTATCGGGGTTGTGGCCATAGCCGTCCAGGATGATCAGGGCGACGGGGCGTGGTGCAGATGATGCCATGAGAAACCTCGTTATATGGGTCAGCCAAGCAACGAAAAGTGCTGTTTGAAACGCTGGCAATGGCCATTCAGCCAGTTTTCAGACAGTACCTGAGAAACAGGGTCGCGGCGGGCGCGTGCTTGGGGCATCATAACGCAGGCAGCCGCTGGGCGTCATGGCCTGCGCGGTATGCCCTGTGACGTGTATACTTGTCGCGTTTCTGATGGCGGCCAGGCCGCTTTTTTCTGCATAGACCAAGAGATTGTGTTCGCGATGATCGATCAGCTGTTCGAATTCGTAATGAACCACCCCCTGTTGGTGGGGGCATTTTTGCTGGTGCTCACGGCGTGGATTGTTTACGAAACGCGTAGCGCTGCCTCGAATGCCGTGTCCTCTAGCCAGGCCACCCAGCTCATCAACCGCGAAGATGCGGTGGTGGTGGACATTCGTGAAAGCAAAGACTTCAAGGCGGGGCATATCGCCGGTGCACGCAACATTCCGCAGAGCAGCCTCGATAGCCGCATGAACGAGCTGGAGAAAGTCAAAAGCCAGCCGATCATCGTGGTGTGCAAGCATGGCCAAAGCTCGGGTGCCGCACAAGCCAAGCTGGTCAAGGCGGGCTTCGAGCGGGCCACGAAGTTGCGTGGTGGCATGATGCAGTGGCAGGCCGATGGCCTTCCCGTAGTGAAGAAGTAAACGACGAAAGCGGCCTCTGGGCCGCACGCTTTTTTATTGAATGAATAACGAGGAGTCTCCCATGGCGGAAGATAACAACACCCCGCAGGCCGGTGCCGCTGAAGGCGAAAAGCCGCAGCTGAAATTCTCTTTGCAGCGTATTTACGTGAAAGACATTTCCTTCGAAGCGCCGAACTCTCCTTCCGTGTTCAAGCAGGCGTTCAAGCCCAAGGTCAATCTGGATCTGAACACTACCAGCCAGAAAGTGGCTGACGACCAGTACGAAGTCGTGGTCAAGGTCACCGCCCAGGTGAATGACAGCGAGTCCGGCACCACGTCGTTCCTGGCCGAAGTCGAGCAGGCTGGCCTGTTCCGTATTTCCGGCATCGAAGGTGCGCAGCTGGAGCAGACGTTAGGCGCCTTCTGTCCTAACCTGCTGTTTCCTTACGCCCGTGAGTGCATCGACAACCTGGTCAACCGTGGCGGCTTCCCTGCGCTGATGCTGGCGCCGGTCAACTTCGAAGCCATGTACGCCCAGCGCAAGCAGCGTGAAGCGCAGCAGGCAAGCCAGGCTGCCGAGAACACCCACTAAGCCATGCTCGAAGCGCATTCGGCAGCACACTGGCTCGCCACGCACGGCAAGATGCCGCGCCTTCATGTGCCCACCGAGCTGCGTGTCGGGGCAACCGTCACGCTGCCGGAAGGCCCTGCCAGGCACGTTACCCGCGTGCTGCGCATGGGTGAGGGCGCGGCACTGATCCTGTTCGACGGGGCGGGCCTGGAGGCAGGCGTTCGGCTGGCGGAGGTGGGGCGAAAACAGACCACCGCAACCGTCGAGTCGGTATGGCCAGGCAGCGCGGAGTCTCCGCTAGCGGTGCATCTGGGCCAGGCGATTTCCAAGGGAGATCGCATGGACTATGCCATTCAGAAAGCCGTGGAGTTGGGCGTCGCTGCCATCACCCCACTCTATACCGAGCGGGGGGATGTTCGCCTGAAAGGCGACCGAGAAGAGAAGAAGCTGGCCCATTGGCAGGCGGTGGCTGCCAGCGCCTGCGAGCAAAGTGGGCGTGCAGTGGTGCCTCCCGTATACCCGCCGCAGGGGCTGGAGGAGTGGCTGGCCGAACGGCAAGAGCCGCTGCGCCTGATGCTTCATCTGGCCACGGGCAATGGCTTTGCAAAGTCGTCTCGGCCCGCTTCGGCAGCGTTGCTGATTGGCCCCGAAGGAGGGCTCAGCGAGACCGATATCGCTGGGGCCACCGCCAGCGGCTTTACGCCGCTGACATTAGGGCCCCGTGTACTGCGTACGGAAACCGCACCGGTCGTCGCGCTGACCCTCCTGCAGCATCATTTCGGCGATTTGTAAGCGCTTACTGTCAGCCGCTGCCGCATTCTCTGTGGCAGCGGCTTTTGTATAGCAGGCTGTCAGGCCGAATACGGCCTCGCTTTGGCTAGCGTGAGCAAGGTACGCTACCGATTCTCAACCCTTCGCAAGGACACCTCCATGGCCCGTGAGTCCCATGCCTCTCCCCGTTCTGCCAGCGATGCGACTGCCCAGCTGGGAGAAGTCGCTTACTTGACCGTGACGGCAGTGAACAGTACGGGCGCCTTTCTGCGTTGGGGCCAGCCCAAGGACGTGCTGCTGCCCTATAGCGAACAGCGTTTTCGCCCGGATCCCGGCAAGCGCGTACTGGTCATGCTGTATAGCGATGACCAGGGGCGTCCCGTGGCATCCATGCGATTGGACCGCTTCCTGAGCGACGACGCCTGGGCGCTGTCGCAGGGTGATGAGGTCACGGTAGTGGTGGCCGATCGCACGGACCTGGGCATGAAAGTGGTGGTCGAGCACCGTTACTGGGGATTGATCTATCAGGACGACATGACCCAGCCGCTGCGCCGAGGGCAGACGCTGAAAGGCTATGTAAAACAGCGTCGCGAGGATGGCCGAGTCGATATCTCGCTGCTGCCGCCGGGGGCGGCACGCCTCGATGTGGTGGGTGACAAGATACTGCAAGCGCTGCGCGAAAGCGGCGGCTACTTGCCGCTGGGCGATAAAAGCGATGCCCACGCCATCAAGGCGCGTCTTGGGGTGAGCAAGAGCGCCTACAAACAAGCGATCGGGCGGCTTTACAAGCAACAGCTGATCACCCTGGCCCCCGATGCCATTCGCCTGGTGCCTGGCGCGCTCTCCGAAACCGCAGACAAATAGCCGCGGTTGGAGCCGTGCCTGCAGTACGGCATACTGAATAATGATTGTTCCTGCATGGACGGTATTTCGATGAGCCACTCAACGTTGCATCTCGGTGTCGTGATGGACCCGATCAGTGACATCGCCTACAAGAAAGACACCACCCTGGCGATGCTGTGGGCTGCCCAGGAGCGCGGCTATACCTTGCACTACATGGAGCAGGACGATCTGTTCTTGAACGCAGGGCAGGCCTACGCACGCATGCGTCCATTGACCGTGCATCGTGATCCTGCGCATTGGTACGACCTTGGCGAAGCAGTTCAGCGGCCACTGGCAGAATTGGACGCCGTGCTGATGCGCAAGGATCCGCCGGTAGATGCCGAGTTCATCAATGCGGTGCACCTGCTGGGCTTTGCCGAACGCGAGGGAGTGCTGGTGGTGAACCCCACCGCCGCCTTGCTGCAGTGTAACGAGAAGCTCTTTGCCCAGCAGTTTCCGCAATGCTGCGCGCCAACGGTCGTGGCCAGCCGTGATGACGTGCTGCGTGCCTTCCACGCCGAGCATGGCGACGTGATCTTCAAGCCGCTCGACGGCATGGGTGGCACGGGCATTTTTCATATCGGCCCTGATGGCCGCAACATTGGCGCCGTCATCGAGCAGCTGACGCTGCGCGGTCAGCGTCAGATCATGGCGCAGCGCTACTTGCCGGAAATCAAACACGGCGATACCCGTATTCTGCTGGTCGATGGCGAGCCTGTGCCCTTCGGGCTGGCGCGCATCCCCTCGGCGGGAGAGACCCGCGGCAACCTGGCCGCCGGTGGGCGTGGCGTGAGTCGCGAGCTGACCGAGCGTGATCACTGGCTGATCCAGCAGGTACAGCCGCTGATCCGTGAGAAAGGGCTGATGTTCGTGGGTCTGGATGTCATCGGTGACTACATCACCGAGATCAACGTGACCAGCCCCACCTGCGTGCGGGAAATCGACGATCAGCGTGGCACCGACATCGCCGGCATGCTGCTGGACGCCATCGAGCGTCGCCTTGCTTCCGCCCAATAACGCCCGACTTGCTGATTCAGCGGCAAGCCATAGGAGACGCATGCAAAGCTTAAAACACCATTTTTTAATGGCCATGCCGCATCTGGACGACCCCAACTTTGCGGGCAGCCTGGTGTACTTGTGTGACCATGACCACAATGGTTGCATGGGGGTGATTACCAACCGCCCTCTGGAAATCACGCTGGATGCGCTGTTCGAACAGCTCTCCTTGGGGGGCGATGAGAGCCCGCACCGCAATGCGCCTGTCTATTACGGTGGCCCCACCCATAAAGACCGTGGCTTTATCCTTCACGAAGGGGATAGCCAGGCGTGGGATTCCAGCGTCCAGGTAGAAGATGGCATTGCCCTCACCACGTCCATGGATATTCTTCAGGCGCTGGCGGATGGCACGGGGCCAGAGCACTTCCTCGTGTGCCTGGGGTGCGCGGGCTGGGAAGTAGGACAGCTGGAGGATGAGCTCAAGGACAACGCCTGGTTGACGGTGGAGGGCCAGCCAAGCGTGCTGTTCGACACCCCTCCCGCCGAGCGCTTGGCCGCTGCCGCTGGCCTGCTGGGCGTCGATCTCAACCTGATGACCCGTGACGCCGGTCACGCATGACGAAGGGGCAGTAACGCGATGGCCGACAGTGGGGAGCGCCTGATCCTGGCATTCGATTATGGAACGCGGCGCATCGGTGTGGCGGTAGGCAATGAGCTGCTCAATAGCGCCCGCGAGCTGACGCCTCTCCCTGCACGGGATGGCATTCCTGACTGGAACGTGGTGTCTCGTCTGGTTCAGGAGTGGCAGCCCGACCTGTTCGTGGTCGGGCTACCGTTGAACATGGATGGTAGCGAATCGCCCATGAGTACCCGTGCGCGCAAGTTTGGCAACCGCCTGCATGGGCGTTATGGCAAGCCGTGCGAAATGGTCGATGAGCGTGGCTCTACCCGTGAAGCCAAGCAGATCGCCCACGCATCGGGACATCGCGGCAACTATCGTCAGCAGAGCGTGGACGGCATCGCTGCCGTGCTGATTCTGGAAGGCTGGTTCGCCCACCGAGAAGGCCTTCCCGGTGGGCGAACCGCGCACTGAGCGTTTAGCTGCTCAGCCGTCTGCTCCTCAGCGGTCCAGCGTGCCAATTTGCGGCGGTACGAACCAGCGTACTGGCCGCATGTCCTGCTCGATCAGCTCGTCCACTTTCAAGAGCGTGGCAAAAATGGCCATCCGCATGGGGATGCCGTTATCTGTCTGGCGGAAGATCGCCAGGCGCGGATCGCCATTCAAATCGACGTTCAAATCATTGGCGCCTGGACGGCTATCGCGCGGTAGCGGGTGCATCACGATCGTGCTTTGGCTGCAGCGGTGATCCAGAAAATCGCGATTGACCATGAAGTCATCGGAAAGCCCCTGGAAGCTCTCGTTCATTTCATCCGTGAAGCGCTCCTTCTGGATGCGTGTCGTATAGACGACGTCCAGATCCGAGAAGTCGCTGGCCAGGGAGTCGCGCTGCTCGATGCGATGGCCCCGCGATGCCACCAGATCCACCAGATAAGACGGCATTTCCAGGCCGGGTGGGGAGACCAGCGTTATCCGCAGCGGATCATAAAGCGACAGCAGCTTGATCAGCGAATGCACCGTGCGCCCGTATTTCAAATCCCCGGTCAGTAGAATGTGGGCACCACTCAGGCGCTTGCCCAACCGCTGGAACTCCTTGTCGATGGTATAAAGGTCCAGCAGCGCCTGGCTTGGGTGCTCACCCGGACCATCACCACCGTTGATGACCGGCACATGCGTTGCGGCGGCAAACTCGGCAACCGACCCTTGATCCGGGTGGCGCATGACGATGGCATCACAGTAGCCGCTCATTACCCTGCTGGTGTCGTACAAGGATTCGCCCTTGGCCATGGACGAGAAGGTAAAGCCCGTGGTGTCACAGACACTGCCTCCCAGACGGCAGAAAGCCGCATTGAAACTCACCCGCGTCCGCGTACTGGCTTCGAAGAACAGGTTGCCCAGTACCGCACCTTCCAGCACTCGCGTGACCTGACGGCGACTGGCAATCGGCTCCATGCGTGCGGCCACCCGTAACAGGTGATCAACGCTTTCGCGATTTAATGAATCGACGGTTAACAAGTGCTGGCTCATCGAAGACCTCATATCCGTAGGTGCAATAGATGTGGCGAATGTTGCGGAGTGCCAAGTGTAACCGCCAAACAGTAAGCGCCGAAGTGCTTTCCACGAGTTGTGTGATCGCGTGGGCGACTTTTTTTGACTATTTGGTAAATACCCCTTGCCAACCCGGCAGCGAATCCGTAAAGTACGCATCCGCTGCCGGGGACGCCAAGCGTTACCAGCGGTGAAGAAGGTTGAAAAACCTTCGGTTTGTCAGGAAGTTAGCGTCATCTGTTGGTTGGATTGATCGCTCGCTTCACTCGCTGAAAACAGCCCTTGACAAACACCACGGAATGCGTAGAATACGCCTTCCTCGCTGAGGCAACAC
>NZ_VBVC01000007.1:0-205183 GCF_007655045.1 Halomonas sp. C22 | reverse complement strand
AGGCAACAAAAGCGGATCAAACTTGGCTCAAGGTTCAAACGAATTCACTGCGATACTCCGAAGAGTATCTTGGTGTTCGCTTGCCTTGATATTCGGTGATGATTCACCCTCATCGGCAAGCGCCCACATGAATTACCTGATCAAATTGTTAAAGAGCAATACTACTGTCATCAGTTCGCTGCGACGGGCTCGATGACCTGAACCGTGTTGCCTCAGCGAGGAAGGCGTATTCTACGCATTCCGTAGTGTTTGTCAAGGGCTGTTTTCAGCGAGTGAAGCGAGCGATCAATCCAACCAGCAGATGACGCTAACCTCCTGACAAACCGAAGGTTTTTCAACCTTCTTTACCGCTGGTAACGCTTGGCGTCCCCGGCAGCGGATGCGTACTTTACGGATTCGCTGCCGGGTTGGCAAGGGCTATTTTGAAAAAGTTTTCGTATAGCCGAGATAAAAAAGCGGCAGGCAATGCCCGAGGGCAGACCTGCCGCAAACCACCGATCAGTACCCTGACCAGAGAGTGCCTGGCAAAGGCATGGGCTCAGATCTCGAAGCCCAGGCCAAAATCTTCGCTGGAAATCGCCATCAAGCTACCGGCACCTGCCTGAATCATGGCGGCGTGCGCCTTGGTGCGTGGCAGCAGACGCTGGTAGTAGAAACGCGCCGTATTCAGTTTGGCCGTGTAGAAAGCAGCATCTTCACCCCCCTGTGCACTAGCGGCCTGCTTGGCAGCGCGAGCAAACAGATAGGCGACAGCGACATAGCCGGAGTACATCAGATAATCGACGCTGGCGGCCCCTACTTCTTCACGATCCTGCATGGCCTTCATACCGATACCCATGGTGAGCTCACCCCACTGGGCGTTGAGCTTGGCCAGCGGCTCGATGAATTCCTTGAGCGCAGGGTTGTCGGCTTCGGCCTGGCAGAACTTGTGAATCTCCTTGGTGAAGACTTTGAGGGATTCACCCTGGCTCATCAGCACCTTGCGACCCAGCAGGTCCAGCGCCTGGATACCGGTCGTGCCTTCATAGAGGCGCGTGATACGCGCATCACGTACCAACTGCTCCATGCCCCACTCTTTGATGAAGCCGTGACCGCCAAAAATCTGCACGCCTTCATTGGTACACTCGAAACCCACTTCCGTCAGGAAGGCCTTCACGATCGGCGTCAGCAGGCCAAGCAGGGTCTCGGCACGCTCCTTTTCTTCGCCTGGTGCGCCATGCTCGACCACGTCCAGCATCTGGGCGGTATACAGCACCAGCATGCGCCCGCCTTCGGCAAAAGCTTTTTGGGTCAGCAGCATGCGACGCACGTCGGGATGGACGATGATCGGGTCGGCGGCTTTATCAGGGGCCTGAACACCTGAAAGGCCACGCATCTGCAAACGATCACGGGCATAGCCGAGCGAGTTCTGGAAGCTGGCTTCCATCAGACCAAGCCCCTGGATCCCCACGCCCAGACGGGCCGCATTCATCATGGTGAACATGCAAGCCAAACCCTTGTTCGGCGCGCCTACCAGGTAGCCCGTGGCACCATCGAAGTTCATGACGCACGTTGCGTTGCCGTGAATCCCCATCTTGTGCTCGAGAGAGCCACAGCTGACACCATTGCGCTGCCCAGGATTACCCTCGGCATCGGGCAGGAACTTGGGTACGACGAACAGTGAAATGCCTTTGGAGCCTTCGGGCGCATCCGGCAGCTTGGCCAGCACCAGATGAACGATGTTCTCGGCCAGATTGTGCTCACCGGCAGAAATGAAGATCTTGGTGCCGGTGATCTGATACGCGTCACCCTCTGCAGGAACCGCACGAGTCTTGATCAGCCCGAGATCGGTACCACAATGGGGTTCGGTCAAACACATGGTGCCGGTCCATACGCCTTCGACCAGCTTGGTGAGGTAAGTGGCCTTTTGCGCCTCGGTTCCATGATGACGCAGCGCGTCTGCGGCGCCGTGGGAAAGCCCCGGATACATGCCCCACGCCAGGTTGGTGGCGCAAATCATTTCGGAAAGCATCATGGCCAGCGAATGCGGCAAGCCTTGCCCGCCCTGCTCAGGGTCCGCTGCCAGGCTTGGCCAACCTCCTTCGACATACTGTTGATAGGCTTCCTTGAAACCATGAGGAGCCTTGACCTCACCACCTTCCAGCAGGCAGCCCTCTTCATCACCGCTCTGGTTCAGTGGCAATAGCACGTCACGAGCAAAACGGGCGCCCTCCTCCAGAATCGCTCCGACGACATCGGGAGACGCTTCTTCACCGTTGGGAAGTGCCGCGTAGTGGCTAGGGTAATCAAACATTTCGTTCATCACGAAACGCAGGTCACGCAGAGGGGCTTGATAGCTGGGCATGTCACTTCTCCTAAACGGGGGGCTGAAAGAGCGGGTACTCAACAGGCGCTTTCAAACACATGTTTGAAAATTAGCGCGCACGCCCGACGCCGTCAAGCAGTCGTTTGAATTAAACCGCCAAACCGGCTACAACTTTGGTCTTTACCTTATTAACACCATGTTTTTTAAAATAAAAAAACCTGCCCGAAAAGTACGGGCAGGCTTTCCATCAGAGCTTACTGAGCGCGGATCACTGCATTCTGATACCACCGTCCAGGCGAATCACTTCACCATTGAGCATCGGATTGGTAATTATCTGCTCGGCCAGCAGCGCGAACTCGTCAGGCTTGCCCAAACGCTTGGGAAAAGGCACCGCAGCGGCCAATGCCTGGGCAGCTTCGTCCGGTATCTCGCTCATCATGGGGGTTTCGAATACCCCTGGCGCAATGGCCATGACACGAATGGCGTGACGCGACAGCTCTCTGGCGGCAGGCAAACTCATGCCCACAACCCCTGCCTTGGAGGCACTGTAGGCGCACTGCCCGACTTGCCCATCGAACGCGGCAATCGATGCGGTATTGATAATGATGCCCCGCTCACCCCCTTCGTCTGGCGGATTGCTGGCCATGGCGGCGGCCGCCAGACGCATGACATTGAAGGTACCTACCAGATTGATCTGAATGGTGCGCGCATAACTCTCAAGGTCTGCCGGGTTGCCTTGCCGATCCACCAGCTTGGCCACGCTGACCACGCCCGCACAATGAACCACTCCCGAAAGGCCGCTTTCGCCCCCCAGCGCAACGGCCTTGTTCACCGCCTCCTGCATATCGTCGGCGGAGGTAATGTCGGCGATGCAGGCGTGCGCCTGAGACCCCAGCTGCTCGGCAAGGTCCGCAACACGATCACTCATGTCGCACAGCACCACCTTCCCACCCGCCTTTACCAGTCGTGCTGCCGTTGCCGCCCCTAGCCCCGAGGCCGCCCCGGTAATCAAAAACGTACGATCCTTTACCTGCATGGCACTCTTCCTCTGAATGATGTCCTGTGAATCATGAGCTGTGGCGCACTTGCTCGGCGGCTTGAGCACGCAGTTTGAAGCGCTGAATCTTGCCGCTGGGCGTTTTGGGCAGCTCATCGACGAACTCGATGACCCGAGGAAAAGCGTGGGTAGAGAGCCGCTCGCGTACCTGCTGGCGAATCTCCTCCGCCAGCGCATCGCTAGGCTCGAAGCCATCGCGCAACACGATGTACGACTTGATGACTTCGCCACGAATCTCATCCGGCTGCCCCACGGCGGCGGACTCGGCCACCGCCGGGTGCGTCATGACGCTATTCTCGACATCCGTTGGCCCCACTCGGTAGCCCGCCGTGGTAATGATGTCATCATCACGGCCAGCAAACTGGAACGACCCATCTTCATTACGAATGACCACATCGCCGGTCAGGTAGTAGCCGTTGACGAAGGGGTCTTTCTCCTGCCAGGTATAGCCTTGGAAAAAGTGGGCTGGCGAGCGCTTGATATCCACTGCCAGTACGCCAGGCTCGCCAGGCGGCAGCTCGTTGTATTCGGCGTCGAGAATGGCCAGACGATAGCCCGGCATCGGGACGCCCATGGCCCCCACGTGCTTGGGGTGGTCCAGGGAGTGGTGGTTGTTACAGGTCATGCCCGTTTCTGTCTGGCCATAGTGATCCATCACCGGACAGCCCAATGATTTTTCCACCCAGGTGACCACCTCGGTATTGAGCGGCTCTCCGGCGGAGCTGGCCGCCCGTAGCGTCAGGGTCTGGTGAGCGTCGTCGAACAGGCCAGACGCCTTCATGAGGCGGTAGGCCGTCGGCGCGGCAGCGAAATTGGTGATCTGATGACGCTTCATGAACGCCAGCGCGCCTTCGGCACTGAAGCCCGCTTCGCAAAAGTGTGTCGTTACCCCCAACAGCAGCGGCCCGGCAATGGCGTAATACAGGCCGTAGGCCCAGCCAGGGTCGGCCATGTTCCAGAAACGATCCTCCTCGCGCAGGTCGACCGCCAGCTCCATGTAGAGCGCAAAGGCCGTCATACCCGACAGGGGCACGGCAACGCCTTTGGGCTTGCCGACCGTCCCCGAGGTAAACATCTGCAGGAATGGCTGATCCGGCGACAGCCGGGGCGGGGTATCGCTGATTGACGTATACGTCAATGCCGCCTGCCAATCATGATCCTGGGCATGCTCGCGGGTAGCGCCACCCACGGCCAGCACCGGCGGGCACTGGCTCAGGCCATCGAATTTATAGCGGTTGGCGTGATCGGTTATCACCAGCCTGGTATCTGCCCGCCCCAACCGATAATCGACCGCATCGGGCCCAAACGCGGTAAAGAGCGGCTGGTAGACCGCCCCAATCCGCCAGGTGGCGAGCACGGCCACCAGCAGCGCTGCCGAGCGCGGCAGCATGCAGGCAATGCGGTCACCCTCCCCCAGCCCCTGGCTTTTCAGCCACCCTGCCAGATGCCCACTCTGCTGCTCCAGTTCGGCATAGGTCAGCGTGTGGGTTTGGCCTTGGGTATCCTCATGCACCAGCGCCAGCACATCACCACGGCCCTGGCGTACGTGCCTTCCACAGCAAGCCTCGTAGGCATTCAGGCACCCATCGTGGTGGTCATCCAGCCTGGCGACGACGCTATCTATTGAAAAATCCTCGAGAAATGTCGAATACGCGGGAAGTGAGGTTGCTGCTGATGTCGCTGTCATGACGGCTCTCTTGTGTTGTTGGTCGTGAGCACTCGGACAGGCAGGATTCCACGTAGTATTGGTGTTATTGTCCGTTTACGTTAACGGAAGCCTACCGAATAAACCAACGCTAAAAGCATTTACTCAAGAGCGCAAGCCGCAAGCTACTCGACAGGGTTAGACGTTGGTCGATCAGACAGCGGTTGGAGAAGCCATAGGGGCCTAGAACTGTCGAGAAAAGATCAGCGAGAAAGGAGCATCAAGACAGAATTACCGAGACAGGATCATCGCGACCAGCTCATCGGCCAGGTCGTCCGGGGTGCGCGGGCCATTGGGATCATACCAGCGAACGGTCCAGTTCAAGGCGCCAAGAATAAAACGTGAAACCAGAAAGCGGTCGCCATGAATGAGCCCTGCTGCCAGAGCATCGTCGATCACCTCGACCCACATGGCCTCGTAGGCATCGCGCAAATGGCTCAGGTGAGCGCTGGCCGCTGGGTCCAGGCGACGCCATTCGAACAGCGCTACCACATGGGCATTACGGTCGGCAAACAGCGTGTCGAGGTGCGCGCGCGCCATGGCATGCAATCGCGCCTCTGGCTGATCGGGGCACGCCTGTAGCGCTGCTCTGGCGATGGTCAGTGCGTTCTGCGTGCCCTCCTCGATCACCGCTGCCAGGATTTCCTGCTTGTCCTTGAAGTGATGAAACAGACTGCCAGACTTGATGCCCATTTCCTGGGCCAGCATGCGCACCGTGGTGCGGTCAAAGCCCTCTTGAACGAATAGCTGAGCGGCTAAGCGTGTCAATTCCTTGCGGCGAGGAGAGGCATTCATTACATTCATGTCATTTACACTAGCGCTTGCTTGGTTACCTAGGAGAAGACCACAGCCCCGCCAGCGGGTCAACGCATCGCTAGCCGCTCAGCACGATAATCACAAAAAATCTATCAGGAGATAGGCCATGAGTAACGCTACCGACATCGTCTTTTTATCCGCCACCCGCACTCCCATGGGGGGCATGATGGGCAGCCTTTCCACCTTGAGCGCCCCGGAGCTGGCCGCCGTGGCCATACGCGCCGCCATCGAGCGAGCAGGCATCGACGCTGCGCTCGTCGAAGAGGGCATCATGGGCTGCGTTCTGCCTGGCGGAGTCAAGCAAGGTCCGGCACGCCAGGCCATGCGACAGGCAGGCATTCCCGATGCCAATGGTGCCACGACCATCAACAAACTCTGCGGCTCTGGCATGAAAGCGGCCATGTTGGCCCATGACCTGATCAAGGCAGGCAGTGGAGCAATAGTGCTGGCGGGCGGCATGGAGTCCATGTCGAATGCCCCCCATGTGCTGACCAAGGCACGCGGCGGCTATCGTCTGGGCCACGGTGAGCTGAAAGACCACATGTTTCTCGATGGCCTGGAAGATGCCGAAACCGGCAAGCTGATGGGGGTCTTTGCGCAAGAGGTGGCCACCGAGCGTGGCTACACCCGTGAACGGCTGGACGATTTCGCGATTGCCTCGCTGGAACGGGCCATGGCCGCCACCAACCATGGTGACCTGGATGCCGAGATGGCGCCCGTCACCGTCACGACCCGCCAGGGTGAAACCGTGGTGACCCACGATGAGCAGCCCTTTCAGGCCAAACTGGACAAGATTCGCCAGCTGCGTCCAGCGTTTGCAAAAGATGGCACCATTACCGCCGCAAATGCGAGTTCGATCTCCGACGGTGCCTCGGCGCTGATTTTATCGAGCCATGAAGCAGCACAGCGTCACGGTGTCAAACCGCTGGCCAGAATGCTAGGGCATGCCACCCACTCGCGTCATCCCAGCGAATTTACCATCGCGCCGGTAGGAGCCATCGAGAAGCTGATGAAAAAGCTTGGCTGGGGCGTCAAAGATGTGGACCTGTTCGAGATCAACGAAGCCTTTGCGGTCGTCACGCTGATGGCCATGGATGATCTGGGCCTGCCTCATGAAAAGGTCAACGTGTTTGGCGGCGCCTGTGCCCAGGGGCATCCCATCGGCTCTACCGGCTCACGCATCATCGCCACGCTGATTCATGCCTTGCGCCAGAAAGGCGGCAAACGCGGCATCGCCAGCTTGTGCATTGGTGGCGGTGAAGCAACCGCCGTGGCGGTCGAGCTGATCGACTGATTCACAGCGCGCTTCATGGCGGCAGCAATGAAGCGCGTCCAGCCTGTGGCCCATGGCTGGCAAAATGATGGGTGTTGCCACAAAATATATATGAAAATTCATATATCAATGCCAAAATGAAGGACATCGTTTTAACGGACCTTCACATGGCACACTTCGACACCTTACCCAACCTCGACCCTGCCCTGTTCAAGATTCCCAGCCCGGAATCCCTGGGGTTGACGAGCAACGGCCTCCCTTCCCCCCAAATCCTGCTGCTGTATGGCTCGCTACGCAAACGCTCCTTCAGCCGCCTGGTCGTCGAAGAAGCTGCGCGCCTGCTCGAAGCCATGGGGGCTCAAACACGTATCTATGACCCCAGCGGACTGCCTCTCCCCGATGCCGAGGATGCCAGCCACCCCAAAGTGGAAGAGCTGCGCACGCTGGCCCAGTGGGCGGAAGGCATGGTCTGGTGCTCCCCCGAACGACATGGCGCCATGACCGGCATCATGAAGGCACAGATCGACTGGATTCCTCTGGCATTGGGGGGTGTCAGACCCACCCAAGGCAAGACACTGGCGGTCATGCAGGTGTGCGGTGGTTCCCAGTCGTTCAATACGGTGAATCAGCTGCGTATTCTGGGTCGCTGGATGAGGATGCTGACCATTCCCAACCAATCCTCGGTGCCCAAGGCCTTCATGGAGTTCGATGACGACGACCGCATGAAACCCTCCCCTTTCTATGACCGCATCGTGGACGTCATGGAAGAGCTGATGAAATTCACGCTGCTGACCCGAGAGCGCAGCGACCTGCTGACCGACCGCTATTCCGAGCGCAAGGAGAGTGCCGAAGAGCTCTCCCGACGGGTCAACCAGCGCGCCATTTGAACGAGGAGTGAACATGACACAGCCACAGCCAGCCACCCCCAGCAGCGCCGACATGGGACTTTTCGAGCGCTATTTGTCGCTCTGGGTGGCCATTGCCATCATGGTCGGTATCGCCGTGGGTCAATGGGCGCCCCAGATACCGGAAACCCTGGCGCGCTTTGAATATGCTCAGGTGTCGCTGCCCATCGCCGTGCTGATCTGGGCGATGATTTTCCCGATGATGGCCCAAATCGATTTCAGCGCGGTCGCCGGTGTGCGCCGTCAGCCCAAGGGGCTGACCATCACCACCACGGTCAACTGGCTGATCAAGCCATTCACCATGTTCGCGCTGGCCTGGCTCTTCTTCATGGTGATTTTCCGCCCGTTCATCCCTGAAGCGTTGGCCAACCAGTATCTGGCCGGAGCGATTCTGCTGGGGGCCGCCCCCTGCACGGCCATGGTGTTCGTATGGAGCTACCTGACACGGGGCGACGCGGCTTACACCCTGGTACAGGTAGCGCTGAATGATCTGATCATGTTGTTTGCCTTTGCCCCCATCGTGGTTCTGCTGTTGGGCATCTCGAACATCCAGGTCCCGTGGAACACGGTGCTGCTCTCGGTCGTGCTCTACATCGTCATTCCCCTGGCCGCTGGCTATGTCACTCGCAAAGCGCTGATGGCCAGAAAAGGCGCCGAATGGTACGACAAGGTGTTCATGAAACGCCTGGCCCCGGTCACCCCCATGGGCCTGATCGTCACGCTGGTCTTACTGTTTGCTTTTCAAGGCGATGTCATCCTGAGCAATCCGCTGCATATCGTGCTGATTGCCATTCCGTTGATCATTCAGACCTTTCTTATATTCTTCATCGCCTATGGTTGGGCCAAGGCGTGGCGCGTACCACATAATATCGCCGCACCGGGGGCGATGATTGGTGCCAGCAATTTTTTTGAACTCGCCGTGGCCGCCGCCATCGCGCTGTTTGGCCTGCAGTCTGGAGCAGCCCTGGTCACGGTGGTCGGTGTGCTGGTAGAAGTGCCACTCATGCTGGCCCTGGTGCGTATCGCCAATAAGACCAGCGCGCATTTTCCTGCAGCCCAACCCTCCTGATGAGGACCCCGCCATGATCGTGATCTATCACAACCCTGCGTGTGGCACGTCGCGTAATACGCTGGCCATGATCGAAGCATCGGGAGAAACGCCCCAGGTGATCCACTACCTGGAAACGCCGCCCAGCCGAGAGCGGCTGTTGGCACTGCTGGCCATGATGCAGCTGCCCCCCAGGGCGCTCTTGCGCCAGAAAGGGACGCCTTATGATGAACTGCAGCTCGACGACCCGACGTTGAGCGATGACCAGCTCATCGACGCCATGATGGCTCACCCGCTGCTCATCAACCGGCCCATCGTCAGTACGCCCAAGGGCACGCGATTATGCCGCCCATCCGAGCAGGTATTGGCGCTCCTGGACCACCCTGTTGCACAATTTACCAAGGAAGACGGAGAGACCGTCTACTATCCCCCCACCTAACGGCCCGGCATGGGCAGCCAGGAGCGTCATGCGTCAGGTCATCGAGATGGAGCACCCTGCCGTGGCATTCATCCAGCAGCACGGAGGCGTGGTGACGGTACGCCGTTCACCACGTCATGGCTGCTGTGGCGGGACGGCACATATCGCCGTGGCAGAGCTGGGCGCGCCAAGCGACACATCGGCCTTCGAATATCATCAGTTGCCAGAGGCCGGCCTCTGGATAGAGCCGTCCCTTGCCTGGCAAGGCCTCCGATTACGAGTGGAAGGATGGTGGAAATTCAGGCGGCTGTTCCTGGATGGCGCCCCGTTAACGCCGGGGAGCCGGGATACTCAGCAGCGCTAGCGTGGCTGCCAGCATGAGCAGCGACGTCAGCCATAGCGCGGATGCGCCCCACTGGTCGATCAGCAGCCCAAACAGCAGCGGCGCCAGGGCCTGCAAGGCCCGAGCGGGCATCATGATGAGCCCCTGCCTGCGCCCAAACCCCTGCGGGCCAAACAGTGCCAGGGGCAGCGTCCCCGAGGCAATCGTCATCATGCCGTTACCCGCGCCATGCAGCAACGCAAACCCGGCGGCCGGCATGCCGAAAAACGTCAGCAACCCGGCGCCCACGGGATGCAGCGTGGTAGCGATCCTGCCTGCGAACAAGGGGTGAAAATGGCGCAGCAAAACGAACTCTCCCATGCGCGCCGCCACTTGTGCAGGCCCCACCAGAGCAGCCGCTGCAATCGCCACCGACAGAGAAACGCCACTCTCCTGCAGCAGCCTGGGAAGATGGCCGGCCATGGCCGTGGAGACGAACCAGCCCGCCGCGAACACGTACGCCAGCAGCAGCAGGGTAAAACGCGGGCGTTCAGGCGCCTCAGGCGCAGGGCTCGACGCGCTGGAGAGCGCTCGCTCGGCCTTGGGCAAGCGAGCGTTCAAGGGCATTCCCAACACGACATGGGCCAGCGCCCAGCTGGCGCAGGCAGCACGCCAGCCCCACTCGCTCTCGATGAAGGCAGTGATGGGCCAGCCAAGGGTACTGGCAAATCCTGCCACCAGGGTCACGCCGGTAATCGATGCCCTGGCGTGACTCCCCAGCAGCCGCCCCAGCGTAGCAAAGGCCGCATCGTAAAGACCCAGCGCCATGCCCACGCCCATCAGCAACCATGCCAGCACCAGTGTCACCGCCCCTTGCGCCAGCGCCAGTGCCAACAAGCCCACCGCCATGATGGCGTTCGAGGCCATCAGCACACCGCGCCCGCCCTGGCGATCGATCAAGCGCCCGACGCTGGGGCCCAACATGGCGACCAGCAGCAACGCTGCCGAAAAAGCGCCAAATACCCAGCGAGTGGACAGCCCCAATTCCAGCGCCATGGGCCCCGCCAGAATGGCGGGCAGATAGTAGCTGGATGCCCAGGCAAGGGTCTGGGCACTCCCCAGGGTGAGCGTCAGGCCAGCGCCAGGCGAGCGAATCACGCCACCTGCCTGGGCAGCGCCAGTGCCATGAGCGCGCTGGCAGCCACCAGCGCCGCCGCCACCCACAGGCACGCGCTCAAACCATAGGCCATGTAGAGCCACCCCGAGAGCAACGTGCCGACCAGGCGGCCCATGGCGTTGGCCATGTAGTAGAAGCCTACGTCCATGGACACGCCATCGGCACGGGCATAGTGGACGATCAGATAGCTGTGCCAGCTGGAGTTGACGGCAAATAGCACGCCGAAGGCCAGCAGCCCCACTACCAGCCACCCTACCTGTGCCAGGGGCAGCAGTGCCAGCAGAATGGCGAGCACGGCAAGCGCGGCGGCCCAGCCAGCCGTGAGCATGCGAGCGTCTCCACGGAACAGTGCGGTGAGCCTGGGCGCCTGGGTCTGCACGCCGCCGTAACCAATGATCCAGGCGGCCAACAGCCCTCCCACGGTCCAGTGGCTCCAGCCATGTTGATCATAGAGGAAGACCGGCAAGGCCACGACAAACCACACGTCTCGGGATGCGAACAGGCAGAAGCGCGCCGCCGAAAGCACATTGATGGCGCGAGACTTGGAGAAAATCTCGGAAAACTTTGGCTTGACCTTCTGTTTGCCGAGATCAGCCTTCAACCGCCACAGCGACAGCCCCAGCACGGCACCCAGCATCAGCGCCATGGCCACCACCGCACCGCGAAAGCCGATCAGCGTCAGCAGCACGCCGCCTACAAAAAAGCCCAGCCCTTTCAGGGCATTTTTGGAGCCGGTCAACATCGCTACCCAGCGGTACAAGGCGCTGTTGGCATTGGCGCTATCAGCTGGCACCAGCACTTTCACTGCGCTTTTGGCGCTCATCTTGTTCAAGTCTTTGGCAATCCCCGACAGCGCCTGGGCCGCCATGACCCAAACGACGGTGAGCATCCCGGCAGGCACCATGAGCATGGCAAGCGCCACGATCTGCAGCCCCAGCCCCACGTTCATGGTGCGGTTGAGCCCCAACCAGGCGCCCAACCAGCCGCCCACCAGATTGGTCACCACGCCAAACGCTTCGTAGAACAGAAACAGCATGGCGATTTGCAGCGGCGAATAACCCAACTGGTGGAAGTACATCACCACCAGCATCCGCAGGGCCCCATCGGTGATGGTAAACGCCCAGTAGTTGCCCGTGATCAGCATGTACTGGCGCACTTCGAAAGGCAGTGCGCCGATGCGTGCCCTGAGCGACTCAGCCACGGCGCGCCTGCTCCTTGCCCACCTTCCAGGCCAGCTCTGCGGTGCGGTTGGCATACCCCCACTCATTGTCGTACCAGGCGTAGAGTTTCAGCTGCGTACCATTTACCACCATGGTCGAGAGCGCATCGATGACCGAACTGCGCGGGTCGGTGCGGTAGTCGATAGACACCAGCGGCCGCTCCTCGTAACCCAGAATCCCCTTCAGGGGCCCCTCTGCGGCCATCTTGAGCGCCTGATTGACCTCCTTGACGGTCACCTCGCGCTCGAGCTCGAATACCATATCGGTCAGTGAGGCATTGGCCAGCGGCACGCGAATCGCATGGCCGTTCAGCTTGCCGGTCAGTTCGGGAAAGATGGCGGTGATTGCCTTGGCCGAACCGGTGGTGGTGGGAATCAGGCTCATGCCGCAGGCGCGCGCCCGGCGCAGATCCTTGTGCGGTGCGTCCAGAATCGTCTGGGTATTGGTAATGTCGTGCACCGTGGTCATGGAACCATGACGAATACCGAACGTTTCCAGAATGACCTTGACCACGGGGGCCAGACAGTTGGTGGTGCAGCTGGCCGCAGTGACGATGCGGTGCGTAGCGGGGTCGAACAGATGATCGTTGACGCCCACCACCACGTTGAGCACGCCCTCCTCCTTGACCGGCGCACTGACCACCACACGCTCGACCCCCTGATCCAGATAGGCCTGCAGCTTCTCCGTGGTTTTCATCTTGCCGGAGCATTCGATCACCACATCGCAACCGGACCAGTCACCTTCGGCAATCGTCTTGTGGGCGCTGTAGGCGATGCTACGGCCATCGATGGTGATCGCCTCTGGGGTAGCGTCAATGCCCTTCCCCGGCGCCCACTGGCCATGTACCGAGTCGAACTCCAGCAAATGGGCAAACGTCGCCGCATCGCCGCCCGGGTCGTTGATGCGCACCAGGGTTACCTCGTCGGCAGCGGCTCGCGCCCACAGGCTGCGCAGTGCCAGACGACCAATACGGCCAAACCCGTTGATACCAATGCGTAGTGACATGCTGAATCTCCAGAGTCAAGTGAACCGTCAATATATGAAAAATCATATATGAAAAATCAAAAAAAACCAGCCATCGAACCCGCAGGCGGCCACGCCCCCTGCGGGTAACCCGTGATCAGTACGGCGTGATCACCCGAAACGCCCCGTGATGTAATCGTGGGTACGCTGGTCTTGCGGGTTGGTGAAGATCTGGTCGGTGGTGTCCACCTCCACCAGATCCCCCATGTGGAAGAACGCCGTACGGTCAGCCACGCGTGCGGCCTGCTGCATGTTGTGGGTCACCATGACGATGGTATAGCTCTCGCTGAGCTCATCGATCAGCTGCTCCACCTTGGCCGTCGCGATGGGGTCGAGGGCCGAGCACGGCTCATCCATCAGGATGATGTCCGGGCTGACGGCCACGGTGCGAGCAATGCACAGGCGCTGCTGCTGACCACCCGACAACCCGGTGCCCGGCTGATCCAGACGATCCTTGACCTCTTCCCAGAGCCCGGCACGGCGCAGGCTGCTCTCGACGATGTCGTCCAGCTCGGCCTTGCGCTTTGCCAGACCGTGCAGGCGCGGGCCATAGGCGATGTTTTCATAGATCGACTTGGGGAACGGATTGGGCTTCTGAAACACGATGCCTACCTGGGCACGCAGCAGTACCACATCGCGATCCGGGGCATAGATATCCTTGTCATCCAGGGTGATCTTGCCCTCGACCCGACAGATGTCGATGGTGTCGTTCATGCGGTTCAAGCAGCGCAGAAAGGTGGACTTACCGCAGCCAGAAGGCCCGATGAATGCCAGCACTTCGTTTTCGTACACGTCCAGACTGATACCGTTGATCGCTTGGCTGGCACCGTAAAAGACCTTGACGTCCTGGGCGCTCATCTTGACCTTGTCGGTGGCTTTACTGGTGCGGCTCTCGCCAGCGCCTACGCTCACCAATGGGGATGTCTTGGGCTCTGTTGAAGTATTCACTTACCACCTCGTCTCGAATTTTTTACGCAGCCAGATTGCCAGTGCGTTCAGGCTCAGCATCAACCCCAGCAGTACAATGATGGCCGCTGACGTACGCGCCTCGAAGAAATTGCGCAGCTCGTTACCCTGCCATAGATAGATCTGTACCGGTAGCGCAGCCGACTGCTCCAATGGCGTGCTGGGCACGTTGGACACGAACGCATTCATGCCGATCAGCAGCAGCGGCGCCGTTTCGCCCAGCGCCTGGGCAACGCCCAGAATGGAGCCCGTCAGGATACCCGGCAGTGCCAAGGGCAGCACATGGTGGAAGACCGTCTGCACTTTCGATGCGCCGATCCCCAATGCCGCCTGGCGAATGGAGGGCGGAATCGAGCGCAGCGATGCCCTGGTAGCGATGATGATGGTCGGCAAGGTCATCAGCGTCAGCACCAGCCCGCCCACCAGCGGGGCCGACAGCGGCATGCCCAGATAGCCGATGAAGATGGAAGCCCCCAGCAAGCCGAACACGATGGAGGGCACGGCTGCCAGATTGTTGATATTGATCTCGATGAGATCGGTCAAACGGTTCTTGGGCGCGAACTCTTCCAGATAGATGGCGCTGGCTACACCGATGGGGACCGAAAGCGTGATCACGATCAGCATCATGAACAGCGACCCCATGAAGGCCCCTGCCAGACCCGCCGACGCAGGTGAACTACGCGAGTCGGTGTTGAGGAACAGCGACGTGCTGAAGGAGTTGCGGATGACGTTCTCGTCGTAAAGACGGTCGGCCCATTCACGGGTCTGAGCGCTCAACTGCTGACGTGCATCCGGCAGCGAGCGGTCGATATTGCCCTTGATCCAGACGTCGACGTTGGCCGCCGCCAGCATTTTCACTTTCACGGTCTGGCCCAACAGGGAAGGGTCCTTGATGAACTGCTCACGCAGCGAGAAACGCTCACCCGATGCCACCAGGGCACGCAGATCACGCAGCTGTCGAGGCTCGACCTCGACCCCCAGCGCCTCTTCCATGGCGCGGTCGATCAATGACTGCCAGTTGACCAGTCCTGCCTGGGTCAGCCACGCGGAATAGCGTTCATTGAACGCCGACTGGCTTTCACCGCTGGCGCGCACCGGCTTCTCTTCCAGCTGGATCACTTCGGGGTCGAAGTACACCTCCGGGTAGAGCGTCGCTTGCCAAAACGCCGGCACACCGCGCATCAGAATACTGATGAACAGAATGGCGACCAGGGTCAGGCCGGTCAAAACGGCGGCCAACCCGGCAAAGCGAAAACGCTTTTCCTGACGATGACGTCTTGCCAGCGAGTTTTCGATCGTTGTCAGGCGATGCTGACGGCGCTGTTCAATCGTAATAGACATGGTCGCTTACTCGTATTGCTGGCGGTATTTACGCACCACAACCAGTGCGATGACGTTCAGGCCTAGGGTAATGACGAACAGCGTCAAGCCCAGAGCAAAGGCCACCAGCGACTGTGGGCTGGCAAAATCCATGTCCCCGGTCAACTGGTTGACGATGGTCACGGTGATGGTCGATACCGCCTCGAACGGGTTACCGTGTAGTACCGGGTTATTACCGGCCGCCAACACCACGATCATGGTTTCGCCGATGGCGCGACTGGCCGCCAGCAGAAAGGCACCGACGATACCCGGCAGCGCAGCAGGCAATACCACCTGGCGAATGGTCTCGGACTTGGTTGCCCCCAGCCCCAGCGCACCATCGCGCAGTGACTTGGGCACCTGGGTAATGATGTCGTCAGAGAGTGACGACACGAACGGAATGATCATGATGCCCATCACCAGGCCTGCGGTGAGCGCGCTGGTGGTACGAATATTGATGCCGACCATATCGCCCAGGCTGGAAAGGAAAGGCCCGATGACGATCAAGGCAAAAAAGCCGTACACGATGGTCGGGATACCCGCCAGAATTTCGATGATCGGCTTGGCCACGTTACGCAGCCAGGGGGGCGCGTATTCGGCCATGTAAATCGCCGTCATCAACCCCACGGGGATCGCCACCAGCAAGGCAATGATGCTCACCATCATGGTGCCCCACAGCAGCGGCAACAGGCCAAACTCACCCTGTGCATCGGTTCCCGACGTGCTGAAACGCGGATTCCAGGTCGTGCCCAGGAAGAACTCTGCCGGGCTGATGAAGCTGAAGAACTTCAGCGCTTCGCCCAGCATCGACAACACGATGCCCACCGTGGTGAAAATCGCGATGGCAGAGCAGGAAGCCAGCGCAATGGAGATGACGCGCTCGACATGATTACGCGCCCGCCACTGAGGGGAAATACGGCGCCGGGCAAACACCAGCCCGACCACGGCCACCACGGCCATCAGTGCGATCAGCGTGGTGTTCTGGAAGGTCTGCAGGCGCGCCATGTGTGCGGCCGCGGCCAACTCCTCGGCGCTTCCCCCCCCAGCCACGTTACGTTCATTGGCCAGCGCGGTGATACGCCGTAACAAGGTATTCATTTCACGTTCGCTCATGCCTGCCACCAGCTCGGGAGGCAGTTGCTGAACGACCAGCATGTCAATCAACTGTGGTGCCAACAGCGACCACAATACAAACAGGGCAAGCGCTGGCAGCCCACACCACAGGGCCACCAACGCTCCATAATAACCGGGGCGCGAATGCATTCTGACATCGTGCTCTGCCGCAACCGCGCGACTGCGTGTCAAACCCAAGTGGTAAGCCAAGGCCATTATCACGAGTAGCGTGGCTATCAAGGCAATGTTACTCATTCTCTCTCCGCCCATGATTTCCTACGTTCAAGCGCCAGCACCATTTCCATGATGCCGGCGCAATACCTACCTGATCACCGCTGTGAAGCGATGGCGGCAGTCTTACTCTTCAACGCTTACCACGGTACGGGCCTGGAACTGAGCCAGTGCTTCAGCACGCTCTTCTTCGCTCATCGGGATCAGACCAGCGTCTTCCAGCGGGCTGCCGTAACCAGAGATCATGTCGTTCAGGAAGAACTCGGTGTACTCGGCCAGACCAGGAATCACGTCCAGGTGCTCGCCCTTCACGTAGAAGAACAGCGGACGAGAAACGGGGTATTCGCCAGAACCGATGGTTTCCAGGCTGGGCGTCACGCCATCCACAGTGGCCACTTGCAGGCGGTCACGGTTCTGGTCGTAGAAGCTCAGACCGAAGACGCCAACGGCATCTGCCTGGGCATCCAGACGAGCCAGCGTTTCGGTGTAGTCACCCGCGATCTCGACGATACGGCCATCGCCACGCAGTGAGTTACAGGCATCGCCTTCTACGTTGGCATCGCTTTCACAGCCAGCGTGGATGACTTTCTCTTCGAATACTTCACGGGTGCCGTGGTTGGAAGCCGGAATCACCAGCACGATTTCCTGGTCGGGCAGGCTGCTGTCGATTTCGTTCCAGCGGGTGTAGGGATTGTCGACCAGCTGACCATCTTGTGTGACTTGAGCGGCAGCGGCTTTGAATACGTGCTCAGGCGTCAGAGCGAACTCTTCACGGTCGATACGCGATGCAAACACGATACCGTCGTAGCCGAACATCACTTCGAGGATGTCGTTGACGCCATTTTCGTTACAGTTGGCCACTTCGCCACTGCGGATGGCACGAGAAGAGTTGGCGATGTCGATGGTGTTTTCACCAACGCCCTGACAGAACTGGCGCAGACCGCCACCGGAGCCACCAGAGCCTACCACTGGGGTGTTGAACTGAGAGTAGGTGTTACCAAACTCTTCCGCCACGATGCTGGCAAACGGCAGTACAGTTGAAGAACCTGCAATCTGCACGGTGTCACGAGCAACGGCAGCCGTCGATACGCCGGTAGCCAGTGCGGCAGCAACTACAACACCAAGTGTCTTTTTCGTTACTTTCATCGTCGTGTCCCCTTTGGTTTCATGCCTGGGCTATTCGATTTGAGCCGTTCGGCAATGTTGGCGATTGGCCTTTCACACCGAGGAGTTTGCACAGCGACGATTGCAGAAATATGACAGCGGTAATTTTTTTAGCGAGGAATGTTAACGAAGCGTTGGCCTGGGGCCCTATCACAGCAGCAAGCCCAGCGCCGCCAGCGTACACAGGGCCAATGAACAGCGTTGTAGCAGCACTTTATCCAACCGATGGGCCACCGCATCGGCCAGCGCATTGCCGATCAATACGGCAGGCAGAAACGTCAGCGCCAGCTTGAAATGCCAGATGCTGAGCTGCCCCGCCAGGGCTAGCGTCGCCAGGGTCAGCAGCGAGGTGATGACGAAGAAGGCCGCCAGATTGCCGCGCATGCGATCCGGCGAGAAGCCGTGCATCAACAGCACGATGGGCGGCCCACCAATGGCCGCCACGGTGCCGAAGATGCCCGACAGTACACCGGCCACGAACAGTGTGACGCGATTCACCGGCAAATGAAAACGGCACAGCGTCACGCCTACCGCAAACAGCACGATAGCGGCAATCAGCGTTTCCAGCACGGCCATGGGCGCCGCCAGCAGCAGCCAGATTCCCAGCCCGTTACCCGGCAGCCGCCCCACCAGTGCCACGCTGATCTCGCGCAGATGCACTTCGTGCCAATAGCGCCGCACCATCATCAGTGAAACCGTAAAACCGAACAGCACCAGCACTACCGGCACCAGCCGTGGCTCCAGCATCAGCAACAGCGGTGCCCCGACGACCGCCAGGCCAAACCCCGTAGCACGCTGTACGAAGGCCCCCAGCAGCAGCACGCCGGCACAGGCCAGCCATGTCGCTAGAGAAATTCCCAAGGAGAGCTCCATGGTGAGCGCCAGCCATTCGAGCTCCGCCACGCCTAGACCGCCTGGGTGAGCTTTCTCACCCCGATGTTACCCAGCAGCGCCGCGCCCAGCATGGTCAGCACCATCGGCCAAAGATGCTCTACCTGGAAGAGCCCAACCAGCACACCCGCCAGCGCGCCACAGCTGAACTGAATGCCCCCCAGCAGCGCCGTGGCCGTGGCGCTGATATGGCCGAAATGATCCAGCAGCGACGAGATGGCGTTGGGTGTGATCAGCCCGATCATGCCGGTAAACAGCATCACCAGCGCCACTACGACCGGCAGCGTGGCCAGATCGAAGGCCGTTGCGGCCACCAGTGCCAGCGCGGCACATAGCTGCACCGTCAAGCCAAAGCGCAGGTTCTGCTGGGGTGTGCGCTTGCGCAGCAGGTGGATATTCAGCCGGTTGGAGAGCGCAATCATGACCACGTTGACCCCAAATACCAGCGGGTAAACGCCTGGAGAGAGGGAGAAGTAATCGAGATAAAGAAAGGGCGACGCCGTCACGAAAGCAAACAGACCCGCAAACGAGGCTGCCACGGCGCAAATGTAACCCATGCCCTCTCGGTGGCGCAGCACGCTGGCGTAGTTACCCAGCACCTGACGAGGGGTTGCGGCGGGCAGGCCGGGGTCGCGGGTTTCAGGCAGGCGCGTCCCCAACAGCCAGAGCAAAAAGCCTGCATAGACAGCCAGAAACACAAAGATCAGCCACCAGCCTGCAATATGCAGCAGCAGGCTCCCGACCGCCGGCGCCACCAGCGGTGCCAGCATCATGATCATGGCCATGGTGGACATCACCCTGGCAGCCTCACGCCCGCTGAAACAATCCCGTACGATGGCCGCCGAATTGACCACGCAGGCTCCCCCGCCCAGCGCCTGCACGAACCGCCATGCCAGCAAGGATGTCAGGCTATCGGCGGTGGTGATCATCAAGCTGGCCAGCATGAAGACCACCAGCCCGCTGAGCAGCACAGGTTTGCGCCCCATGCGGTCCGACAGCGGGCCAAAACAGAGCTGCCCCAGCGCAAAGCCGAACAGAAACATGCTGATGGAAAGCTCAGTATGGTGGATGCTGGCATCGATACTTTCCGCCAGCACTCCCATGGCAGGCAGGTAGGCGTCTATTGCAAAAGGGGCCAACGCCGTATTGGCCGCCACCAATAGCGCTACGCGACGCGGATTGAGTTCCATAGATCTCCTTGAAAGCTACGCTGGTTGGCCGCTCGCTGGCCACTTAGATAGGACGCTAATCATACACACAACCCCAGAATCGCGCATCGCCCACTCAGAACTGAAACATTTGCCCATTAAGCTGCCCGTCAAGATTCAAATGACGCTGTCCTGGGGGCCACGATGATACTCAAAAAGCTGGAAAACATTTCGCTACGCAACCTGAGCCTGGCCGCGCTGCTATTGATGGCAGGCTGCCTGCTGATGTTCGCCGCACTGGCCTGGCATATCATGCAGCAGAGCCAGCGTGACCTGGCTTCGCTGGAGCAGGTCAATGTCCAGCAGGCCTCCTCGCTGAATCGGCTGCACATTGCCAGCCTGGAAGGTCTCAATCGCATGGACCGTGCCCTGGAGCGCCAATTGCGTCCGTCGCTCGGGGACCCCATCGCAGCGCTGGAAGCCGTCGAGTATGAATTGAACGAGATGTCCCAGGCGCTTGAAAGCTTCCTGCAGGCCACTCAGGACAGCACCTATTCAGCGTTGCGCGACGCCATTGGTGAGCGCGCCAACCAATTGCTGGCCAGTATGGATGCCCAGCGCAACGCCATTACCACCGGTGACCGCAGCGGCTATCGGCAAATCACCCTGGAAGCCATGAATCATAGCGAGGCCCTGGCAGGCCATGCTCGGGCGTTTTACCAGGTAGCCGATCAGCAGGGTGTCAGCCTGATGCAGGACGCCGAGCAGCGCGCAGGTATGGTGGCCGCTGGGCTGGCGTTGGGCATGGCGGTCTCCCTGGCCCTGATGGGCGCCTTGATCTGGCTGGGCCACTTCCAGTTGCTACAGCCCATCCGCCACTTGATCGGCCACTTTCGTCATATGGCTGAAGGAGACCTGAGTGCCGAGGTTCCGGCCCGTGGCAACAACGAAATCGGCCAGCTCTATGCGGCCCTGGGGGTCATGCAAAACTCCCTGATCGAGACCGTCAAGCAACTGCATGACAACAGCCAGCACGTGTTCCAGAGTGCTCAGCGGCTGGCTCTGGGTAACGAGGACCTGGCCACGCGCACCCATCAGCAAACCACCTCACTGGACAACACGGCCACCAACGTACATACCCTGACCGATAGCGTAGCCCACACCGCCGAGCATGCCCTGAAGGCCAAGGAACTGACCGAACACGCCACGACACAAGCTCAGCAGAGCCACCACACCATGGAAGCCTTTCTGTCGACCATGGAAGAGATCGATGCCCACGCCAAGCAGGTCAATGACATCGTCAACGTCATCAATGGCATTTCGTTCCAGACGAACCTGCTGGCCCTCAACGCGTCGGTGGAAGCGGCCCGTGCGGGCGAACAGGGTCGTGGCTTTGCCGTGGTGGCCGCTGAAGTGCGTTCACTGGCCACCCGCAGCGCAGAAGCTGCCACTCAGATTCGCAGCCTGCTGGCCTCTTCCAATACCAGTATCGAGCGCGGCAACCAGCTTTCCCGAGATGCCAACCAGCAGTTCGAGGAGATGGTCGGCTCGATCTCCACGACTCACCGCCTGATTACCGATATTGCCGAAGCCGCCCACCTGCAGCACCAGAACATCGAAGAGATCAACGAGACCCTGCAGGAGCAGACCCAGGTAACCCAGGCCAATGCGCTTCAGGTGGATGCCACCGCGCAGGACGCCATGTCGCTGGAGTCGGCTGCCGAAGGCATGCGGGAGCAGGCGGCCCGGTTCAGGATCAGCCAGCGGCCGCAGGCCGTCGGCTATCAGTGGCGAGCAGCGGATTCTTCATCATCGTCACCGATCAAGCATACTCAACGCGAGCCAGCCTTGTTAGAGTAACCATGACTCATACAAGGAGCACTGCATGGCCACTAGCCTATTAAGCCAATTGAAAGAGATGACCACCGTGGTGGCCGATACCGGGGATCTGGAAGCCATTCGTCGCTTCCAGCCCGAGGACGCCACCACCAACCCTTCGCTGATTCTTCAGGCGGCCCAGCAGGAGGAGCGCCGCGCTCGCCTGGCCAGTATCGCCAAGGAGAGCACCGACCTGGATGACGCGGTCGATCGGGTGGCAGTGGATATCGGTAGCGAAATCAGCAAGCTGGTTCCCGGTTATGTATCCACCGAGGTCAGCGCGCGTCTCTCTTTCGACAAGGAAGCGACCATCGCCAAGGCTCACTCGCTGATCGAGCGTTATGCCGAGTACGGCGTGGGCCCCGAGCGTATTCTGATCAAGATGGCCTCGACCTGGGAAGGTATTCAGGCCGCTCACCAGCTGGAGCGCGACGGGATTCGTACCAACCTGACCCTGCTGTTCGGCTTTGCCCAGGCCCAAGCCTGCGCCGATGCTGGCGTCACGCTGATCTCGCCTTTCGTGGGGCGGATTCTGGATTGGCACAAGTCGCGTCAGCCTGATGCCGACTTCAGCGGCGCACAGGACCCGGGCGTACAGTCGGTCAAAGGGATTTACGAGTACTACAAAGGCCACGGCTACCCCACCATCGTGATGGGTGCCAGCTTTCGTAACATCGGTGAGATCCAGGCGCTGGCAGGCTGCGACCGCCTGACCATCTCCCCTGCCCTGCTCAAGGAGCTGGACGAGATCGAAGCCGACCTGCCCCGCCAACTCAGCCCCCTAGGCGCCAGCAGCTCACCGGAAGAAGCCTTGGCACAAGCCGATTTTCGCTGGGCAATGAACGAAGACGAGATGGCCACCGACAAGCTGGCCGAAGGGATTCGCAAGTTCATGGCTGACCAGCGCAAGCTGGAAGAGTTGCTGAGCACGCTGAGAAAGGGCTAGGCTACGATTTTTGCGCGCCTGCTCACCAGGCGTCTTTGAACAGCCCTCTGGCGCATCACTGGCCAGAGGGCTTTATTTTGCAGGAGCCCCCTGGGCTTCCAGCATCTCCACCAGCGGCTGAAACTGCTCGCGGTTATGCTCGTTCATGTGCATCAGGATACGGTGCGCTTCCAGAATACGGCCGCGCAGCCCCTCTTCGTCGGCGGGCTCCTCGGGCAGATCTTCCAGTACCGTCTCCAGCGGCGCCGACGGCTGAATCGGTGCCGACATCAGCGTAAAGAAGCGCGCAAAACCCATCACATCCAGCATCTGCCGGACATCCGGATTATCCGCGATGATGGTTGGGGGCTGTTCCAGGCGACCTTTGACGGCCATGGCCACCTTGGCGAGAAAACCCAGCGCCGTCGAGTCGACGTTCGTGGCCTCACGCAGGTCGATCATCACGGCACGCAGGCCTGGCGTTTCCGCTAGACGCTGTGCTTGGGTATCGAGTGTGGCGCAGAGCGTGAGTCTTACATCACCACACAGCTTTAAAACAAAAACACCGGAGTCGAACGCCGCCTTGATGCGGCCCTCTTCAATCAGCATGACCAAATCCGCTCACCATCATGATTGTCAGGTCATCGGGTAAAGCATCGCGGTCCTGGTTCGCCTCATCTTCCTCGTCGCCCCCACTCAGGAGCGAGTTGGTGTTGGCTAGCCGGTCTCGCAGCTGCTCAAGCGTGACACTTTCGCTTACTAGTTGCTCAAGTTCCGTGAGCCGCGTGTCGAGCGTCTTACCCGGCAAGCATTCCAATACACCATCTGAACACAGCCACAACCTGAAGTCGGCTGGCAGCGGACAGCTAAGCGAAGGATACTCCACATCAGGGAAAAGGCCTACAGGCATTCCTTCCCCCGCCAAACGCCTCAGGTTGCCATCCGCCATCAATAGCGGCATGGGAAGCTGGGCGCCGAGCGAATAGTGCAGAGTCTTTTCCTCATGGTCAATAACACCGACAAATAAAGTGGCGTGTTTGCCGATGTCGGTATCCTGAAGTTCACGGTTCAGGGCCGATAACCAGCGGGGCGGCAGCGCCTGAGGGTCCTGGCCGTCCCACTCGTTCAACCAGCGGTTGCAGAGATATTTCAGCAGCACGGTCACGAAGGCCGAGGAGGCCCCGTGGCCGGATACATCGGCAAAATAGAACACGCTGAAGCGGTCGTCGTAGCGCTGGTAGTCGAGAAAATCGCCCGACAGATAGAGCGACGGCGCAAACCAGTAATCGTAATAGACGCCGCTGATCACCTTGGGCCTTGGCGGCAGCAGACGGCGCTGGATATGTCCCCCACTCTGCTGATCCATTCTCAGCAGGGCCAGATGCGTTTCCAGGCTTTCGTTCAGCTCCGCCAGCCGTTGCCGGTCACGATCACGCTCCTGGGCCAGTTGATGCAGCTCGATGGCCTTGCGGATCATCCTGCGCAGCAATTCGGTATGCCTGAGCGGGTGGACGATGTAATCCACCAACCCGGCGTCGATCGCCTTGATCAAATCCGCATCCTGACGGGTATCACTCACGACCAGTGCGGGCAGGCGATGGGCCAGCTGCGACCACTGCTGCCTGGGCACTGCTCTGGCATGGGCAACGATCAGCGCGGTGCCCACCGGCAGATGATCGATATTGTCTGCGGCAAACACCCACATACCATCACAGGTAATCGCCTCGGCCAGCGCATCACGCTCGCTACCGGGCTCATCGATTACCGCGATCAACTGCTTTGCGTGATCCATGTCTAGCCTCAGTCGGCGAAGTCGTCGTCACCAAAGTCGCTATCGTCGAACTCGAAATCGTCCATGGCAAAGGGATCGTCGCCCAGCTCACCATCATTGATCTCGAACTGTCGACGCTGCAAGTAAGCATCGCGAATGAATCGGTAGCGATCCCCACGAATCAGTGACTCCTGATCCAGCAGGCCCGCCCGCAAGTGCACGATATCGAGTGCAGTCAGGCCAGCACGCAGCTGGTGATCGTCCATGTAGGTGATGGGGTGCGCCGCGATATCCAGCGGGAAACCCGACGCATCGCGCAGGGTACGCGGCCCCAGCAGCGGCAACACCAGATAACGTGAATCTTCCCAACCCCATACGGCCAGGGTCTGGCCGAAATCTTCACGCTCGGCGGTGATCTCCATATGCGTCGCGTAATCCAGCAGCCCACCGACCCCTACCGTGGAGTTGATCAGGAAGCGTGACGTGGCCAGCCCCGCATTGGCGGGCTTGCCTTGCAGCAAGCTGTTGATGGCCGTGCGAATTTCCCCCAGGTTCGAGAAAAAATTACCCACGCCAGTCTGCACCGGTTGAGGGGTGATGGTCTTGTATCCCGTGGCCACAGGCTTCAGCGCATAGCGGTCGAGCACGTCATTGAAAGCAAATACGCGCCGATTGAAGCCTTCCCAAGGGTCTTCCGGATGCGCTGACTGCTCAACGACACCCTCTCCGCTCGCGTCGCCGCGCTCCTGGGTAGACGTGCTGGCACATCCACCCATGGTCAACGTGGCCAACAACAGAGCGGGGAGCCAGGGGCGCCACGTCCCAGGCGCCGTGTCTTGCTTGGCAAACAACCTCAGCATGGGGTTTCCTCTTTTCACTTCATCAACGCAACTTCAGGGTGTACAACGCCAACGATTCGCCGCTGACGTACTTATCTCAAGTACTTAGCCTTCCCGGCGAAGGATCACACTTCCCGCGCTGTACCCTGCGCCAAACGAACAGATTACCCCGATATCGCCATCCGACAAGTCTTCGCGATGCAGATGGAAGGCGATGATGGACCCCGCCGAGCTGGTATTGGCATAGCGGTCCAGGATGATCGGTGCCTGCGACACATCGGGCTCCTGGCCCAGCACCTTGCGGGCAATCAGATCGTTCATGTGGCGATTGGCCTGATGCAACCACATACGCGAAAGGTCCTCACCGCTCAACTCCAGGGAGGCCAGGTGCTCGGTGATCAGCTTGGCGACCAGCGGGCAGACTTCCTTGAACACTCGCCTTCCCTCTTGCACGAACAGCTTGTCCAGGGCCAGCGGGTCGCTGTCGGTGACTCGATTGAGAAAACCGGCATTGTTACGAATCGCGTTGGAAAATTGAGTGACCAGGCGTGTCCCCAGAATCGCATAACGCTCCTTGGCCACCGCCACCTCACTGCTTTCCAGTACCATAGCAGTACAAGCATCGCCGAAAATAAAGTGGCTGTCACGGTCTGTAAAATTCAGATGTGCCGAGCAGATCTCCGGATTGACGATCAACGCACGCTTCACCCGCCCCGCGGCAATCGCATTGGCCGCGGTCTCCAGCGCAAACGTGGCGGAGCTGCACGCCACGTTCATGTCAAAGCCGTAGCCCGACGTGCCCAGCGCTTGCTGCACTTCCACGGCCACGGCCGGGTAGGCGCGCTCCAGGTTCGAGCAGGCCACGATGACCAGCTCGATATCCGCCGCCGACACCTTGGCTGACGCCAATGCCTGACGCGCAGCTTCGGTCGCCATCTCACACTGAATCGACGGCTCGTCGTTGGCACGTTGTGGCAGTTTAGGCCGCATTCGCTCAGGGTCAAGAATCCCGGCGGCATCGAGTACGTAACGGCTCTTGATACCCGAGGCCTTCTCGATGAACTCGGTACTCGAATAGGCCAGCGCTGCCCGCTCACCCTGGGCAATGGCCTCGGCATGGCGCGCGTTCTCGCGATCTACCCATGCATTGAAGGCAGCGACCAGCGCTGCATTATCGACCGCGTGTTCCGGCGTATAGAGTCCTGTTCCGGTAATCACTGCCTGTGTCATGCCAACCTCCTTCATTGAATGCCTTGCCCGCGGGTGATCTCTTCCCAACGCTTCTCCAGGCGTTTTGCCGATACCGGCATGTGCGTGCCCAACTGCTGCGCAAACAGCGACACTCTCAATTCCTGTATCCACCAACCGAACGCTACCAGCGTCGGGTCTTCGGCCGCGCCACGGCGCTCGCTCTTGCGCCGTGCGTCAAAGCGCGCTTCGAGGGCTTGGACATCCTGCATCAGCATTTGGTCCCTGCCCCGCTCTCGGGCGGCCTTTTCCAATCGAATCAAGGCGGCTTCCATGTAGCGTGGATACTCCGTGAGCCACTCGTCCGCATCACGAATGAAGCCTGGGTAAACCAGCCGCTGCATCTGCGCACTGACATCGCTATAGACCAGGGCCAGTGCAAAATTAAGTTTCCCTTTCAGAATCTTGCTGACGGCAAGATGGCCTTTCAGCGCCTCTTCGACACGCCCCAGCACGGTCTCGGCATGGGCCACCAGTTGAGGCTGGGTCGTTGCCAGTCGCTCGGCCAGCTCACCGGCAGAACGCGGTAGCGGATGCTGTGCCACGACCTGTGTAAACACCGCCAGCAGCAAATCCTCGACCAGGGCCTGCTTGCTGCCTACCTTGGCGAACAGCAGCGCGCACTTTTCGACCCCAGGTAGCCGTTTGATGGCTTTGACCTGCTCGGGCAGCTTGGCAATGGCCAGCCGCGCCACCCCTTCCTGATGCGCAAACTGCGCCTTGGCGGGATGATCGAACAGGCTGACCTTGAAGTGCCCGCCCTCAGCGACCAAGGCCGGGTAGGCTTCCACGCGAATGCCCGCCTGGGTGGTGACACGAGATTCAGGCAGCGGCGATGCGGGCAGCTCTTCCAGCGTGGGTGCCTGGCTGGCCTGCTCGGCCAGCGCCTGGGCGCCGGCACTGGCGGCTTCCTCGAAGCGCCGCTCCAGGGTACGTACATCACGCCCTTGCCCCAGGGTCTTGCCACCATGATCGACCACCCGCACATTCATGCGCAGGTGGGGCGGCAGCAGGTCGAGGCGCCAGTCGTCGGGGTGAACCCGCGTGCCGGTACGCCGCCGAATGAACTCGCCAAGCGCTTCGGTCAGGGGGCGCTCGTCCGGCACCAGTGTTTCCAGGGCGGCATCGACCCAATCGGGGATAGGCACCACCTGGCGGCGCAGGCTTTTGGGCAGCGACTTGAGTAGCGCAATACACTTCTCGCGCAACAGGCCGGGCACTAGCCAGTCGAGGGCAGTGGCAGGCAGCTGCGGCAGCATCGCCGCGGGCACGGTAAGGGTGACGCCATCGTCCTCGGCATCCGGGTCGAAGTGATAGCTCACCGGATAGGCCACGCCCGCCAGGGTGAGGTGATCCGGGTACTGCGCCTGGGTCACGTCATGGGCATCACGAGCCTTGAGCGCCTCAAGATCGAACTTCAGAAGCTCGGGCTGTTGCTGCTCGGCCTGCTTGCGCCAGTGTTCGAAGCCCTTGCCATTGACGATGTCCGCCGGGATGCGCTCGTCGTAGAAGGCGAACAGGCTCTCTTCGTCCACCAGTATATCGCGCCGTCGGGCACGATCTTCCAGCGCTTCGACCTCTTCGATCAACGCCCGATTATGGGCAAAGAACGCGCCTCGCGTCTGGAATTCGCCTTCGACCAGCGCACGACGAATAAACAGCTCCCGCGACTCCTGGGGTGCAATGGGGCCATAGTGCACCCGGCGCCGCGCAACGATAGGCAGGCCAAACAGGGTCACCTGCTCGAACGCCACCACCTGGGCGCGCTTCATTTCCCAGTGGGGCTCGCTGTAGCTGCTTTTGACCAGATGCTGCGCCTGCGGCTCGATCCACTGGGGGTCGATTTTGGCCACGGTGCGTGCAAACAGCTTGGTGGTTTCGATCAGCTCGAAGGCCATGACCCACTTGGGGCTCTTCTTGGCCAACCCGGAGCCGGGATGGATCATGAATTTGCGGTTGCGAGCGCCCAGGTATTCGCGGTTCTCCAGCAGCGTTCCCAAATTGGACAACAGACCCGACAGCAGCGCCTGGTGCAGCTTGCCAGAAGTTTTACGCCGCGCCTGCTTGGCCTGCTCTTCGCTTTCGTCTTCATCGCGAGGCAGCGGTGGCGGCACCTCGATATCCATGTCACGCAGTAGCTGACGCAGTTGGCGGAACGTATCGTGCCACTCGCGCATGCGCAGATAGTTGATGTAGTGCTCGCGACACCAGCGGCGCAGCTGATTGCCCGAGAGCGCCTCGCGAGCATTCTCGATGCCGTGCCATAGGTTGAGCAAAGCGACGAAGTCGGAATCCGGGTCGTGCCAGCGCTGATGCGCCTGGTCGGCCGCCTGACGCTTGTCGGCAGGCCGCTCTCGCGGGTCCTGAATGGCCAGCGCCGAGACCACCACCAGCACGTCGCGCAGGCTGCCCCGTTCGGCCCCTGCCAGCACCATGCGCGCCAGCCTTGGGTCGATGGGCAGTTTGGCCAGCTTACGGCCCAGCGGGCTCAACTGATGCTTGTCGTCCACCGCACCCAGCTCGAACAGCAGCCGGAAACCATCCTTGATGAAGCGGCCGTCAGGCGGGTCGACAAACGGAAAGTCTTCGATGTGCCCCAGCTTCAGCGCCAGCATGGACAGAATCACCGACGCCAGGTTGGTGCGCTGAATTTCGGGGTCGGTAAACGCCGGGCGAGCCAGAAAGTCGTCTTCATCATATAGCCGAATGCATACCCCTTCGGCCACACGGCCACAGCGCCCCTTGCGCTGGTTGGCGCTGGCCTGGCTGATGGGCTCGATGGGCAGCCGCTGGATCTTGGCACGGTAGCTGTAGCGACTGATACGCACCAGGCCCGGGTCGATGACATAGCGAATTCCCGGTACGGTCAGCGAGGTTTCCGCCACGTTGGTGGCCAGCACGATACGTCGCCCGCGATGGGGGGCGAACACGCGATTTTGCTCTTCGTTGGACAGCCGCGCATAGAGCGGCAAAATGTCGGTGCCTTTCAGGTCGGCACGGCGCAGCGTATCGGCGGTTTCCCGAATGTCACGCTCACCGGGCAGAAACACCAGCACGTCCCGGGGGCCGTGGAGCCAGCCTTTCTGGCGCTCGATGGTCTCGATTTCCTGCACGGCATGAAGAATACCCTCTTGCAGCGTGCGGTCTTCCTCGTCCTCTTCGCTGCGCACCAGCGGGCGATAAAGGACATCCACCGGGTAGGTACGGCCCGAGACTTCGACCACCGGAGCCGGCGCGTCAGGCGTGCCGAAGTGGGCCGCAAAGCGCTCGACGTCGATGGTGGCGGAGGTGATGATCACCTTCAGGTCCGGGCGTTTAGGCAGCAAACGCTTCAGGTAGCCCAGCAGAAAATCGATATTGAGGCTGCGCTCGTGGGCTTCATCGATGATCAGGGTGTCGTAGCGCAACAGCAGCGGGTCGTGCTGGGTTTCGGCCAGCAGAATCCCGTCGGTCATCAGTTTGACCAGCGTCGTGGGCGTGCTCTGGTCATTGAACCGTACCTGATAGCCCACCTGCTCACCCAGTGCCACCTCCAGCTCATCGGCAAGCCTGGATGCCACGCTGCGTGCTGCCAGCCTGCGCGGCTGAGTGTGGCCAATCAGGCCCTGGCGTCCGCGCCCCAGCTCCAGACACATCTTGGGCAACTGGGTGGTTTTACCCGAGCCGGTTTCACCGGCCACGACCACCACCTGGTGCTCCCGAATGGCCGCCAGAATGTCCTCGCGACGCTCGACGACGGGCAGCTCATCGGGGTAGTTCAAGGCAACACGCAAGGCTTCCCGCTGGGCCAGCAGCTGCGTGGCCTTTGCCATGTCGCGGCGCAGCTCGTTGACACCACGGTCGACCGGCTTGTTGTCACGCTGCCGTCGCTTCAAGCCCGACACACGCCGGGCCAGGCGCTCACGGTCGCGAAGCATGACATCACCCAGCGATGCGTCGAGTACCGCCAGCAAAGCAGCAGGATCTTGCGGGGATTCAGTGCGAGAAGAGTGCGTGTCGGTGGTCACGTTAGGCTCGGTTTCCATCTCAGAATAAAACGTCGGCCCACTCATGGAGTGGGCCGACCATTGTACCGCTTTCAATCACGTGACGCCTAACGCCAGCCAATATGGCAATGTATCAGGCCTTGCTGGCTTCCTGGTCGCGCAGCTGGCGACGCAACACTTTACCCACATTGGTCTTGGGCAGCTCATCGCGGAATTCAACGTACTTGGGTACTTTGTAAGCGGTCAGCTCCTTTTTGCACCAGGCGCGCAGCGTCTCGGCATCCAGCTGACTGTTTTTCGACACGACGAAGAGCTTGATGGCTTCGCCGGCGTTTTCATCGGCCACCCCGACGGCAGCCACTTCCAGCACGTCGGGATGCGCGGCCACGACGTCTTCCACTTCGTTGGGATAGACGTTGAAACCGGACACCAGAATCATGTCCTTCTTGCGATCGACGATCTTGATATAGCCATCGTCTTGAAGGATGGCGATGTCACCGGTGTGGAACCAGCCCTGCTCATCGATGGAATTACGCGTTTCGTCTTCACGCTGCCAGTAGCCTTTCATGACCTGAGGCCCTTGCACGCACAGCTCCCCTGGCTCACCAAACGGCACGTCGTTGCCCTCGCTGTCCACCACCTTCACCGCCGTACCTGCCACGGGTTTGCCGATGGTGCCCAGTTGAATGGCGTCGTTGGGGTTGAAGCTGACGATGGGAGAGGTCTCTGTCAGCCCGTAGCCCTCGGCAATCGGGCAGCCGGTGGTCTCTTCCCAGCGCTGAGCGGCTGCCTTGGTCAAGGCCATGCCGCCGGAAATGGTCAGCTTGAGTTTCGAGAAGTCGAGCTGGCGGAAATCATCACGGTTGCACAGGGCATTGAACAGCGTGTTCAAACCAATGAAACCGGTGAACGGCAGCCCTTTCAACTCCTTGACGAAGGCTGGCAAGTCACGAGGATTGGTAATCAGCAGCGAGTGGTTGCCGGTTTCCATCAGGAACAGGCAGTTAACGGTAAACGTGTAGATGTGGTACACCGGCAGCGGCGCAATGACCAGCTCTTCACCGTCGGTCAGATGCTCGCCAATGGCCGAGCGAGCTTGCAACATGTTGGCCACCAGGTTGCGGTGCGTCAGCATTGCCCCTTTGGGCATGCCGGTGGTGCCACCGGTGTACTGCAGCGCGGCCAGATCTTCCTGGGTGCGATCTACCGGGCGATGGGTGAGCGAAGCGCCCTTCTTCAGCGCATCGCGAAAACCAACTGCGCTGGGCAGCGAGTAGGCGGGCACCATTTTCTTGACGTGCTTGACCACGGCATTGATCAGCCAGCGCTTGGGCACGTCATGCAAGTCCCCCAATTGAGTGACCAGCACGTGCTTGATGTCGGTCTTGTCCAGCACCTTCTCGAGCTTGTCGGCCATGTTGGCCAGAATCAGGATGGCCTTGGCGTTTGAGTCCTTGAACTGATGAGCCATTTCACGCTCGGTGTAGAGCGGGTTGGTATTCACCACCACCAGACCAGCACGCAGTGCGCCGAAGACGGCCACCGGGAACTGCAGTACGTTGGGGAGCTGGATGGCGATCCGATCCCCCGGCTCCAGATCGGTTTCATGCTGCAGCCAGGCGGCGAAATCCGCTGACAAGCGGTCCAGGTCGGCAAAGCTGAGCGTCTTGCCCATGCAGGTAAAGGCTGGCTTCTGGGCGAAGCGCTTCACTGCCGAATGGAATACATCGGTGACCGAGTCGTACTGCTCCAACCCTTCAAGCGCTGGGCCGCGTAAAATGGGGGTGCTGGCGTGTTCGCTCATGGGGAATCTCCGCTATCCGTGTCGATGCTGTACCGACCTTGTTATTGTGGCGAGGCTATCAAGTGGTTCATGAACGCCAACGATATACGACGTCCAGCAGACTGTAAAACGAACGATTGAAACTTGCGTTTCAACTTTAGCTTAAAGCCCTTCGACCCTCACCACCGTTCTGGTCATGCCATTTCTTTAGCATAGTCAGGATTTTGGACCATAACGGGCACGGATTTCTCCCCCACGCCATACCAACAGTTCACCTGGCGCCATACGCTGCCAGGCTTCGTTGTGGGTCAGGGGCTCGGTGGCCACCACCGAAACGATATCGTTGGGCGTGGTGTGCTCGACGAAATTGACCGTCATCTCGGCATCCGAGAGCTCCGCCTGCCCAAACGGTGCCCGTCGAGTGATGTGCGCCAGTTTGGTAGAACAGTAGCAATAGAGATAGACACCGTCCGAGAGCAGCAGGTTGAACACCCCCAGCCCGCGCAGCCGTTCGCAGAGCGCATGCAGCCGCTCCCAAAGTGGCTCTGGCGATTCAGGAGGCGAAGGAAAATGGCGCCGCAGCTCGCCCATCAGCCAACAGAAGGCGTGCTCACTGTCGGTACTGCCCACGGGGGTGTAGAGCCCCAGCGGCAGTTGCTGCCAGTCACTCAGTTGACCGTTATGGGCGTAGCACCAGGGCCGCCCCCACATTTCACGAGTAAAAGGGTGCGTATTGGCCAGCCGAACGCCCCCAACGTTGGCCTGACGGATATGGCTGATGACCACGTGCGACTTGATCGGGTAGTCGCATATCAACCGCGCGATAGGCGAATCCACGGAAGGGTGAGGGTCGCGAAACTCGCGATAACCGCCCTCTTCATAGAACGCAATGCCCCAGCCATCGCGGTGGGGCCCCGTACCGCCGCCCCGATGCAGAAAACCCGAAAAGCTGAAGCAGATATCCGTGGGTACATTGGCGCTCATACCCATCAACTCACACATGAAGACGCCTCCCCGGCCAGTTTGGAGATCAACGGATCACCGGCTCACGACGGCGGACAGGCTGAGGCTCTTCGACACTCTGACGGCGTGCAGGGGCTTCTTCGACCGGCATCGGACGCCGCCACCACCACAGCGCAATCCCCACGCAGGCGCCCAGCGCAATGCCCAGAATGGCCCACAGCAGGCCATTGCGCAGGCCACTGGCGCTATGTTCGAAAAACGCCACCGCCGCGACCATGGCCGATGGCGCCCAGCCGGTATAGAACTCACCCTCTTCCACCAGCGGCAAGCGGTAATTGGCCGGCATCCACATGACGCCCGCCACGCCCCAGGTAATGACAAGACGAGGCAGGCGCGGCAACCAGGCCAACGCAAAATAGATGGCCAGCACGACCAGCAGCGAAAGTCCGTAATAACTTAGCCACAGCAGTGACATTGAGTCAGCAAACAGCATAATACCCCTCATGTGGGTGGAAGCACCCGACGTTGATTTCCCGTTATGGTACCTGTCAATTTATGAAAGCACAGCCTGGTATGCACGAAGGCTCGCCCGTAGCACGCTATTATCGCGCCGATGACCCTGAATGGCACTGGTTGGAATCTCGTGACGCACCAGACGTTCAACCTTTTTTAGCCGACGCCAACCAGCAGCATGCCGACTGGTTTCGCCCCTTGGCGCCGCTGGCCGACGCCCTCTACCATTCACACTTGGCACGGCGCGAGCTGGCGGTCAAAAGCCTGGCCACGGTATTGGATCACTTCACCTGCTGGAGCGAAACGGGAGCCGACGACGACTACCCCTGCTGGTGGCGACATCCCAACGGCCAGCCCCAGCGTGCCGAGTGCTTTCTGGATGTGCGCGAGCGTGCCGCAGAGCAGCCGTTCTATGACATGGGGGACATGGCCCTCTCCCCCGACGAGCAGTGGCTGGCCTGGACCGAAGACACCCAAGGGGACGAACGCTACACCCTCTGGCTGAAAGCGTTGCCCAGCGGCACTCCCCGCCAGTTGCTCGAAGACATCGGGCCGTCGGTGTGCTGGGCAGAGGACCAGACAACCCATGGCGCGACGCTGCTGTTTACCCGCTTCGACGACACCCAGCGCCCCGATAGCTTGTGGCGACTGTGGGTAGGGCTCAATAGCGACGCCCAGGTAGACACCGACGCTCAGGCTAGCGCACCGACACTGATCCTGCGTGAAGACGACCCGGAGTTCTGGCTGGGCGTTGGCAAGACCCGTTCGCGTCAATGGCTGATCATCGAGAGCGGCTCGAAAGATACCACGGAGGTCCACGCCCTGCCCGCCCACCAACCCGCCGCGAGCCCAGTATGCCTGCATGGGCGCACGAATGGCGTGGAGGTCAGCATCGACCATCGGCCGGGGGCTTTCTACCGGCTACACAATCAGGCAGGGCCACACTTTGCCCTGGATACGCGTGCCGACACGCTGGAAGATACGGGCTGGAAAAGCCTGCTGCCCCCGCGGGAGGACGCCACGCTGGAAGGGGTAGATGCATTCGCCTGGGGGCTGGTCGTGGCCGAACGCAGTCATCAGGAAGCTCAGGTGCGGTTGAGGCAACTGAGCCTGGCCGAAGATGGCCATACGCTCATCGAAGATCACTACCTGGCGCTACCCGACACGCCTGTCTCGCAGCTTCTGGAGGACATGCCCCACTTCGATGCACGCACGCTCCACCTGCGGGAAGAGTCTTTTACCCACCCTCCCCGCTGGTTTGCGCTGAACCTGGACAGCGGTGAGCGCACGCTACTCAAGCAAGTACCGGTACACGGCAGCCTCTCCCCTGAGCAACTGGTCAGCCGACGGATCTGGGCCACCAGCCACGACGGTGAACAGGTGCCCGTTTCCGTGGTCATGCGTGCCGATCTGGTCGGGCAGCCTCTGCCGACGCTGCTATATGGCTACGGCGCCTATGGCGAAGCGCTCGACCCCTGGTTTTCGATTGCCAGGCTAGAGCTCCTTGAGCGTGGCGTGGCCTTTGCCGTGGCCCACGTACGCGGCGGCGGCGAGCGCGGCGAACCGTGGTACCTGGCAGGCAAGATGGCCAACAAGGAAAACAGCTTTCATGACTTCCTGGCTGCCCGCGAGGCACTGGTGTCCGAGCAGGTCAGCCAGCCTGAACGGATCGTCGCCTGCGGTGCCAGCGCGGGCGGGCTGCTGGTGGGTACCTGCCTGAACCGGGCACCAGAGGCGTTCTGTGCTGCCGTGCTCGACGTGCCCTTTCTGGATGTACTGCGCACCATGCAGAATCCCGAGCTGCCGTTGACCACCGCCGAGTACACCGAATGGGGCAACCCTGAGAGCAACGACGTCCGCGAGCGGATCGCTGGCTACTCTCCCGTGGATAATATTCGCCCTCAGCGCTACCCGGCGCTATGGATCGAGGGCAGCTGGTTCGATACCCGGGTCAGCTATTGGGAGCCCGCCAAGTTCTATGCTCGCGTGACCCAGGCTCAGCAGGGAAGCGCCCCGATTCTGCTGCACACCGACATGACCAGCGGTCACGGCGGCGCCTCCGGCAGATTCAAGGCCTGGCGCGATGCGGCACGCCAGGATGCCTTCATTCTATGGGCGTTGGGTCTCGTGACAAGGCCTGAATAAAGCCCTCGAAGGCCTGCTCGGCCCCTTGGCGCACACAAGGCCAATCGGGTTCCGGGCAGGCCGCTTCTGCCTGGCGCCATAACGCGGCCCAGGTGTCAGCCGCCAGCGGCGTGGCACCAAAAAAGCGACAAGGTACCGAGGAGCCCAACTGTTGGTTCACGCAACGCGCGATCACCTCCCCTCCCAACCGAGACCCTTCCAGCACGTACAGCATGCCCACCATTTCCGCCTCGTTATGCGGTTCAGGGAATCGCCAGCGGGCAGTCAGTGGCTGACCAAGTGCTTGCAGGTCCTGCTCTAGCAGGGCCGCACGCGTCACCAAAGGATAGCGCCAAGACCATTCGCCAAGCGCCGCCGCCAGCGTTTGCTCCAGTCCTGATATCGCCGGGTAAAGGCGGGTCAGTGCCTGCCCATAGACCTCCAGGCTCAGCCTTGGTCGAAGGAGAGGGCTAAGCACAGGGTGATGATCAACGCGCTGGTGAGCCGTACGCGTCGTGTTCTTGAGCCACTGGGCCAACGTCGTGGCAGCGAAGGGCTCACGCGTCATCTTTACCCCACGGCAAGCTCTTGGCCTGCTGAAGCAAGGCACGCAGTTTCAACAGGTAGAGCCGGGTGCTGGAAGACCAGGGGCGGCTGTGGCCTACCCGCTGCTCCACCCACGCTTCGAAGGAGCGGCGGGGCGACACCGTGCTTTGACCATCACGGTAGTCGACGGGCTTGTCCGGATTCCCACCCCAGGTAACTTCGTACAAATGCTCGACACGGCACAGATACAGATTGACGCGATGATGGGAGTCCAGCGGCAGATCTCCGATCACTGCCACCCCCGCGACCTCACTAAGCGGCATGGATGCACAGTCCCGCTGCAGGCTGTCGCTTAACCAGACATTCGAAGGCTCGCTGACGACCTGTTGGCTAATCGCCTGAATGGCGGCGGGGGTCAGTCCAACGCCGCTCAGGTAGTATTCGTCATCCATCTGCAGCAGCACGCCATCCACGGCAAACGTCGTCATCAGCCAGGCGCTGAGTTCATCCCAGGCGCTCTCCAGACCACCATGGCGCATCAGGACTGCCTTGGCCTTGTCGAAGTGCCGCTCCATGCCATCGAGTATCTGCAGGCGCCGACGCGCCTTGAAGTCTCGCAAACGCAAGTTGAACGCTTCGCTCACGGCGGCCATCTGCCGAAGCTGACTGACGGTGAGTTGGCGCGGCGTGGCACAGTGGCAGGAAATCAACGCCTCCAGCTCACCTGACTGAATGATGGGTAGCGAAATGGCGCCTTCCACTCCCATGTTGGCCATGTATTCAAGATGCACGGGCGAAGCGCTGCGCAGATCGACGTAGCCAAGATCAGGCACCGCCCCGGCCGCCAGGGCATGCACGGGCACAGGGGAGGCAGTGGCATCCGGTATGGTACGCCAGGGGTTCTTGAGATAGAGCTGCCGCGCGATATAAGGGATATCGCTGGCCGGGAAGCGAAGCCCTTGATAGCTGCCCTTGATGCCTGGGCGCCGCGCTTCGCAAAGCACTTCGCCATCGCCTGCGGGGATGAAACGGTAGTAAAGAACACGGTCAAAGCCGCTCATGGTCAACAGTTCGTCCATCAGTTGCTGACACTGGGCATTGAGCTCATCGCTGCTATCAGGCACGGCGACAGAGGCACCGGTCATCGTCATGGTGTCTCCGTGGGCATCCACTGGATAGAATTCCAGCGCCACCCCCTCGCCGTGCGCAGTGGCCACGAGATCGAACTCCTGACGTTCGCTATGACACTGGCCGTAGTGCCGCTCACCCTCCGCCAAGGCAGGCAAGCTCAGCAAGTAGTCCCGAAAATGGGCAGGCAAGCGCTGCCCCAGGCGGCACGTGCCCTGGGCATCGTCCAGTCGCTCGCTGTTGGCGGACAGATGTGTGATGCGGCCTTCGGCATCGACGATGACCAGCACTCCATGGGGCTGTATCGCCCCCGTCAGGTGCAACGCCTCTTGTTCACACTGGTGGATGAAACCACGCTCGTCAGTCATTGGTGTAAATCCGATGAAAGAAGTTCGGCCTTGCCATTCACACGTATCAGCTCAGCATAGGCGTCCAAGGCAAGAGGCCGTGAAAGGTAATACCCCTGAACGAAGTCACAGCCATTTTCTACCAGCCAGGCCAACTGCGCGGCCGTCTCGACGCCTTCTCCCACGGTACGGATCCCCAGCGCGCTGGCCATGCCCAGGATGGCTAGCGCAATGGCTTGATCGCTCTCGTCTCTGCCGCCCAGGCCATCGACGAAGCTCTTGTCGATTTTCAGCTCTGCCAGTGGCAGACGCTTCAGGTAAGCCAGCGATGAATAGCCCGTTCCAAAATCATCCACCGCCAGCTTGATGCCTGCCTCGCGCAGCTTTTCGATATTGCCCAGCGCCGAGCTGGAGCGATCGACCAGCGTGCTTTCGGTGATCTCTACCTGAATGAGCGCGTGAGGGACGCGGTACTGTTTCAGACAACCAAACAGGTGGGTAATGAAGCGCTCTTCTTGAAAGCTGCGTGCCGAGACGTTCATGGCCACGGGCAGCGGCTGCAGCCCTTGCTCGCGCCACTGGGCGATCTGCCTGATCAGCATCAGAGCAACATGGCGATCCAGGTCCAGAATCAGCCCGGTGGCTTCCGCCACGGGAATGAAGTCCACGGGGCTGACAGCGCCCAGTACAGGGTCCTGCCAGCGCAGCAGCGCCTCGGCCCCCGCTAATTGGTGGCCATCTTTGCAGGTATATTTGGGCTGATAGACCAGATGAAGGCGCCCGCGCTCCATACCTTCACGCAGGGCCTGCCCAATCGCCACATCGCGCATCAAGCGAGCCTGCAGCTCGGGCTTGAACAGTTCGAAGCGGTCACGGCCATTCTCCTTGGCACGGTACATGGCGGTGTCGGCAGCTTTGGTCAACCCTGCCACGTCATCGCCATCGTCAGGGCAGAAGGCCAACCCGATGCTGGACGTCACGAACAGCGTGTGGCGTCGCACATCGAAGGGCTTGGCGATGGCCTCCACGATGCGTTTGGCCACTTGTTCCGCCCCTTCGATGGAGGTTTCCATGAGGATGATGGTGAACTCGTCCCCTCCCAGGCGCGCCACGGTGTCCATATCGCGTACCAGCTCTTTCAGACGACTGGCTACCTGGATCAGCAGCTCGTCGCCCACGTCGTGCCCCAGGGTGTCATTGATACTCTTGAAATTGTCCAGATCCAGGAACATCAAGGCACTGAGCTGGTCACTACGCTTGGCTGCAGCAATGGCGATCTGTAACCGATCCTGAAACAGCGTCCGGTTGGGCAAGCCGGTGAGCGCATCATGGGTGGCCAAGTACTCCGCCTGCCGCTGGGTATCCTTGATGTGGCTGATATCGGAAAACACCGCCACATAAAGGGTTTCTTCGGGCGTCTCGGCCACGATCCGGTTAAGCGTCAACCATTGGGAAAACACCACGCCGTCATGGCGTTTGTTATAGACCTCACCCTGCCAATAGCCCGTCTGCTGCACGATTTCCCACACCACCTGACAGCCACCCGAGCAGGAATGGTCAGACGGTGTGTTGTCCTCACAATAGAGCAGTGGCAGTGCGGGGTGACCGACGACCTCGTCTGAACGGTAGCCGGTAATGCGGCTGAAGGCTGCATTGACAGACTGCACCTCACCCTGCGCAGTGATGACGACAATGGCCTCCCCTGCCTGTTCGTAAACCTTGGCCGCCACCTGCATGTCCCGCTCGGCGTACTTGCGAGCCGTGATGTCTTCCGACTCGGTGAGGATCAAATAGGGGTGGCCATGCTCGTCGCGGAGCAACTGGTGAACGCACGTGAGCACACGAGGGTGGCCCTCTTCCGTGGGCAACACATGCTCGGCGCTCACCTTGTTCTGATAACGCAGTGCTTCGAGATCCTTCGCCCATACCGAGCCCGCATAGGTATCCGGAAAAAGTTCGAAAACATTACGCCCGATCAGCTGCTCCTGGGTCAGCCCGAACGATTCCAGAAAGCGTGGGTTGGCAAAGGTATAGCGCCCATTCAAATCCTTGAGGGCAATCATGACCGTACTGTTTTCCATCAACGCATGGAGCTGGGCCTGGGACTGACGCAGCTTGGCCTGGACATGGCTAAGGTCTGTCACGTCCATCAGCGTCACCACCAACAGCTCGACGCTCCCCTCCTGGTTGATGCCAGGGGTCACCAGGCGCTGCAACAGCCTGCCCTCGAGCTCCAGGATACTTTCGACCGGCGATGCCTGCTCACCGACCTCCAGAAGAACATCCTCCAGATCGTTAAGCACGGCAGGCAGCCGCAGCCCGGCCACATGGCGCTGCAAGGCCGTGGGGCGCAGGCTGAAATAACGCGAGGCCGGGGCATTGTAGCGTTTGAGACACAGCTCTCCATCGAACACCAACAGCGGAAAATCGAGCGCGTCATAGAGGTAGGCATACTCATCGTTGAGCTTGCTCAGCTCGCCGGTTTTCACGTTAAGTTCTTCGTTGAGGCTGATCAGCTCTTCGTTGGTGGCCTGCAACTCCTCATTGGCAGCTTCCAGTTCCTCGTTGGTGGCCTGCAGTTCTTCATTGGAGGCTTGCGCCTCTTCGTTCAGCGACTGCATTTCCTCATTTGCCGTGGCCAGCTCTTCGATCAACGACTGCAAGTGCTCTCGCGTGGCTTCAAGCTCGTCTTCCAGGCTATCGATACCCTGCAGCTCTGGCAGCATGAGTTTGTCCAGCGACGCGTCCGGTGTGCGCTCGCTCTCCAACGAGGGTGCCAGTACCACGAGAAGACGATGATCGTCAGCCTGTTCGGTCAGACCGCGAACACTCAACTGCCACCACTCGCCTTCGAAACGCCGACGCCTACCCATTTGCGTCGCGTGGGTCTTGTGAAACTGATGCAACAGCGACATCAGCTCGCCGCGAAACAGATCACTGACCACATCCTGAATACCGACCTGAGTACGACCAGAAGGGAAGCGCAAAAAGCGTTTGACGTCACCAGCCGTATGCTGGACGTTGCCCTGTGCATCGCACAGCACCACCGTGACGCCGACATGCGCCACCAAGGCATCCAGCAGTTGCTGCATGTCTCGATCACGTCGCTTCAAAGGCGATACATGTCGCAGCATCGCCGAGGAGTGCTCTACCACTTCCGCGCTGTTGCCCTGCTTGACGAACAGGCGCTCCCGCCGATCGAGAGGTTTGAACAGCGCTTCGGAATGGGCAATGCTCTCCGAGCGCCCCAAAAACAGCACACCTCGCTCTCGCAAACCGAAATGAAACCGTTGCAGCACTCTTGTCTGCAAATCATTATCGAAATAGATCAGAACATTACGACAAGTAATCAGATCAAGACGCAGGAAGGGAGGATCATCGACCAGGTTGTGCTTGGCAAACACGATCATGTCACGCAAGGTCTTGCTGACCTCATAGACATGGTCGTGGGCGATAAAGTAGCGTGACCGCCACTCGTCGGGCAGTGCGGCCAGCGCCGCACCGATGTAGCGACCTCGGCGCGCAATTTCCAGCGCATCGTCATCGATATCCGTGGCAAACAGCTGCACGACCGCCTGACTTTCCAGCTGCCGTTTGGCCTCTGCGACCAGCAAAGCAATGGAGTAGGCTTCCTCGCCTGTGGCACACCCCGCCACCCAGATACGCAGGGGGCCGCTATTGGCTGACTCGACGATGCCTCTGACGGCTTTTTCCACGGCCTCGAAAGCACTGGTATCCCGAAAAAATGCCGTCACCGAGATCAGGATGTCGCGACCCAGCTGTTCGAGTTCGGCCGGGTTGCTCTCTACCAGCTCGATGTACTGCTGCATGTCGGACACGTTGCTCGCCACCAGTCGACGACGAATGCGCCGACTCAAGGTTCCTTGCTTGTAGCCCGAAAAATCAAGCTGTCGACGCTCCTTGAGCAGCGTCAACAGACGCTGGGGCACCGAGACCTGATTTCCTTCCAGGCTGGCACACTCAAGGCGGGCAAGCTCTGCCAAACGCCCTCCCATCTCCTCCACATCCAGAATGTAGTCGATGACACCCGCATCGATGGCCGACTGCGGCATGCCGTCGTATTTTGCTGTGTGCGGCGTCTGCACCATGGTGACGCCCCCTGCGGCCAGAATGGCACGCAGCCCAGCCGTCCCATCGGAGCCGGTGCCAGAAAGCACGATGCCCACGGCAGATTCGTGGGCATCGCTGGCTAAAGAGGTAAAGAAATCGTTGATTGAGGGCTTGGGCACGACATGAGGCAACGCGGGTGTGGTGTAAAACACGCCCTCTCTTATCGTCGCATTCATGTTGGCGGGCACCACATAGATGACGCCGGCTTCCGGGCGCTGCTGATGCTCCAGACGCGTCACCCGCAACCGGGTCTCACGCGCAAGAATATCCACCAGCATGCTTTTGTGGGCAGGAGAGACATGCTGCAGCACCACATACGCCAGCGGTAGCGCAGGATCCAGGGGGCGTATCAGCCTGGTAATGGCTTCGAGCCCACCCGCAGAGGCGCCAATACCCACGACAAGCGGTGATACTGGCGCTGGCGTTGCAGCAGTCATGGCGTTCCTTTGAATCATGGTGAGGCGTTTCGACAGTCTACACAGCTTGGCAACAAAGCAATACGTCACCCGCCATTAAACCATTAACGCTATTACTGTTTATCGGCGATGAAGTCCTTTTCGGCAAGTGCCGTTCGAGGCGTTACAGAAAGTGAAGCCACGCTTCCTGCCACCCTCAGTGGCGGGAGGTGGAAGCCACTCACGGCTTCCAACAGGGTGTCTGCGGTGTTAGAGAGCTTCTCGGCCATCTCATGTGCATCACTGACCGAACGATTGGAGCGTTCCAGTGCATCATGGATTTCGGTAACACTGTGCTCCAGGGCATCAATACCTTGGTGCTGCTGCTGTAGCGCACCGTCTATACTACCCAGCCGTCGAGCGACTTCCGCAAACGAGGCCTCCAGCCGATGCGTGGTCGCACTGGCCGCCTGGCTCTGGGTAACGCCACTGGCAGTCTGTCGGGTAATGTCTTCCACATTGCCTCGAATACGCTCAGCGGTTTGTTGCGTATTGCCTGCCAGTTTACGTACCTCACTGGCGACCACCGCAAAGCCCCGGCCTTGCTCACCAGCACGGGCGGCTTCCACTGACGCATTCAAAGCCAGCAGGTTGGTTTGAAAGGTAATGTGGTCAATTTCAGCCAGCATGCTGCTTATGGAATCTGCCTGTTGGGCCAACTGATGCATCATATCCTGCAGGGCATTTACCTGACGGTCGTTCTCCTCCATGGCGGCCTGCGCGTCCTGCGCAAGTCGGCGGACATGTTGAGACTCCATGGCCGTATCGCGGGTGAGGCCCGCAAGCTGGGTGGCATTGGTGGAGATTTTTTCCGTTTGGCTGACATTGCGGGCAATCTGTTCACTCAGCGTATCTTGAGCACAAAACAGCTGCTCACTGAGTTGGGAAGCCGCCTGAGCGGCCGCCTGGGTCTTGTGCAAGCTGCCTGCGACCTGATCACGCATGGTCAACACAGCGGCCACGGCGGGCAAGCGCTGCTGCTGGGGAGTAAAGGTAGTATCCAGATGCCCTTTGCCTGCCTTGTGGGCAAAGCGGGTGACATGCAGGCCCTCAGCCACCGTGCGCGACAGCACTTTCGCCAAGTAGCCCAGAATGCCGACCTGCACTACCACCGCACCACCGTGCATCAACAGGCAGGCGACCAGCTCAGCGCCCGAATGATCATGATCGTGACCACTCCCCACCATACCGCTGTAGAGATGCACGTACCCCAGGTGTTGCAACCAGCTGAACGCCGCGTGATGCAGTGCTACCACGAGACCACCGAAGGCAATCACCCGCCAGTCGCTGTAGAGAATCAGTGCGGCCAGCAGGATGAAGATGCTGAAATGCGCCTCGATCAGACCGCCACTCTGCTCGATGAGCACGGCCGCCCAGCCCATCATGACCGCCGCTTTGATGAAACCGTTGAAAATGAGCCCAGGCCACTTCCATTGTAACCAGGCGGCCAAGGGTAGCGTGGCCAACGCGTAGGCGATGGCGATCCACAGCGTTTGGGTAAACGACCCAACGATAAGGCACAGAGCGCCTATCAAACCAATAGGCAGCCACATGAGACGGTCGGCATGGGCAATATGACGTGCGAAAAGCTGTCGAGACATGAGTCTCCTTCTGTGGGAACAAGGGTCAGGCGAGGATGAGGGGAGCAGACCGAGGGGGACGGCCTGATAATCGGACTATAGAAACCTTGTAACACTTTTTCAATACTCTGCTTTACAGATTTGTCACACTTTACCACTATTAGATTACACTGAATTGGCCAAGCCGTTGCTTCACCTCTCCGGCTCTCCCGCAGCATAATAAGACTCACAATACTTCCACCTCCTGCTTCAGAAGACACACACCCAATGGATGTACACAATCGTGAGCTGGCCCTGCAAACAGGGCTGCTGATGCTACTGGCGACCACTGTCATCATCGGCGGGGCCAGCCTGCTGTTCGGTGTCATCCCTCATTTGCCGCAACCCCAGGCACTCGCCATCCTTCCGGATAGCGCACTGGTGATCCTGCTGTCCGGGCTGGGCCTGAGTGCGGTGATGGCCAATCTTGCCTACTGGCGGCGGGTGACGTCGGTATCACTGCTACTGCTGTGCCTGTATACACTGGCGCATAATCTCCTGGCGGGCACGTCAGGGCTGTCGCTCTTGACGGGACAGCCTCGTTTACCTTCCCAGGCATTGCCGACGCTGACCCTGGCCGCCTTTTGTTTATGGGTTGGCCCTGTTGGCGGCTGGCAACGGCGCATGTGGCAAACCGGCGGCATCCTGCTCTGGGTCATCGGCATCATCACCTTGGCAGACCAGGCAGGTGCCGCACTACCCCACTGGCTACCTAGAGCCAGCGCCCTCTTGCCAGGTCTGCTCTGCTTCTCCTTTGGCCTGGCCATGATCATGGTCAGCCGCCACATTCCTCACTTGACCACCTCGCTCAGCAAGACCGCCGTCCTGGCCGGGCTTCTGGGTGTCAGCATCAGCATGGCCAGCTGGTTTCTGATCAGTTGGAACCAGCATCAGAGCGTGCGCACCGAGGCGCACCATATCCTGGAGAGTGTCACGACGAGCGTGGAGAGAGCGCTGACATCGCGCGCACTGGTACTGAAACGCTTGGCTGAACGATGGCAAGGGGTCTTTATCGATGCGTCTTCTCGTCAACGCGAAGTGGTTCGTTACTGGAATGATTACCCCAGTTTCTTGGCCATGGCCTACCTCGACCCTTCCTCACGAGAAACGTGGCGAAGAGCCCAACAGGGAAATGACCTACTCTGGCTGGATGAGCAACTGACAAAGCCAACAGTGCTGCGCTGGCTGAATCAGCAGCGTGCTACCGAACAATGGCTGCTTCCCGACGCAGCCAGACCCGATATCGCGCTCCTGGCACTGATGCCTTCCAGCGAGCCACGATTCCAGCTCATCGTCATGATAGATATCGACTTTTTGATCGGTAAAGAAACCACCATCGCAGAACAGGCGTTTGCCCTGAGCATTTCGCATGACAACGGGGAAATGGTCAATTTGCGGGGCCTGGACTCGAACCCTGATCACCATGAAGGCACTCCGCTCAGTGAAGAAATACTGCTCCTGCCAGAGGACACGGCTCTCCACCTGAGCCTGTGGCCAAGAGGTTCTGCCAGCTTCGAACTGGGCAATTTCATTGCCGCAGGCGTGGGAATTTCCGGGCTTTTGCTGACCTATCAGCTGGTGCTCAGTTTAGCCCTGATGGCCGCTCGGGCTCAGCGCTCTGTCGAGCTTACCCAAGCAAAGGAGGCATTGGAGGACCAGCATCGGATCCAGGCCATGATTGCACGCGACGAGCCGTGCAGCGCAACGCTACTGCAAATATGCCGCCTGCTAGAGCACCAGAATCCTCAGTGGGAGGTCGCCATCTGGCGCCTGGAACCATCGTCAGCACGCCGAATAGAACTGCTTTCGGCCAGCCTCCCCGCCGCGTTGCAGAGCGACCCCAGCCTCAACGAAAGCCTGATGCGCCTGGCTAGCGAGCTGCAATTGCAGCAACGCTCCACCGTGGAATGGAGCCTCGACGAGCCGTCTGCAGAAGAGTTTTCCAGGCTGTTATCGGACTATGGCTATCGACGCGCTTCATTGCACCTGCTGGATGGCAGCGATAGCCATGCCCTGGGAGCGGTGGTGCTGCTATCGAAGCATGCCAACGTGACCTCACCCGATCCCGGCGCCCAAAGCTCCCCTTCACTGCTGGCCAGTGCTCTGCGCCTGATGCGCCTGGCCATCGAGCGCCATAACCACCAGCAAACGCTGCTCTTTCACGCGACCCACGATACCCTGACGGGGCTGGGCAACCGAGCCCTGTTCGAGGATCGCTTACGTCACGACGTTGCCTTGGCCCAGCGCCACCAGCAGCAGCTTGCGGTACTCTTCATCGACCTGGACGACTTCAAGCCCATCAACGATACCCTGGGTCATGCCGTGGGAGATAAAGTGCTGATTCACGTCGCCAAGCGGCTGGAAGCCATGATTCGCCCCTCCGATACGCTATGTCGACTGGGCGGGGACGAATTTGTCCTGCTGTTACCCGATCTGGTCAACGCAAGGGACGCGGAAGAGGTCGCGGAAAGGCTGCTGGTGGAGTTGGCCAAACCCTATCGCATCGATCGCCACGAGCTGTATCTTTCAGCCAGTATCGGGATCGCCCTGAGCGACGAAACGCTGGAACAGCCTGCCGCGCTGCTGCAGCAAGCCGACATGGCCATGTACAAGGCCAAACAGCAGGGCCGCAATACCCAACAGACCTTTACCCATGATATCAATCACAAGTTGACCCAGCGGGTGACCTTGCGCAACGAGTTGCAGGAGGCCATGGCCCAAGAGCAGTTCGAACTGCATTATCAGCCGCTGTTGACGCGTGATGGGAAGGTACACGGTTTCGAGGCCCTGGTACGTTGGAATCACCCATTAAAGGGCGCCATTTCCCCTGGGTTATTCATCCCCATCGCCGAGGAGACGGGGCAAATCATTGGTTTGAGCGCTTGGGTCATGGAGCGCGCTGCGCGAGACTTCTGCCTGCTGCGCCCCCTTCTCGCCGGGCAGCCGCGCGTGGCCATCAATCTCTCGCCGCTGCAGTTTCATCGGCCAAGCTTCTTGAACACCCTCCGCCAGACCCTCGCAGAAACCGGCCTCCCCCCTGGCGCGCTGGAACTGGAGCTGACCGAGGGAATCCTGATGAACGACACGGAAGCCGCCATCGAGACGCTGAATGCGCTGCGCGAGCTGGGCGTCAGCATCGCCATCGATGACTTTGGCACCGGCTTTTCCAGCCTGAGCTACCTTCGCCACTTGCCCATCGACAAGATCAAGATCGACCGCAGTTTCATCATGAACATCGACCACCACCGCAAGGATGCCGCCGTGGTCCAAGGCATCATCGCTCTGGCACACCACCTGGATCTGACCGTGGTCGCCGAAGGCATCGAAACAGACGCCCAGCAACAGCAGCTGTTGCTGCTGGGCTGCGATGTGTTGCAAGGCTATCTTTTGGCCAGGCCCATGCCGTTCGACACGCTGAAGTCATGGCTGGCAGAACGCCAAGGCTGACAAGAAGATAGCCTCCTGACGACTTTTTCCTGCAGGCAGCGCTCAGCGCTGCTTTTTTATGCCGATAATTTTTATGAAAACATTTTCCAAAAATACTTTTCAAAACGCCTTTCTTTGGGCATACTCGCCCTACGTCTTATAGACCAACGTCTAAAACCATCTCTCCATCAGGAGTCTGTCATGAAATATCAGGAACAATTTCTCACTATCTGGGACACCCCGACCAAGGCCTCCGCACCTCAGCCCAAAGCCGCTCCCCAGGCATCGCGCACTCCGCTGAAAGAGATGTTCTTCACCATCTGGGATAGCGCCAAAAACAAAACCGCCAGCCCACGATAAGGTGAGCCAGCGGTGTCAGCCCTGCCATGGATGGCAGCGCATTGCGTGTTGGTCGGCGGTCAAGACATGGGAATGACCGCAATGATATGCTCTTCGAGATGCCGTTCCGGCACCTCATCCTGCGATACCGCAAAGCCTCTGACGCTTACACCTTTGCGATGCACGCGCTCGGCGTCATTGCTCAACAAGGGATGCCATCCCGCCAACTTGCGCCCTTCGGCCACCCTGCGGTAGCCACAGGTATGCGGCAGCCAGGTAAACTCTTTTACCAGCGCTGGCGTCAGCTGCGTGCAGTCCGGCACGCTGGCAAAACGATTCTCGTAATCACTGCATTGGCAGCTGTGTAGATCCAGCAGGCGGCAAGCAACGTTCAGAATGGCCAATTCCTGAGTGTCATCGTCATGCAGCTTCAATAGGCAGCACTGGCCACAGCCATCGCAGAGCGCTTCCCACTCTGGCGCGGTCAACTCCTCCAACGAGTAGCGCTCCCAGAAGCGCTCACGCAACGTGGTTTCCATGTTCGGTTCTCTCTCGGGTAGGTGCATGATCGCCGACGCCGATCAATGGGCGCTGGTATCGTTGCCGCTGCTGGTCAAGTGCGCCTGACATTCGCGCCACAGCACGCTGAAGTCAGCCTCAAGAAGGGCGTAATCATCGTATAGCCAAGGGACCAGCTCGGCCAAACGGTTCGGGCCTGTCAACCGCTTGCCGATGCCTGCCACGGCCTGACAGGTGAAGTCGAAATCCGCATAGCGGCGCAGCCAGTCCTGCTCGACCAGTACGGGCATCATGGTGGCCAACCGTTGGGGAGCAGGCCTGGCCGACAGCAGTTGATAACAGCGCTCGATGAGCTGATGCTGCCGCTCACCCGCTTGCTGCTGGGCAATGAAGTGATCCCACACCAGGTCGAGGGCAATACCGGCATAGCGGCGCTGCTGCCTGGGCGCGCGTTGACGCGCAGCCAGTACCCGAGGGTGCTGATCCACCCAGGCATCCACACGGCGGTGATGGCGAATGCCGTCCGCCACGCTGGCTGGCCAGCCGGAGAGATCACTGCCCTTGACCCCATCGGCAATCAGGTTGCCATAGAGAAAACCATCGTTGCCGGGGCGTGCCAGCCAGGCATGGGCCAAAAAATTCATTTTGGCATCATCACGAGCGGCTGGCAGATTCAGCGCGGTGCAGGTCCAGCAGGTACGGCTCCTTGGCGGGGGGCATCTGCAGGTAGAACCCCTGCTCTTCAATGGCCGCCATGACATCGCGGGCGGCCACACGTGCCAATGACTTCTCCTCGGTCAGGATCATGGTCAGCACCGGGACGGGCTTGCCGAAAGTCGCCATCAAGGCCTCGGGCACGTCTACCATGCCCTTGCGCTTGTCCACGTAAAGGTACATCTCTTCTTTTCGTGAGCTTCTGAAAATTTCGCAAAGTAGCTTCTCGCTCATTCCGACGCTTCCTCTAAGGCTCGTTGAAGGTCCTGACCCAGGCAAACTCCGCGCCAACCGTGCAGTTCATCGAGCGGCTCCCCGGCCATGGCCTGCATGACCAGCGCTTCGATATCACGACGACGAAGCAGCATTTCCGGCGCAATCCCCAAGGCCGCCGCTTTGTCCGCCACGACCTGTTTGATGGCCTTGAAGCGTCGCTTGAAGGGCGGCTGCATGGGGTCAGGCCAACGGGCAGGCAGGGCACTTTCAGCACAGTGTTGCGCCTGCTTCACCCACCCCAGCAAGGCATCGCCCTCTTTCTTGACCAGTGGTGGCTTGACGCCCTCTACCTCTGCCAGTTCATAGCGATTTGCAGGCATTTTTTCGGCCACGGCAAACAGCAGCTTGTCACTGACCAGCCAGTTGCGTGGCAGGTCACGCCGCCGGGTTTCACCTTCTCGCCAGATGGTCATCAGACGATAGGCTTCCAGCTGGCGTGGCGTCAGGCGCCACAGCTGACGCTGGCGGGTGTACCACTGGCCGTCGCTCTCTTCGTCACGACCCGCTTGTTCGATGAGTGATGCACACTCTTCCTCGACCCAGCCAAGCCGCCCTGACTCAGCCAACTGGATGGCCTGGCGCTTCCAGACCTGAAGCAGGTAGGTCACGTCCAGCGCCGCATACTCGCATTGAGAAGCCGTCAAAGGCCGCTCCAACCAGTTGGAGCGAGTCTCTTCCTTGGGCAGCGTGTCACCTATCCAGTGCTCCACCAGCTTCTGATACCCCATTCCCGGGTTCTCACCCAGAAACGCTTGCGCCACTTGGGTATCGATCAGCGGCGTCGGAAGCGTTCCTGCCCAGTGCTGAAATACTTCTAAGTCTTCACTGCAAGCATGCAGCAGCTTAGGCACCTGGCTTTGCAGAAGAGCCTTGAAAGCGGGCGTACAAGGGGTCACCAGCGGGTCCACCAGGTACGCTTTTTCCCCTGCGGCAAACTGGATCAGTGCAGGCACGGGAAAGAAGGTGTTTTCACGAAAAAACTCGGTATCCAGTGCAATGACCTCTGCACTGGCCACCTGTTGGCAGGCGGCATCCAACGCCTCGGCGCTGTCGATCCATTGATACAAGGAGGAGGTTGAAGAGGACAATTCGGTCTTCCAGGTTGTCACAACCGCCTTGGCGCTTGCGTTTTATCCGACTTAATCGCTAGCAAAAGGCTGACGACCGTTAAAGGCACGACTCAAGGTGCCACCATCCACATACTCGAGTTCCCCCCCCATCGGGACACCGTAGGCGAGGCGAGAAAACGCCACACCGTACTGAGCAAGCTGGGCTGCGATGTAATGCGCCGTCGCCTCGCCTTCTACCGTAGGGTTGGTGGCCAGCACGATCTCGCGAATGTGCCCTTCGGCCACTCGGCTTTCCAGCAGCGCCAAGCCCAAGGCATCAGGGCCTACACCGTCCAGCGGTGAAAGGTGACCATGCAGAACGAAGTAGCGACCCTGAAAGCCGCCCGCCTCTTCGATGGCGAGCTGATCCGCTGGCGACTCGACCACGCACAGCAAGCTGTCGTCGCGGCGCGGGCTCTCGCACAAGGCGCATATGTCGGCCTCGGTCAGCGTGCGGCAGTGCTGGCAATAACCCACGTCTTCGATGGCACGCAAGATCACCTCGGCAAGCCGCTGCCCGCCGGGGCGCTCACGTTCCAGGAGGTGCATCGCCATGCGCTGGGCCGTCTTGGGCCCAACGCCGGGCAGCACACGAAACGCATCCATCAACTGCTCTACGAGGGGGGAAAAGCGCATGGATCAGAACGGCATCTTGAAGCCGGGCGGAAGGTTAAGGCCCGCCGTTGCCTCTTCCATTCTGGCTTTCGAGTTGGCTTCTACCTTGCGCACAGCGTCGTTGACGGCCGCAGCCAGCAGGTCTTCCAGCAACTCCTTGTCTTCCTCCATGACGCTTTGGTCGATGGCCACGCTGATCACATCGTGGCGGCCGTTCATGACGACCTTCACCATGCCAGCGCCAGCCTCACCATGCACTTCTGCCTTGGCGACCTCTTCCTGAGCGCGCTGCATTTTTTCCTGCATTTCCTGGGCTTGCTTCATGATGTTGCCCATTCCGCCTTTGAACATGCGGTGATCTCCTGAGTGATATGACTGAAGTGATGGGGTCAAGAGTGCGATGCGGGTTTTACCGTCGACTCAATCAGCGTAGCCCCAAAAGCGTGACGTAACTTCTCAATATTGGGGTCACGATAAAGTAGATCAACCGCTTCGGCATGCCGCTCCTGCTGGAGACGCTCTTCCTGCTGCCGCGGGGTCTCGATTCCCGTGTCCAGCGCCGCTACCTTGAAGTGCACTTTTCTGGGCAGCCCAATCCCGTTCAACGCGCGCTCGATGCGCTGGTTGTGCACCTCAGCCTGCATGGCCGACTGCGATGGGTCCAGGCGCAGCACCAGCGTGGCGCCATCATCGCTTTCCACCTGACAGTGTGCCGCGAGGTTACGCGTCAGCCCCCCCAGGCCCAACGCATCAAAGCAGCCCAGCCACCCGGCCTGATCCAACGGGCCTTCCAACGAGGGTGAAGATGACGAGGAAACCATCGACGCTTGATGAACTGGCTCTGGCTCTGGCTCTGGCTCTGGCTCTGGCTCTGGCTCTGGCTCTGGCTCTGGCTCTGGCTCTGGCTCTGGCTCTGGCTCTGGCGAAAGCATGGCGGCCTGATTCACTTCGTCAAGCGACCAGGGGGGCGGCTCCTCTGCTGGCTGTGCCACAGCCACGTTACTTTCTGGTGGGCGACTCTCTGATGCGTTTTGGGGCGGCTCAGCAGATACCCGCGCAACAGGTGTTTGCGGCGGTGCAGCCTGCGCAGCGGGCGGCGCAGGCTCAGGCTTTTTTGCCTCGGGCTCAACGGCCGGGGGCTGAGCAACCGAGTCCACCGCCGGTTCACGACGTAGCGGTAGCGGCACCGTGGGTGGTTTTGGAACCCCCTGCGGGCGAAACGCCAGCATCCTCAACAGCGTCATCTCCAGCGCGCTGCGCAAGTCGGGCGCATGCACCATGTCGCCTCTTCCCTGGATACCGATCTGGTAGTAAAGCTGCAGATCTTCGGCGGTAAAGCGCCCGGCAAGCTGCTGAATCTGGGCGCGGTCACCGTGACTGTTATCCACCGCGTCAGGCACCATCTGGGCAACGGCCAGCCGGTGCAAAATGGCGGTCAGCTCATCCAGCACTGCGGCAAAGTCCGGCCCCTGCTCGGCGAGCTGAGCAACCTCCTGCAGCAGTTGTTGAACGTCCACGTTCGCCAGCGCCTCTACCAGCGCCAGTACGTGGCGATGATCCAGCGTACCCAGCATGGCCGCAACATCGCCATGGCGTACCGCCCCCTGACCAAAAGCAATGGCTTGATCGGTCAGGCTCATGGCATCACGCATCGAGCCCGCAGCGGCTTTGCCCAGCAGCCAAAGCGCACTTTCGTCGTATTCGACGCCTTCTTCACCCAGCACGAAGCTGAGGTGTTCGACTACCCTCTCAGGCGGCATGTGCTTCAGAGTGAACTGCAAGCACCGGGAGAGCACGGTGGCAGGCAATTTTTGCGGGTCGGTGGTCGCCAGCAGAAACTTGACGTGGGGCGGGGGTTCTTCCAGTGTCTTCAGCAGCGCATTGAAGCTGCTGGTCGACAACATGTGCACCTCGTCGATCAGGTACACCTTGTAACGCCCTTGGGTAGGCGCGTACTGAACGTTGTCCAGCAGCTCGCGGGTATCTTCGACCTTGGTTCGCGACGCGGCATCGACTTCGATCAGGTCGACGAAGCGCCCCTGGTCAATCGCCTCACAGCTGGGGCACTGGCCACAAGGTGTCGACGTGACGCCCTCGTCACCACGGCCATTGGCCGTGCAGTTGAGGCACTTGGCCAATATCCGTGCCAGGGTGGTCTTGCCTACACCCCGCGTCCCCGTAAACAGGTAAGCGTGGTGCAAACGCCCCTGGTCAAGAGCATTGACCAGGGCGCGTTGGACATGGGCCTGCCCCACAAGCTCGTGAAATGTGCGTGGCCGCCACTTGCGGGCCAGAACTTGATAGCTCATGGAGCAAAACTTCCTTGGGCGCTGTTCTTGGGTTAGGCGTCAGTGCCGTTCTCAGCAGCGCCTGCACGCTGGGCAGCTTCTTTGATCAACTTCTCGAGATCGCCGCTCTGGTGCATTTCCATCACGATATCGCATCCGCCGACCAGCTCGCCTTCTACCCACAGCTGCGGGAAGGTGGGCCAGTTGGCAATCTTGGGCAGTTCGGCGCGAATATCAGGGTTATCCAGCACGTTGACGAAAGCGAAACGCTCGCCGCAGCTCATCAGCGCCTGAACGGTCTGTGCAGAAAAGCCACACTGCGGCAGCTGAGGCGTGCCTTTCATGTAGATGAGAATCGGGTTTTCAGTGATTTGACGCTGGATATTGTCAGCCGTGGTGCTCATGGGATGCTCCTCGATAAAAGATGTGGTCTCTTCCAGTGTACGCAATTCGGCCACTGGCTTTAACCCTGCGACCGGGTAATCGTCAGTCTTGATCATGCACGTCAATACCTGAGCAAACGACTCGGTCATATTGCGTGGCGCATATTCTACGCATGCCGCTTGCGTTGCGCATCCCCTGCGGCCTCGCTAGGATGGTGTTTTTGCGCGGAGAGACGTCACCATGGCGACACGCCATTTCCTTACCCTGCTGGATTTGACCCCTGAAGAGCTGGACTATCTGATTCAGCGCGCCATCAAGATCAAGACGGATCTCAAGGCCAACGGACCGGTTTACACGCCGCTGCCCAACCGCACTCTGGCGATGATTTTCGAGAAGTCCTCCACGCGAACCCGTGTTTCCTTCGAGACCGGCATGGCCCAGTTTGGTGGCCACGCCCTGTTTTTGTCTCCGCGCGACACCCAACTGGGCCGCGGCGAGCCCATCGAAGACACCGCCCGCGTGCTGGCTGAAATGGTCGACGCGGTGATGATCCGCACCTTCTCCCATGCAGGGCTGGAAGCGTACGCCAGCGCCAGCAGCGTGCCCGTCATCAATGCGCTCAGCGACGACTACCACCCCTGCCAATTGCTGGCAGACGTCATGACCTGGACCGAGCTGCGCGGCAGCGTCAAGGGCAAGACCGCCGTATGGATCGGCGATGGCAACAACATGTGCCACTCGTGGATCAATGCTGCCCGCCAGTTCGGTTTCCACTTGAGAATTTGCTGCCCGGAAGGCTACGAGCCCCGCGACGACATCATGCAAGCCGCCGGCGACTGCATCACTCTGTTGCGCGACCCACAGCAAGCCGCTCAAGGCGCTGACCTGATCACCACCGACGTCTGGGCCTCCATGGGCCAGGAGCAGGAACAGGCGAAGCGAGAGGCCGATTTTGCGGGCTTCCAGGTAACGGAAGCGATGCTCGACAGCGCTAACGCGGACGTCCTGTTCTTGCACTGCCTGCCGGCACATCGCGGCGAAGAGATCAGCCACACGCTGCTCGATGACCCGCGCTCGGTGGTCTGGCAAGAGGCAGGCAACCGCCTGCACGCACAAAAAGCCTTGATCGAGTTCCTGCTGCTGGGCAAGGTCGACGGCTAGCCCACAGCGGCGCCCGCTCACTCATGAACGGGCGCCGATTGCAGCGCAGCAATAGAAGGAGTTCAAATGAGAGGCTACATGACAAGCAAAATGACAGGCAAAACAAAAAGCGCCGCGTAAGATACGCGGCGCTTCGAAATCTTGGTGGAGCCTAGCGGGATCGAACCGCTGACCTCAACACTGCCAGTGTTGCGCTCTCCCAGCTGAGCTAAGGCCCCACATGCTGCCATTGCGGCAGCGGTGCGAATATTACTCCAGGGTTTGCGCGAGGTCAAGAATTAAAGTGAACAAGCATTAACTAATTCTCCTTTGCCAAGAGCTGTGGCACTCTATGTCAACGCAGCGTGCGTATCGCCCCAGTCCACGATGATTACCTGCAGGAGCCAGCCCCTTGATCAACGTTTTAATTGCCGATGATCACCACCTGGTGAGAACCAGCATCGCCCACCTCCTGAACGAAGAGAGCGATATCAAGATCGTGGGTGAAGTGGATGATGGTGAGAACGCAGTCACACAGAGCCGACAACTGAAGCCTGACATCGTACTGATGGACATTCGCATGCCAGGCATTGGCGGTCTGGAAGCGACCCGCCGCATCTACCGCACGCTTTCGGACGTCAAAGTCATCATCCTCACGGCACATCTGGAAGACAGCGTCTTGCGGCGCATGCTCGAAGCAGGGGCGTCAGGCTTTCTCAGCAAGGGTGCCGATGCAACGGAAATGACCGATGCCATTCGCCAGGTCTTTCACGGGCGCCGCTATGTCAGCCAGGAAATCGCCCAGCGGCTGGCACTCTCCCATTTCGACGATGAAGACAACCCTTTCAGCCACCTCTCGCATCGTGAATTGCAAATCGCCCTGATGATCGTCAATTGCCAGCGCGTACAGGATATTTCGGACCGATTGCACCTAAGTCCCAAAACCGTCAACACCTACCGCTACCGCCTGTTTGACAAGCTCCAGGTAGCCACTGACGTAGAGCTGACCCACTTGGCGTTACGCCATGGACTGGTCGAGGGCTTTGACGCCATCCTGGGATAGACCTACCATCGCTGCTTCAGCCGACAAGAAGCGCCGTTGATACGCCATGTCCTTTGATGCCAAGCAGTTCCTCAGCTCCGTCAGCGCCTCTCCTGGCGTCTATAAAATGCTGGATGAGCAGCAGAATGCGCTCTACGTCGGCAAGGCCAAGCGCCTCAAGTCGCGTCTGGCCAGCTACTTTCGCGGCCAGCTCAATGCCAAGACCCAGGCCATGGTCTCGCGCATTGCCGACATCCAGATCACGGTCACGCGCAGCGAGACCGAAGCGCTGCTGCTGGAACAGACCCTGATCAAGGAGCTACGTCCGCCCTACAACATTCTACTGCGCGACGACAAATCCTACCCTTTCGTATTCGTGACCGACCGCCACCCATACCCTGCCCTCGAGTACAAGCGAGCCCGACAGCGGCGCGGTGACGGCAAGTATCTTGGCCCCTACCCCAGCAGCGGCGCAGTCAGAGAAAGCCTGACCCTGATGCAGAAAATCTTTCGTATCCGCAACTGCGAGGATAGCGTCTTCGCCCATCGCTCTCGCCCGTGCCTGCAATACCAGATCGAGCGCTGCAGCGCCCCTTGCGTGGACTACATTTCACAGCCAGAGTACCAGCGGGATGTCGACCATGCCGTCATGTGCCTGGAAGGCAAGAGCGAACATGTGACGCAACTGCTTACCGAAGAGATGGAGGCAGCGAGCCGGACGCTCAACTTTGAAGAAGCCGCCCGCCTGCGTGACCAGATCCAGCAGTTGCGCCAGATGCAGCAACGCCAGTTCGTCGACAACGAGAGCGGCGATGCGGATATTTTCGCGCTGGCTCAACGCCCTGGCGCGCTGGGCATCTCCATCCTCAGCGTACGCGATGGGCGCCTGCTGGGTGCACGACATCACATGCCCAAGAACGACCTGGATCTTTCCCCCGAGGCACTGCTCACCGAAGTGGTCAGCCAATACTATTTTGGTCAACCCCACAGCGTGCCCAGTGAAGTGATCACCAATCTCCCGCTTGAAGACGGCACACTGATTGCCGACGCGCTTGCCCAGCAGGCGGGCAAAAAAGTCCGCGTGACCCATCAGGTGCGCGGGCACCGCGCCCAGTGGCAGCATTTGGCCATGACCAATGCCGAACAGCAGCTCGCCTCGCAGCTGGCCAACACCACGCAGCTCACCGAACGCTTCACGTCACTGCAGCAAGCGCTGGGGCTACCCTCACTGCCGGAGCGCCTGGAGTGCTTCGACATCAGCCACAGCCAGGGCGAAGCCACCGTGGCTTCCTGCGTGGTGTTCGACCACCAAGGGCCACGCAAGAGCGACTACCGCCACTTTCGCATCGAAGGCGTGGCCGCAGGCGACGACTACGCCGCCATGCAACAGGCGCTCACGCGACGCCTCAAGCGCGTCAAAAGTGGCGAAGCCATTGCGCCTGACGTGCTGATCGTGGATGGCGGCAAGGGCCAATTGAACATGGCACGGCAAGTGCTGACCGACCTGCAGGTGCCAGGCATCGTCCTGCTGGGCGTGGCCAAAGGCACTACCCGCAAGGCCGGGCTCGAAACCCTGTTTCTGGAAAGTAGCGACAACCCGCTGGTACTGGCACCAGCCTCTCCCGCCCTGCACCTCATTCAGCATATTCGCGATGAATCGCACCGCTTCGCCATCGCGGGGCACCGAGCAGCACGCGACAAGGCGCGACGCACCTCTACCCTGCAGGACATTCCCGGCATCGGCCCCAAGCGGCGCCGCGAATTGCTGAAGTTTTTTGGCGGCCTGCAGGGCGTGCAAAAGGCCAGCCGTGACGAACTCACTCGGGTGCCGGGCATCAGCGCCGCCCTGGCGGAGACGATTTATGTCACTCTGAACGGATAAAGCGGTGGTTAACATGGATGCAATGCGCCAAGGGGGATAGAATGACCGGGCACATTACATTCCGACTTTCATGATTCTCCGGCAAGGATCGCGCCCTGCGATGAATATACCCAACATACTGACACTGGCACGAATCGCGTTCATCCCACTTCTGGTAGTGCTCTTTTACCTGCCCTTTGGCTGGAGCATGCCAATGGCGGCCGGGCTGTTTGCCCTGGCATCGGTGACGGACTGGCTGGACGGCTATCTTGCCCGCCGCTGGAACCAATCGACACCGTTTGGCGCATTTCTGGACCCGGTGGCCGACAAGCTGATGGTCGCAGTGGCACTGGCGCTGCTCATCGAGCGCTTCGACACGCTGGTATTGACGCTCCCCGCTCTGGTCATCATCGGTCGAGAAATCGTCATTTCCGCCCTTCGGGAGTGGATGGCCGAAATGGGCAAACGCGGCATGGTGGCCGTGTCGTGGATCGGCAAGCTCAAGACCACGCTGCAGATGGTCGCCATTCTCGTCTTGCTCGCCTTCCCGCCCGGACACGACGTTGCGCTGCTGGGCGTGGTCATACTGTATGCAGCAGCGACCCTGACCCTGTGGTCCATGATCCAGTACCTGCGCGCCGCCTGGCCGCACCTCAGTCGTTCGATGTAGGCTGGGTAAGCTCGCTTTTTTAAGCACTTAACGAATTGATTGATTGACAATCGCTGGGCGATGCGTATAATTCGCCCTCGAGTCAAGCGGGAATAGCTCAGTGGTAGAGCATCGCCTTGCCAAGGCGAGGGTCGGGAGTTCGAATCTCCTTTCCCGCTCCAATTTGGTTCAATCCAATGACTTGTCAGGCTGGATGGCAGAGTGGTTATGCAGCGGACTGCAACTCCGTGTACGCCGGTTCGATTCCGACTCCAGCCTCCATTTCCCAGTGTATCGATCTCTTCGACACACTGCCCGGATGGCGAAATTGGTAGACGCAAGAGACTTAAAATCTCTCGGAGGTAACTCCGTGCCGGTTCAAGTCCGGCTCCGGGCACCAATATGAAAGACGACGACGCTGCGAGATCATCTGATCGACGCGGCTTTTTTTGTGTCTGGCCACCGCCTACCATCTCTTCCTGTTGTCGATGCATCGCCCGACATCCTCAGTCGCGCTATGATGCCGAGCGAACGATGGCGACGCTAGCCACCCACTTGTACTTGTAAGTCATGGAGGAGCGGGCCCAATGAGCACGTCAACATCCGACATCGTCATTATTGGTGGGGGCGTCGCCGGCTTGACGCTGGCACTGGAAGTGGCCGACCAACGCTCGGTGCTGCTGGTGCGCCCCGCCCAGGACGACAAAGGGGCCAGCCGCTGGGCCCAGGGCGGGATTGCTGCCGTCCTGTCACCCGACGACCAGCTCGAAGACCATGTCCAGGACACGCTCATTGCCGGTGACGGCCTGTGCGATGAAGCGGCCGTACGCTTTACGGTCGACCACGGCCCCCAGGCCATTCAGTGGCTCATCGACAATGGCGTGCCGTTTACCCCAGACCCGGACCCCGGCGCCCGTTACCCCTTTCACCTCACCCGAGAGGGCGGCCATAACGCAAGACGCATCATCCATGCCGACGATGCCACGGGTCGCGCCGTGGTCGATACGCTGCTGGATAAAGTCGCTGCCCACCCCAACATCACCCAGCGCAGCGACCTGACCATTCTGCACCTGCTCCAGAACGCCTCTGGCCACTGCCTGGGCGCACTGGGCATCGACAGCGGCGGCAATCTTCACCACCTGCTGGCTACGCATACCGTACTGGCAACGGGCGGCGCCAGCGGCCTGTATCGCCATACGACGACCCCCGCCCCCAGCAGCGGAGAAGGCATGATGATGGCCGCCGAGCTGGGCGCCACCCTGTGCAACCTGGAGTTTCAGCAGTTTCACCCTACCTGCCTGTTCGACCCCAACGGCCCTGCGTTTCTGATCAGCGAAGCCGTGCGAGGAGAAGGTGGCCACCTGCTGAACGAGGCGGGAGAACGCTTCATGCTGGCGCTGGATGCGCGTGCCGAACTGGCCCCCCGTGACATCGTGGCCCGCGCCATCGATGCCAACATTCAGCGGGGCACGCTGGGGCATGTCTGGCTCGACGTGCGCCACCTGGGCGACACCAACCTACGCCACCACTTCCCGACTATTCTGGCCCACTGCGCCTCACGGGGCATCGACATCACCCGGGAACCCATTCCCGTCGTACCCGCCGCCCACTACAGCTGCGGCGGCATTGCCACCAACAGCGCAGGCGCAACCGACGTGCCCAACCTTTACGCCATCGGCGAGACCGCCTATACCGGCTTGCATGGCGCCAATCGCATGGCCAGCAACTCCCTGCTGGAGTGCCTGGTCTACGCCCGCAGCTGCGCCCTGCATCTGCTCAGCCAGCCGCAGACGGCGCCTTGCCAACTATCTGAAGCGCTGGCTGACAGGCCCATTGATGCATACATCAAGGTGGATCGGAACGCCCTCGACGAGCTGCGCCACGCCATGCGCAGCGTGATGAGCCAGCATGTTTCCATCGTGCGCAGCGAGCAGGGCTTGAACAGCGCCCATGCGGCGCTGGAGAACATGGCGCAGAACCTGAAAGCGCTGGATCCTGAGCGGCAGCACCCCGACAGCCTTCAGCTTGGCCAGGCACTGGCCCTGGCACAGCTGACCACCCTGGCAGCCCTGCGACGCCATGAGTCACGCGGCCTGCATTACTCCACCGATTGGCCCTCGGCCCAGCCAGACAGCCAACCTTCCCGACTGACGCTGGACGACCTGCCCAACGCCAGGCGCTAACGACCAGGACGGTGCAGGCAGCGGCGCAGCTGGCGCTGCTCTGAGGCAGGCAGGCTGTCAGGCCATATCCAGATACGCTGGCTGCCGACACGCAGCCCCGCCAACCAGGGCCCCAAATAGTCACAGCGCACAGGCTGCTCAGGGCCCAGTTCACCAGTAGGCAACAACCAGCTTGCCGCCCAGTGTTGCCCTGTATGCACGAGCTGCAATGTTCCTGCCGGCTGACGGCAGCGGCTGACCCACCACACCGCCAACCCCACTACCAAGGCCGCCCCGATCCAAGCAGCGCTGACGAGGAGCATCAGCAACGTCATGCAGCCCATCAACAATGCTGCATGAACGCCGCTGGCCACGTTAGAGCGTACGATAGGCAGCGTTATCGGTGGTTTCTGCATGTTCGACGATCATTTGGACCATTTGACGCAACTCCGGGTCTTCCGGCCACTCGCGGTGCATCAGCCAGACGAACAGATCCTGGTCTTCCTCTTCAATCAACCTTTGATAGGTCAGTTGCTGCTCATGACTGAGCGACTCGAAGCGTGCTTCCAGAAACGGAATCAACAGCAAGTCCAACTCCCACATGCCACGACGGGAGTGCCAATAGAGCCGCTTGCGCAGCACAGCTGCTGGGGATGTATCGTCGTTCAACGCCACTTCTCCACGTAAAGGGAATGAAAAGGCAGTATACCGGAGCGACAGGGTCGCGCCAGCGCCCGGCTTCGCCTATGCTGTTACTCAGCCTTGAGCTCACCAAGCTAGTACCTTGTTTTATCTGAATTGTTTTATGCCGTTTGGCGAAGTATGCTGATTTCGATGGTATCGAGGTCGCATGCGCAAGAACGGCCTTTAACGTTTGCAGGGAGCCAACCGATGACCAAGTCTGAACTAATCGAACAAATCGCGATGCGTCAACCGGAGCTATCCGCCAAGGAAGTCGAAACGGCAGTGCGTATCATCCTGGATGATATGACCGATGCCTTGTCCAGCGGCGGGCGAGTAGAAATACGGGGCTTTGGCAGCTTTTCACTTCACTACCGCGAGCCACGCACCGGCAGAAACCCCAAGACGGGCGACCCGGTAGAACTGGACGGCAAATATGTCCCCCACTTCAAGCCCGGTAAAGAGCTGCGGGAACAGGTAGACGCCAGCCGAGCGCTGGGCTATTGAGCCTGAGCAAACGCCCCCTTCGACGTTCTTCGGGATGACGTCACGCTTAGACTCAGACACAATAGCACTACCGCGAACGCCACTAACCAGGAAACACACATGCGTTGGATCAAAGGGCTGATTCTGGCCATCATTCTACTGATAGTGCTGCTGGTCGGCATTCTTTTTGCCGTCAACAACCAGCAGACCATTGCCTTGAACCTGATCTGGACAGAGCTGCCTGCCGTCTCGCTGTCGGTCTGGCTGCTGGCAACGCTGACGCTGGGCGTGGTGGTCGGCATGATCGCCATGCTGGGCGTGTACGTACGCCTGAGAGCCAAGCTGGTGCGTAGCGAACGCCACAACAAGCAGCAGCGCAAGGAGCTCGACCGCCTCCGCACCCAGGAGTTCAAGGAACTGGCATAAATGCAAGATGCCGTGCTGCTGGGCGTGCTGTTGACCGCCATTGTGCTGGGCTTTGCGCTTGGGGTCAGACATGCGACCAGGCGCCAGCGGCAGGCCCCTTTGTCACGCCCACCCGATCTATCTCGAGAGTACTTCGTCGGGTTGAACTATCTGCTCAACGAGCAGCCCGACGAAGCCATCAACACCTTCATTCATGCCCTCGACATCAATAGCGAGACGGCAGAAACACATATTGCCCTGGGCAAGCTGTTTCGCGCTCGCGGTGAAGCCGACAAGGCCGTCAGTATTCATCAAAACCTGCTGGCCCGCCCCGCCCTGTCGGCAGAGACCAACGAACACGTTCAACTGGAGCTGGCGCGAGACTTCATCGCTCTGGGCGTGCATGATCGCGCCCAGCGGCTGCTGCGCAGCGTGCTCGATCACTCGAGCAGCGAGCCTTTGTGCCTGGAAGCGCGCCGACTGCTGATCGACCTGCTGGAAAGGGAAAACGACTGGCATGAAGCGCTGGAGACCGCCCAGCCCCTGATGAAGCTGCAACCTGCCATGCGCCGACCCGCCGCCCACTGGCTGTGCGAACTGGCAGAACAGGAGATCGCCCAGGCAAGCCGCCCGCTGGCCCGCAAACATCTGAAAAAAGCGCTGCAGTTCGATGAGCGCTGCGTCAGAGCTACCCTGCTGTTGGCCGAGCTCGATATGGAAAACGGCCATCATGACAAGGCCATCGAGCGGCTCGACCATATACCTCAACAGGATATCGCCCACGTCCCCACCATGCTGCCGGTCCTGCAACGGGCCTATACCCGCAACGATGACCTGGACGGCCTGGAAAACCACCTGTATCGGCTGTTGGGGCAAGCCCCCTACACCAGCGTCATGATTACCCTGGGGGCCCTGATCCACCAACGAGAAGGAGTCGACAACGCCATCGAACGGATCGGCACGTGGTTACGAGAAGCGCCGAGCCTGGGTGGCCTCGACTATCTGGTGGATCTTTATCTCGAAAGCGAGAAACTGTCCGGCAAAGCTTCTCCCGACACACGCTTGCTGCTGCTCAAGCACCACACTGACCAGCTGCTGTCCGACCGACATCGTCACCGCTGCCGCCGCTGCGGTTTCAACAGCGACAGCCTGAGCTGGCAGTGCCCCAGCTGCAGACGCTGGGGCACCATCAAACCCGTCACGGGCGTTCAGGGCGAATAGCCGCTCGCATCCAGCCTCAGACGCTCGCCAGCTCGCTTTCGATAGCGACCAATGCCGCCATCGGGTCTTCTGCCTGAGTGACCGGCCTGCCGATGACCAGATGAGTGCTACCGGCCTGCATGGCTTCTGCAGGCGTCATGATCCGCTGCTGGTCATTGGCTGCGGCGAAATGGGGACGAATTCCCGGCGTCACCTTGAGGAAGGCATCGCCATACCGAGCCTTCAGAGGTGCCGCCTCGTGGGCAGAACACACCACTCCCGCCAAACCACTGGCATGTGTCAACGCCGCGAGACGATCCACCTGGGCATCGATCCCGCCGCTCACGCCGGCGCTGGCCAAATCCTCTTCCTGCATGCTGGTCAACACGGTGACGGCTATCAAGTGCGTCTTCAAACGATGCTCCGCCAGCCGCTGGGCCGCGGCCTCCATCATCTTGCGCCCACCAGAGGCATGCACATTGACCATCCACACGCCCTGCTCTGCCGCCGCCTGCACCGCACTGGCGGTGGTGTTGGGAATGTCGTGAAACTTGAGGTCCAGGAATACCTCGAAGCCCCGACCATGCAATGCCTCCAGTACTGCTGGGCCGCTGCGCGTGAACAGCTCCTTGCCGACCTTCACACGGCAACGCACCGGATCGAGCTGGTCAGCCATGCACAGGGCCGCGTCAAGCGAAGGGTAATCAAGGGCAATGATGATAGGTGAGTCGGTGGACACGCGCTTACTCCGTGCTCGTTAGATCAACAATGGAAAGGTTCATGTCTGTCACGAACCCGTTCAATGGGCGACGGTCTGCCGCTTGCCTAGTGTAACAGCCCTCGTCACGCGGCTGTGTAAGCGATTACCGACATCCCTCATGGCAAACGGATTACAAAAACTGTCGGCAATGGCTTACAGCGCGAGGCGCGCCAAAAGATTAAGTTGACTAAGGACGCAAGCAATTCGGTCATGCTGGCGATCAAGGAGGCTTGGCTCTTGGCGAGCCGAGCGACGAACCAACACCGATGAGGTACTTCACATGCAGAAAACGTTCAAGGGATTTCTAGCCGCACTCGTGATGTCACTGTGCCTGGGCTTGTCCAGCGCCGCGCTGGCCCAGGCAATCGCCCCCATCAATGTCAATAGTGCCGACGCCGAGCTGCTGGCGGAACTGCCGGGCATTGGCCCCAGCCGGGCGGCCGCCATCATCGAGGAGCGCGAAACCAACGGCGCTTTCGAGAGCGCTGACGACCTGACACGGGTCAGCGGCATTGGTCCGGCCACCGTTGACCGGATGCGCGACCAGATCGTGGTAGAGGATTAATCACATCACACGCGACACCATGACCACCCCGCCCGTCACGGCAAGCCTTACGCCCATACCGTGACGGGCACCACTCAGCAAGTGGCCACCAGGGTGGTCAAAGCAGTGCCTGCCGTCGATTACAGCACATCACCAGGCACACGCACTCGCCCTTCCATCAATACCCGAGCACTGCGGCTCATGACCGCCTGATCGATTTGCCAGCGTCCCTCCACCAGGCTGGCCTTGGCGCCTACCCTGAGCGTGCCGGAGGGGTGGCCAAAAGTGACCGACTCCCGTTCGCTGCCGCCTGCCGCCAGGTTCACCAGTGTCCCCTGAATGGCCGCTGCCGCGGCAATGGCCACGGCCGCAGTGCCCATCATGGCGTGATGCAACTTGCCCATGGAGAGCGCCCTGACCAACAGATCGATCGACTCGGCCTCGACCCGCTTCCCACTGGAAGACGTATAGCCAGCCGGTGGCGCCACGAACGCCACCTTGGGCGTGTGCTGACGACTGGCGGCCTCGTCCACATGGGTAATCAACCCCATCTTGACGGCCCCATGGGCGCGTATTCTTTCGAACCTGGCCAGTGCATCCGAGTCGCCGTTGATCGCCTCTTGCAGCTCACAGCCGCTGTAGCCCAGGGCTTGCGCATCGATGAACACGGTAGGAATACCCGCATTGATCAGCGTCGCCTTGAGCACTCCGATGCCGGGCACCTCCAGCTCATCCACCGGCTGCCCGGTGGGGAAGATCGCCCCCTCACCGTCGGCAGGATCCAGAAACGCCACAGGAATCTCGGCAGCAGGAAAAGTGACGCCGTCCAGCTCGAAATCCCCGGTTTCCTGAACGGCGCCGTGGCTGATCGGCACCTGGGCAACGATGGTTTTCTGTATGTTGACCTGCCAGATGCGCACTTCCACGACGCCGTTTTCAGGCACCCGCGCGGGGTCGACCAGCCCATTGGCCACGGCATAGGGCCCCACCGCCGCAGACAAGTTGCCGCAGTTGCCGCTCCAGTCCACGAAAGGCTTGTCGATGGACACCTGTCCAAACAGGTAATCCACATCATGCTCCGGGGAAGTACTTTTCGAGAGAATCACCGCCTTGCTGGTGCTGGACGTGGCACCGCCCATCCCATCGATCTGTTTTTCATAGGGGTCGGGGCTACCCATCACCCGCAACAGCAGCCTGTCTCGCGCCTCGCCCGGCTGCTGCGCAGCGGGAGGCAGGTCACTGAGGGTGAAAAACACCCCTTTGCTGGTGCCACCTCGCATGTAGGTGGCGGGAATACTCATCTGCGCTGCGTGCGCCATGGTCACTCTCCTGACAACGGCCTGACACGCGTCAGGCCGTCGATGTTCACTCGTTGGGCTTTCCCTTCCGGTGCTACGCTGGGACAACGCGGCTAGACAGCGGCGCTGGATTCCAGAAAATCCTGCGCAAAGCGCTGAAGCACACCACCGGCGGAGTAGATGGTGACCTCCTCGGCGGTGTCCAGACGGCACACCACCGGCACACGCTCCACAGCCCCCTGCTGGCGATGGATCACCAGCGTCAGTTGGGCTCTGGGTGCAGGCGTTCCTTCCACGTCGTAGATTTCGGTGCCATCCAGCGCCAGCGTTTTCCGAGTCGTGCCCTCCTCGAATTGCAGCGGCATCACGCCCATCCCCACCAGATTGGTGCGGTGGATACGTTCGAAGCCCTCTGCCACGATCGCTTCGACCCCGGCCAGAGCCACGCCCTTGGCCGCCCAGTCCCGAGACGACCCCTGGCCATAGTCGGCACCCGCGATGATGATCAGCGGCTGTTTGCGCGCCATATAGGTTTCGATGGCTTCCCACATGCGGGTCACGGTGCCTTCCGGCTCGATACGCGCCAGCGAGCCTTGCATGACCTTGCCCTGTTCGTCGTGCACCATCTCATTGAAGAGTTTGGGATTGGCCAGAGTGGCCCGCTGGGCGGTCAGGTGGTCGCCGCGATGGGTGGCGTAGGAGTTGAAGTCCTCCTCCGGCAAACCCATGGCATGCAGATACTCGCCAGCGGCGCTGTCCATGAGGATGGCATTGGACGGCGACAGGTGGTCCGTGGTGATGTTGTCCGGCAGGATGGCCAGCGGGCGCATGCCTTTCAGCCCCCGCTCCCGGGCCATGTTGCCCTCCCAATAGGGAGGCCGCCGGATATAGGTGCTCTGCGGGCGCCACTCGTAGAGGGGGCTCACCTGAGGTCCGGCACGCTTGTCCAGGTCGAACATGGGAATGTAGGTTTCACGGAACTGCTCCGGCTTCACCGACGCCTTGACGATGGCATCGATTTCGCTGTCTTCCGGCCAGATGTCCTTGAGGGTGACCGGATGGCCCTGGGCGTCGTGACCCAGCACGTCCTGCTCGATATCGAAACGGATGGTGCCCGCAATGGCATAGGCCACCACCAGTGGCGGCGAGGCCAGAAACGCCTGTTTGGCGTAAGGGTGGATACGCCCATCGAAGTTGCGGTTACCCGACAGCACCGCCGTGGCATAGAGATCGCGACGAATGATCTCCTCCTGGATACTCGGCTCCAATGCGCCGGACATGCCGTTGCAGGTGGTGCAGGCGTATGCCACCACGCCGAAGCCCAGCGCTTCCAGCTCGCCCATCAGCTCGGCTTCTTCCAGGTACATCTTGACCGTCTTCGACCCCGGAGCCAGCGAGGTCTTGACCCACGGCTTGCGGGTCAGGCCAAGGCGGTTGGCGTTTCGGGCAATCAGGCCTGCCGCCACCATGTTGCGTGGATTGGACGTATTGGTGCAGCTGGTGATGGCCGCAATGATCACCGCCCCATCGGGCATCTTGCCTGCGGCCTCCTCTTCCCGAGCCTTGTCCAGCCCGACGGCAATGCCGCGCTTGGCAAGCTCCGTGGTAGGCAGGTGGGCATGGGGGTTGGAAGGCCCCGCCAGGGTACGCGTCACGCTGGACAGGTCAAAGCGCAGGATGCGCTCGTAGACAACCTGCGTCAGGTCATCGGCCCAGAGCCCGGTATGCTGGGCGTAGGCCTTCACCAGGGCTACCTGCTCATCGTCGCGGCCGGTCAGCTTGAGGTAGTCGATGGTCTGGTCGTCGATATAGAACATCGCCGCCGTGGCACCGTACTCCGGGGTCATGTTGGAGATGGTCGCCCGATCTCCCACCGACAGCGCGTCGGCACCTTCCCCGAAGAACTCCAGATAGGCACCGACCACGCGCTCGCGGCGCAGGAACTCGGTAATCGCCAGCACCATGTCGGTGCCAGTGATACCGGGCTGCAGCTTACCCGTCAGCTCGACACCCACGATATCGGGCAAGCGCATCATGGAGGCGCGCCCCAGCATCACGCTCTCGGCTTCCAGCCCCCCGACCCCCACGGAGATCACGCCCAGCGCGTCCACCATGGGCGTGTGGCTGTCGGTGCCCACGCAGGTGTCCGGGTAGGCCACCTGCACGCCCTGCTCATCAGGGCGGCACTGCACCACCGGAGACATCTTTTCCAGGTTGATCTGGTGCATGATGCCGTTGCCGGGAGGAATCACGTCGACGTTCTCGAACGCCAGCTTGGTCCAGTTGATGAAGTGAAAGCGGTCGTCGTTACGCCGATCTTCCACCTGACGATTCTTCTCGAAGGCGTCCTTCTCGAAACCGGCGTGCTCCACGGCCAGCGAGTGGTCGACGATCAGCTGCGTCGGCACCACCGGGTTCACCTTGGCAGGGTCACCGCCCTTCTCCGCAATGGCGTCGCGCAGCCCGGCAAGGTCGACCAGCGCGGTCTGGCCCAGGATGTCATGGCACACTACCCGGGCCGGGTACCAGGGAAAGTCCAGCTCCTGCTTGCGCTCGATCAGTTGCTTGAGGGCGTCGGTCAGCAGCGCCGGATCACAGCGCCGAACCAGCTGCTCGGCCAGCACCCGAGACGTATAGGGCAACTGGGCATAGGCACCGGGCTGGATCTCCTCGACGGCCTGGCGCGTATCGAAAAAGTCCACTGGTGCGCCCGCCACCGACACATTCGGCAGCGGCTTGCGATAATTCGTGTTCATGATGCCTCTCACTTGGTCACAGAGCCAAACGCCTAGTCACGGGCTTCAATGGGCACCCATTCGCTCTTCTCCGGGCCGATGTAGTCGGCGCTGGGGCGAATAATGCGGTTATTGGCACGCTGCTCGAACACGTGGGCGGCCCAGCCGGTCAGCCGCGACATGACGAAGATGGGCGTGAACAGCTTGGTCGGAATATCCATGAAGTGGTATGCGCTGGCGTGGAAGAAATCGGCATTGCAGAACAGCTTCTTCTCCCGCCACATGACCTCTTCGCAACGTACCGATACCGGGTAGAGCACGGTGTCGCCGACGTCGTCCGCCAGCTTCTTCGACCACTCCTTGATGATCGCATTGCGCGGGTCGGACTCACGATAGATGGCATGACCAAAGCCCATGATCTTCTCTTTGCGCTCCAGCATGCCGAGCATCTCCTGCTCGGCTTCTTCGGGCGAGCGCCAGTGCTCGATCATCGCCATGGCCGCCTCGTTGGCGCCACCGTGCAGCGGGCCGCGCAGGGAGCCAATCGCCCCCGTGACACAGGAGTGCATATCCGACAGCGTCGAGGCACACACCCGCGCGGTGAACGTGGAGGCATTGAATTCGTGCTCGGCATAGAGAATCAGCGAGACGTTCATGACCCGAGCATGCAGCTCGGAAGCGGGCTCACCACGCAGCATGTGCAGGAAGTGACCGCCCACCGAGTCATCATCGGTCTGGGTGTCGATGCGCACGCCGTCGTGGCTGAAGCGGTACCAGTAGCAGATGATCGACGGCAGCACTGCCAGCAGCCGATCCGCCACGTCCTGCTGCTGATCGAAGCTCTCTTCGGTTTCCAGATTGCCCAGCATGGAGGCACCGGTACGCATCACATCCATGGGATGGGCGTCCTTGGGAATCTGCTCGAGCACCGTCTTCAGGGCCTCGGGCAGCCCACGCAGACCTTTCAGCTTGGTAATGTAATGATCGAGCTCCGCCTGATTGGGCAGCTTGCCCTTGAGCAGCAGGTACGCTACTTCTTCGAACTTGGCCTTCTCAGCCAGCTCCTTGATGTCGAAGCCGCGATAGGTCAAGCCGGAACCGGTTTTACCCACGGTACACAGCGCCGTCGAGCCCGCACTCTGCCCACGTAATCCTGCACCTGCTAGCGGTTTATCAGCCATGGTAGTCTCCTGACGTACTCAGTATTGTCACTGTTATTAGGTGTATTGCCTGCGCACTCAAGCGTCTTTTTGTTCAGCGAACAGCGCATCGAGCTTCTGTTCGAAATCGTGGTAATTCAAGAAGTCGTACAGCTCATCGCGTGTCTGCATGGTGTCGACCACCTCGCGCTGATGGCCATGCTCCAGAATGCTCTGGTAAACCTTCAGGGCCGCCGCGTTCATGGCGCGGAAAGCCGACAGTGGATAGAGCACCATTCGACAGCCAACGTCCCCCAGCTCCTGCTGGCTGAACAGCGGCGTGGCGCCAAACTCGGTGATATTGGCCAGAATCGGCGCATTGACGCGCTGGCAGAAGGCGCGATAGTCGTCGAGGGTATGCACGGCCTCGGCGAAGATGGCGTCGGCTCCCGCTTCCACACAGGCGTTGGCGCGCTCGATGGCGGCATCGAGCCCCTCTTTCTGGAAGGCATCGGTGCGTGCAATGAGATAGAAATCCGAATCCAGCTTCGCATCGGCCGCAGCCTTGATGCGGTCCACCATCTCCTGCTGGGAAACGATCGCCTTGTTGGGGCGATGACCACAGCGCTTCTGAGCGACCTGATCTTCAAGATGCACTGCGGCGACTCCGGCGCGCTGCATCTCTTTCACGGTGCGCGCAATGTTGAACGCGCCGCCCCAGCCGGTATCGATATCCACCAGCAGCGGAAGCTCCGTGGCAGCACAGATGCGATGTGCATCCTCGACCACATCGTTCATGGTCGTCATGCCCAGATCCGGCAGGCCGAAGGAGGCATTGGCCACGCCGCCGCCGGAGAGGTAAATGGCCTGGTGCCCCACGCGTTCAGCCATCATGGCCGTATAGGCATTGATGGTGCCCAGGATGGGCAGCGGGCGCTGGGCTTCCAGCGCGGCACGAAAGCGCCCACCGGGGCTCAGGCGAGAAGTGGATGAAGCGGTCATGACATCAGCTCCTGTCTTCGGTTGTTGTTTGTTGTTCAAGAATGGCGGCGTAGCGGTCTGCCACGTTCGCCCGTGACGCGCTGACATGGCGACGCATCAACAGCTCGGCCAGCTCGGCATCGCCGGCCTCGATGGCATCGACAATCCGGTGGTGCTCCACGAACGCCCGCTGAGGGCGGGTACCACTGGCGCTGAACTGCGTGCGATAGAGGCGCACCAGGTAGTAGAGGTCGTCACACAGCAGGTTCATCAACATTTTGTTGTGGCTGCCCTGAACGATGCGATAATGGAAATCGAGATCGCCTTCGCGCTGGTAATAGGCTTCCCCACGCTTGAGGTCGCTCTGGCTTTCGTGCAGCGCCAGAACGTCTCGCAGCCCCTGGATTTCCTGGGCAGACATGTGCTCGGCCGCCAGCCGCGCCGCCATGCTTTCCAGCGCCTCGCGCACGTCGAAAAGCTCCAGCAGCTCTTTCATGGAGAGCTTGACGACCCGGGCGCCCACATGGGGCACGCGCTCGATCAACCGGTGCGCTTCGAGACGCCGCATGGCCTCGCGCAGCGGCCCCCGAGAGATACCGTAGGTCTTCGAGAGCCCAGGCTCGGTGATTTTGCTGCCGGGTGCCAGTTCCCCACGGACAATGGCGCTTTGCAACTGGTGAAACACACGCTCGGCCAGTGTGCGTACTTCTGGCGAGACGACGTCGCTGGCGTCGCCGTCCGGCAGTGGTGAAGTGGAAGCAAGTAAGGTCATGGCTAATTGTCGACAATTAAGGAATGATGAAACTTTAGCCCTCCCCTTTTCTGACGTCAACCTCGGAAAATAAGCGTTTTTATTCACCTTTCGTTGCACGCCTGACGAGACCTCCTGCACAAATGTCTACAATCTCTTGTGCGGCATCCTCTCACCGCCTGCTTACGTGAGAACGCCGTCGATAAACGCGGCTGGTGTCCTTGGCGCGAGCACCCTAAAATGTGCCGCCCTTTCCGGATTGGCGTTTGCTTCATGACAACGGCGTTGACGATATCCGCTCTGCCCTATTTCTCTGACCCGCTGGCCACCTTTGCCCGATTACGGCAACGGCCAGGGGCGGTGCTGCTGGACAGTGGCCGACCCGTGGCCACCAGCGGCCGTTACGACATTCTCAGCAGCGACCCGCTGGCCACGCTGGAAATCTTCGCAAACCGCCAAGCACAGCTCAGCTCCACCACGTTGACGCTGCCAGCTCATCTCGACGATGACAGCACGGCGCAACAGCAGTGGCTGCTGGAACAGCTTCCCGCGCCCGCTCTCGACAGCGACCTGCCCTTTCTGGGCGGCTTGATCGGCTACTGGAGCTACGACCTGGGCCGCCAAGGCTGTTCGGTGCCCAGCCAGCACCCGCCCGCCACCCAACTGCCGCTGGCCCGCCTGGGCCTGTATGACTGGTGCATCACCTTTGACCACGTCACCCGACAAGCCTGGCTGGTAGCCAGCGATGCGCGCCGTCGAGAGGTGCTGGCCTGGCTGGAAGCAGCCCCGCCAGCAGGCGAGCCTTTCACGCTGACGCAGCCGTTCAAGGCCCAGCTCAACCAGGCCGAATATACCGAGCGCTTCGAGGCCGTACAGCGCTATATCCGCGCTGGTGACTGCTACCAGATCAATCTTGCACAGCGCTTCTCTGCCCGCTACGAAGGGGATGAGTGGCAAGCCTATCTGCAGCTGCGACACGCCACACCGACGCCTTTCTCGGGGTATATGGCCTGGCAGGGCCAGGCGGTGCTGTCGCTGTCGCCCGAGCGCTTCATTCAGTGCCGTGATGGCCGTGTCGAAACTCGCCCCATCAAGGGCACCAGACCCCGCGGCGATACGCCCGCAAAAGACCAGGCGCTAGCCGAGGAGCTGCTCGACAGCTCCAAGGATCGAGCCGAGAACGTGATGATCGTCGACCTGCTGCGTAACGATCTCGGGCGGGTATGCACCCCCGGTTCGATACGTGTGCCGCAGCTTTGCCAACTGGAAAGCTACCCCAACGTGCACCATCTGGTCAGCGTCGTTCAGGGGGAGTTGGCGCCCGCACACTCACCGCTTTCGCTGCTCACGGCGGCCTTCCCCGGCGGCTCGATCACCGGCGCACCCAAAATACGCGCCATGCAGATCATCGATGAGCTGGAACCCTGCCAGCGTAGCGTCTATTGCGGAAGCCTGGGCTATATCGACACCCGCGGCAGCATGGACACCTCGATTGCCATTCGCACCATGCTGGCCGATCATGGCAGCCTGCATGTATGGGGCGGCGGCGGACTGGTCGCCGACTCTCAGGCAGACGAGGAGTACACGGAAACCCTCGACAAGATCCGTCACCTGATCGGTGCACTGGAATAGATCAGCGCTTTGGAATAACAAAGAAGCATTGTTACATCAGAAAGGAATATAAAACCCAAACCAAACGGTATTGGGGCACCGCACAGGGCTTTGGTAGCCTAAGGGCATCGCACGCTTTTCAACAGGAAACAGCATGTCCTCAGCTCTCGAAGCCATTCATCAAGAGTACGCCAACGACCCGCAAGGGTTGATCGAGTGGGCGTTTCGTCAGGGCGAGCGCCCTATTTGCACCACCAATTTCCGCCCGTTCGAAGCCGTGATTCTGCACATGGTGACGCAGGTTCGCCCTGATATCCCTATTGTCTGGATGGACAGCGGTTACAACACCGAGGCTACCTACCGGTTTGCCGATGACGTGATTCGACGGCTCGACCTCAACCTGGTGAGCTTTTTACCCCAGCGCACCCGCGCGCACCGGGAGGCCCTGGACGGCCCCATGCCGGGCATCGACGACCCGCGCCATGCGGCGTTCACTCAGGAAGTGAAGATCGAGCCGTTCGAGCGCGCCCTGGCCACCATGCGGCCCGACATCTGGTTCACCGCCCTGCGCGCCGAAGACACGCCGGAGCGAGCCAAGATGCAGTCCGTTAGTCGCAACAGCGACGGCCTGCTGAAAGTGGCGCCGCTACTGAAGTGGACCGCCAAGGACATGTACGAATACCTGCAGGCCCATGACCTGCCCAACAACTTCGACTACTTCGACCCCACCAAGGTGGAAGAGAAACGCGAATGTGGGCTGCACCTGCAGCATTGATATTGATATAGTCACCTGACGAACTCACCGTCCTGTTCACCACACCATGGGGGCGGTGAACAGGGCGGTGAGTTAGTCGGTGAACAGAACGGTGAGTTGGTTTATCAACCCTGAATCGCTGGCCGCGCTCAATATTCGGGGAGTTCGACACCTTCGAACAGCGCGTGCTCATGGCGGGGCCCTGCCGTGAGCGCTTCATCCACTCGGTCGCGGGTCAGGTGGGGGGCAAAGCGCGCCAGGAAGTCATACATGTACCCGCGCATGAACGTGCCACGACGAATGCCGATCTTGGTGGTGGAGCTGGCAAACAAGTGGCTGGCGTCCAGCGCCACCAGGTCGTCATCCTGCGTAGGGTCCACCGCCATATGGGCCACGATGCCCACTCCCATGCCCAGGCGCACATAGGTCTTGATGACGTCGGCATCGGCAGCCGTCAGCACGACGTTGGGGGTCAACCCCTTGGCCTTGAAGGCATCGTCCAGCTGCGAGCGCCCGGTGAAGCCAAAGACGTAGGTCACCAAGGGATACTCGGCCAGAGCATCAAGGGTGAGCGGCCCCTCCAGCGAAGCGAGCGGGTGCTCCTTGGGTACCAGTATGCAGCGATTCCAGCGGTAGCAGGGCAGCAACACCAGGTCGGTAAACAGCTCCAGTGACTCGGTGGCAATGGCAAAGTCCGCCTGCCCTTCACTCACCATCTGGGCAATTTGCTTGGGCGTACCCTGCTGCATGTGCAGCGCCACGTCTGGGTACTTGAGCGTGAATTCGCTGATGATGGGTGGCAAGGCATAGCGGGCCTGGGTATGCGTAGTAGCGATGGCCAGGCTGCCACGGCGCTCGTCGCTGTGCTCCTGGGCTACCTGCTTGATGTTTTCGGCAAGCTTGAGCACTTGCCCGGCCAGTTCGATGATCGACTGGCCAGCGGGGGTGACACGCGTGAGATGCTTGCCACTGCGAGCAAAGATCTCCACGCCCAATTCGTCTTCCAGCAGGCGAATCTGCTTGGAAATACCTGGCTGAGAGGTAAACAGACTCTGGGCAGTTGCTGACACATTCAGGTTATGTCGATTGACTTCCCAGATATAGCGAAGTTGCTGTAGCTTCATATCCTCACCTAATGTTCGATGCCGGGAAACGTTCCAAAACGCCCCGCGCTGCTGCCACTGCGTACCTGCCCGATGCTCGGAGCATGACGCTCAACGAGCATAATTGTGAATAAAAAAACGATCTATAATTCCCATATAGTATAAAAAATCATCACTATCAGCATCCATTAATTTTTTCTATTTCAGCGCAAAACGCATCTGGAATTTGCCAGCATCCGCCGTGACCGCTAACATCTGGCAACTTGGCGCGGTGAAAGAGCGCTGGTAAATCGCGTATAGACCGTTGCTCCATTTGAGGCAACGTAACTGCAAGAGCAACGCAAACGGGAGAAGCAAATGGCTAACAATGTTGATGTCACCAACGCCAATTTTGAGCAAGAAGTCCTCAACGCCGAACAGCCTGTCCTGCTCAAATTCTGGGCCCCCTGGTGCGGCCCATGTAAAGTCATGGCACCTGTGGTCGATGAAGTCGCTGCCGAGCGCGGCGACAATCTGAAAGTCGTCAGCGTCAACGTAGACGATGCACCGGAAATTGCCGCTGAGCAGGGTGTACGTGGCGTGCCCACGGTCATGCTGTTCAAGTCGGGCACCAAGGTCGCTTCGCTGGTCGGCGCGCAGTCCAAGTCGCAACTGACTCAGTTCATCGACCAGAACGCCTGAGCACTTCCAATCACCGCTGGCCTCGCCAGCGGTGATTGCCCCTCCCGCCCTTGCCTGCCCTACTGCTCCTGCTTGTCCCGCTTCAGCGGTGGCCGCCGCGCATCGCCCGGCTGAAGAGTCGAACGGCGCTGCTTGCCAGGCCCTAACAGGTGCGCCATCCAGCGCGTTTGTGGATGACTGTCCAAGGCAATCTTGAGCGTCATGGTCAGCACTACCGACAGCAACATACCCGCCGCGCCGAAAATCCAGCCCCATACCACCAGGGAAAGAAACGCCACGAAGGTGGATAGCCCCAGCGCCTGCCCCATGACCCGCGGCTCGACCAGATTGCCCAGAATGAAGTTGATGACCAAATAGGCCGACGCCAGCATGAATGCCTGCAGCACACCGCCATCCTGAGACACCAGCAGCAGCAAGACAGGAGGAATGGCCGCCAGAGCAGAGCCAATGTTGGGAATGAAGTTGAGGGCAAAGGCCAGCACCCCCCAGAGCAGCGGGAAATCGACCCCTACCATCAGGCAGGAAAGCCACACCAGAACACCGGTGGCCAGGCTGATGACCGTCTTCACGGCCAGATAGCGCTTCAGGGTCAAGCTGAACTCGCTGAAACGTTTCAGGCTAGGCGCAGGGTTTTCCAACGCGCGCGAGACCTTGTCACGAAAGTGCAGCGTCTCGAACAGCATGAAGATCACCAACAGCGCCACGATGGTGCCCTGCATGAACAGCGAGCCCAGCTCTCCCAGCAGCAGGGCAACCCATGAGCCATCGTCTTCCATGGCAAACGCCGAACTCAGCTGTTCCGGGTTGATCGCCAAGCCATGGGACGCCAGCGTATTGAGCAAATTCCAGTAATGCTCGTACAAGCGCGCCTCGATGTCCGGCAGCGCTTCCACGAAAGTGCCGAAGCTGTTGACCACCAGCAGGCCAATCAGGGAAATGAAGGCCAGTAGCACCAGCAGCGTCAGCATGGCTGCCGTACGCCGGCTCAGCCCCCAGCCATGCAGCCACTGCACTGGCGACGTGCACACCACCGCAATGAACACCGCCAATAGCAAAGGTACCAGCAGATCGGCACCTACTTTCATTCCGGCAACGATGACCACCAGCGCGGCCAGCGCCAGGGTAGCGTTAAGTGGAATACTGCGATAATCCTCATCTGACAACTTCGACATAGCCTGATCCTTAGCATGTTATCCGTACATAATGGCTGCTGGCGTGACAATGCACAAACCGTGCATCTATTGAGAAAGACGTCATCACGACTCATTAGCCTGTGAACTTTCCGTGTATCTCTGCTTCAAAGCTGCGGGTAATGACCCACATTCGCTCTCACAACACATTGGCTCTCTCAGCAAGGAAGTGACTCCATGAACACCCAGCTCAACTCCGTCAATCGGCTGCGCCACCCTGTCAAACGCCTTCGTCATGGCGTGTTGGGAGGCGCCTTGCTCGCACTGTTGGTCGCCCCCATCACCCAGGCGGCCCCCCCTCCCCCTGGCGTCTTCGTGCAAGCGCAGTCGTGGGTCGAAGTCGAGCCCGACAAGGCGACGCTCAGCGCACGCCTGTGGGAAAACACCTCTGCCGTGTCTGCCCTGGAAGATACCCGAAGCGATGAGCTGAGCGACGCCCGGCAGCGCCTGGAGCAGCGCGCCAGTGAGCTGATTGCGGCCATCGAGGAAGCGGGCATCGAGCAGCGCGCCATCACGGCGGGCTCGCTCAACGTCTACCCCGAGTACGTGGCAGGCCCGCGTAGTGACGACGGCGAGCAGGAGAACCTGATGCGTACGCGTCTCGAACGCCCGTTCAGCGTCGAACTGGCTGACGTAGAACAGTTGGGGGATGTGCTGGACGCGCTGATCGGCGCGGGGGTCAATGCCCTGGATGGCGTGCAGTTTGACCTGCACGACCGCGACGCCGCCACCGATGAGGCATTGACCAAGGCACTGGAGAAGGCCCGTCACAAGGCCGATCTGATGGCCACCACCCTGGGTGTGGAGCTGGGCCATGTCCAGCGTATCGAAGAGACCCAGGCGCCCATCTTCCAGCCACGCATGATGGCCATGCGGGCCGAGAGTGACGCCGTGGGTAGCGGCTCAGCCAGCGACTATCGCCCCGGCACCATTCGCATCGATGCTGGCGTGAACGTCGAGTGGGCCATTACAGGGCAAGACGCTCCTGACCGCCCAGATAGCGCTGAAGAGGCGCCGGCACGCTAATCGAGCCATCGGCCTGCTGGTGGTTCTCCAATACCGCCAGCAGGCACCGCCCTACCGCCAATCCAGAGCCGTTCAACGTATGCAGCAACAGCGGCTTTTTCGAATCCGGGTGGCGGTAGCGGGCCTGCATGCGACGCGCCTGGAAGTCTTCGCAGTTGGAGACCGACGAAATTTCCCGGTAGGTGTTCTGGCTGGGCAGCCACACTTCCAGGTCGTAGGTTTTCGCTGCCCCAAAGCCCATATCCCCTGTGCAGAGCGTCACGACCCGGTAAGGCAGTTCCAGAGCCTGCAGGATCGCCTCGGCATGCTCGCGCATCTCCTCCAGCGCCGCGTAGCTCTTGTCGGGCTCGACGATTTGCACCATTTCGACCTTGTCGAACTGGTGCTGACGAATCATGCCCCGGGTATCGCGCCCATGAGAACCAGCCTCGCTGCGAAAACAGGGCGTGTGCGCGGTCAGCTTCATGGGTAGCGCCGACAGCTCGACGATCTCGTCGCGCACAAAGTTGGTCAGCGGCACCTCGGAGGTGGGAATCAGGTGGTACTCTCGCTCATCGACGAGCTTGAACAGGTCTTCGCCAAATTTCGGCAGCTGCCCCGTTCCCATCAGCGAATCGCGATTCACCATGTAGGGCACATAGCACTCTTCGTAACCATGCTGCTGGGTTTGCGTATCCAGCATGAACTGTGCCAGTGCACGATGCAGACGCGCAATCGGCCCACGCATGACGGCAAACCGCGCTCCGGTCAGCTTGGCTGCCAGTTCGAAATCCAGATAGCCCGAACGCTTGCCCAGGTCCACGTGGTCCAGCACCTCGAAGTCGAACTCACGGGGCGTGCCCCAGCGGTGCAACTCGACGTTGTCGTCTTCGTTCTTGCCTTCCGGCACGCTGTCATGGGGCAGGTTCGGAATACCGCTGATGGCATCGTCCCACTCCTCCTGGACCTCAGCCAACTCTTTCTTGGCCTTGTCCAGGCGGTCGCCCAGGTCACTTACTTCATCCAGCAGCGGCTGAATGTCTTCGCCGTTGGCCTTGGCCTTGCCAATCGCCTTGGAACGCATGTTGCGCTCGTTTTGCAGCTGCTCGGTCTGAGTCTGCAACTCACGACGGCGCGACTCCAGCGCCTGCAGTGCCGCTGTATCGAGTTCGAAGCCCCGCCGGGCCAGTTGTTGCGCCGTCGTCTCCAGATCACCGCGCAGCAGTTTCGGATCGAGCATGAGGTATCCCTTGGCCAGAATTCAATGACACGCGCCGCCCAGGGCGCGACAAAGGCGACCATTGTAGGCAAAAGCGCGGACGGGAGCCATGGCAACAGCGCCTTGATAGGTCACCCCATTAGCCAAAAGTGGTAGAGTGCGCGACGATTCGCTTTACGAATCGCTAATAATGGTGACCTAACAGGAGAATCGCAGTGCAGGAAACAGCACAGCAGGGAAAGTTTGCGTGGTGGCGCGGTATCGCGCTGTGGAAGAAAATTCTGGCGGGCCTGGCGCTGGGTATCTTGGCCGGGGCGTTGCTGGGCGAGACGGCCAGCATCTTCAAGCCGCTGGGTGATATTTTCATTAACGCGATCATGATGCTGATCGTGCCGCTGGTCTTTTCGACGCTGGTGGTGGGCATCACCTCCATGCGCGATCCGCAGAAAATGGGCCGTATCGGCGCGCGAACCATCGCGCTGTATCTGGTGACCACGGCCTTTGCCATCAGTATCGGCCTGATTCTGTCGACGCTGCTGCAGCCGGGCACCGGTGTAGGGTTGAGCTTCGACGCAGAGGTGTCGCCCAACGAGGCGCCATCGCTGATGTCCATTCTGATCAATCTGGTGCCGCGCAACCCCATCGATGCGCTGGCCAACGGCAACATCATGCAAATCATCGTGTTTGCCATTGGCCTGGGCATCTCGCTGACGCTGATCGGTGAGAAAGGCGAGCCGGTCATGAAGGTCTTCGACAGCTTCGCCGAAGCCATGTACAAGCTGACCGGGCTGGTCATGGCGTTTGCCCCGTTTGGCGTGTTCGGCTTGATCGCCCACGTCTCCGGGCAATACGGGCTGGAGATCCTGCTGCCGCTGGCCAAGCTGATTGGCGTGGTCTATCTGGCCAGCATCCTGCACGTGCTGGTGGTCTACTCCGGGTTCATTTCGCTGATTGGCCGCCTGAACCCGGTGCGCTATCTGAAAGGCAGCCTGGACGCCATCGTCGTGGCGTTTTCCTCGGCGTCGTCGGCGGGCACGCTGCCGGTGTCCATTCGCTGTGCCCAGAAAAATCTGGGGGTTTCGGAAGGCGTCTCGGGCTTCGTGCTGCCGGTAGGGGCCACCATCAACATGGATGGCACGGCGCTTTACCAAGGGGTGGTGGTACTGTTCATTGCCCAGATGACCGGCACGGACCTCACCATGGTGGATTACGCCATGATCGTCGCTACCGGCACCCTGGCCTCGATTGGCACCGCTGGGGTGCCTGGCGCAGGCTTGATCATGCTGTCGATCGTGATGGCGCAGATTGGCCTGCCGCTGGAAGCCATCGCCGTCGTTGCCGGTATCGACCGCATCCTGGACATGGCCCGCACCAGCGTGAACGTGGCGGGCGACCTGATGGTCACCACCCTGGTGGGGAAAAGCGAAGGCGAGCTCAACGAAGAGACCTACAACAACAGCCGCACCTGATAGCGACATGAACGTCAGGGCATGCGCGTCAAGACATGCCCTTCAAGCGCCCACCGCCCATGGCGGCGGGCGCTTTTTCATGGCCGCTCGCCGGCGCTCTCTCACGGTCTCGCCAGCGCCAGCGGCCAGGCAAGATGCACGCCTGGAGTAGCTGGGGTAAAGTACGCTATTCCCCTATTCGCTCCCAGCAGTGACGGCTCGATTCACCATGATTGCATCCCTGGATACCCGCACGGCCCCCGCTGAACGTTTGAAGGGCCACTACGTCCGCTTCCTCGACGCCCTGCGCGCCCGCGGTTTCGAGGGCGAAATCGCCCCGGACTACGCCAACCGCACCGTGCTGGCCACCGACAACTCGATTTATCAGCGCTTGCCCCAGGCAGCGGTCTTCCCCAGGCACGCCGAAGACCTGGAGCGCCTGGCCAAGCTGGCTGCCGAGCTGCCCCACCGGGAAGTGGTGCTGACCCCCAGAGGTGGCGGCACCGGCACCAATGGCCAATCGCTGACCGACGGCATCGTGGTGGACGTTTCCCGCCACATGAACCAGATCCTCGAGATCGACGTGGCGGCCAGGCGGGTGCGGGTGCAGGCCGGGGTGGTCAAGGACCAGTTGAACGCCGCTCTGAAACCCCACGGGTTGTTTTTCGCCCCCGAACTGTCCACCTCCAATCGGGCCACCATCGGCGGCATGATTTCCACCGATGCCAGCGGCCAGGGCAGCTGCGAATACGGCAAGACCCGCCATCATGTACTGGCGCTGGATACCATCCTGCTCGGTGGGCAGCACCTGCACAGCCGCCCGCTGAGCGAGGAAGAGGAGCAGCAAGCACTGGCCGAGGAAGGCGTACTGGGGAAAGTACACCGTACCGCTGCCACCATCATCGACCAGCAGAAGGCGTTGATCGACGCCAAGTTCCCCCCGCTCAACCGCTGCCTGACCGGCTATGACCTGGCCCATCTGCGTGAGGACGGCCAACTCAACCTGAACAGCCTGCTGTGTGGCTCCGAAGGCTCGCTGGGCTTCCTGAACGAGGCGGTGCTGAACGTACTGCCGATTCCCAGGCACGCAACGCTGGTGAACGTTCGCTATGCCAGCTTCATGGATGCGCTGCGCGATGCCAAGGCGCTGATGGCCAGTAGCGCCCGCCCTACCTCCATCGAGACCGTGGACGACACCGTGCTGCAGCTGGCCATGGAAGATTTCGTCTGGGACAGCGTGGCCGAGTTCTTCCCGGCGGGCAGCACGCCCATACAGGGCATCAACCTGATCGAGTTCAACGACGATGACGCCGATACGCTGGCCGAGCGAGTGGCGGCGTTCACCCGGCACCTTGGCCAGGACACCCGCGTCGAGCGGCTGGGCTACACCCTGGCGGAAGGCCGCCCGCAAATTCAGAAAGTCTACGCCATGCGCAAGCGCTCGGTGGGCCTGCTGGGCAATGTGCAGGGGGAAAAGCGCCCGCTACCCTTCGTGGAAGATACCGCCGTGCCGCCGGAACACCTGGCCGAGTTCATCGCCGAGTTCCGCGCGGCGCTGGATGCTCGCCAGCTCTCCTACGGCATGTTCGGCCATGTGGATGCGGGGGTGCTGCACGTGCGCCCGGCACTGGACATGAAAGACCCCGAGCAGCAAGCGCTGATTCGGGAGATTTCCGATGAAGTGGTCGCCCTGACCCAGAAATATGGCGGGCTGCTGTGGGGTGAACATGGCAAGGGCGTGCGTTCGGAGTATGGCCCCACCTTCTTTGGTGAGCTGTACCCTTGCCTGCAGCAGATCAAGGCGGCCTTCGACCCGCATAACCAGCTCAACCCTGGCAAGATCGCCTCGCCCGCTGAAAATGCCCCGCTGATCGCCAAGCAGAGCGACCCGGAACTGCTGCGCGTGGATGGCGTAACGATGCGCGGCCAGCTGGACCGCACCATCGACGAACGCGCCTGGCAGGCCTACGACGCAGCGGTTTACTGCAACGGCAACGGCGCCTGCTACAACTACGATGTGGACGACCCCATGTGCCCGTCGTGGAAGGCCACCCGCGACCGCCGACACTCTCCCAAAGGCCGTGCCAGCCTGATCCGTGAATGGCTGCGCTTGCAGTCTCAGGCAGGCATCGACGTGGTCGAAGAGTCGCGCAAGAAGAAGGCAGAACGCAGCTGGGGCTTTATCAAGAGCTTTCCCAAGCGAGTGATGAACACCCTCAGCCGTCAGCAGCACCACGACTACTCCCACGAAGTGTACGATGCCATGGCAGGCTGCCTGGCGTGCAAATCCTGCGCAGGCCAGTGCCCGATCAAGGTGAACGTGCCTCAGTTCCGCGCGCAGTTCCTGGAGGTCTATCACGGCCGCTATTTGCGCCCGCTGCGCGATTACGTGATCGGGGGCACCGAGTTCATGCTGCCCGCGCTGACCAGGATCGCCCCTCTATACAACGCCGTCCTGGGGCAGCGCTGGGTCAACCAACTGATGCACAAAGGGCTCGGTATCAGCGACTCCCCCACGCTCTCCCGCGCCAGCGTGAAAAAGCAGCTGCGCGCCTGGGGGGTGGCGGAAGCCACGCCTACGTCACTGGCCCTGCTCACCGAGCAGCAGCGCGCGCAGAGCGTGATCATCGTGCAGGACGCGTTCACGACTCACTTCGAAGCCAGGCTGGTGATGGATGTCGTAGAGCTGCTGTCGCGGCTGAACCTGCGCGTGTTCGTGATGCCGTTTTCCGCCAACGGCAAGCCGCTCCACGTACAAGGCTTTTTAGGTGCCTTCGAGCGCACCGCGGCCAAGCAGGCCAGGCGCCTGCGGGCGCTGAGCGAGTTCGACGTGCCCATGGTAGGCATCGACCCAGCCATGACGCTGACCTATCGCCAGGAGTACGTCAAAGCGCTGGGCAGCGAACAGGTGCCCACGGTGCTGATGCTGCAGGAGTGGCTGGCTACCCGTGTCAACACGCTCAATCCCAGCCCGGTGAAGCTGAATGACCCGGGCTACAAGCTGCTTTCCCATTGCACCGAAAAAACCAACGCGCCGGGCAGCCCCAAAGCGTGGCAGCAGGTGTTTGCTGCCTTTGGCTTGCAGCTGGAGCTGGCCACCACGGGCTGCTGCGGCATGTCGGGTACTTACGGCCATGAAAGCCGTAACGTCGCCACCTCCAAAACCATCTACGCCCAGTCTTGGCAGCCTCAGGTAGAGGCCGAAGAGAACGCAGGCAAGCTGCTGGCCACCGGGTACTCGTGCCGTAGCCAGGTGAAGCGTTACTCAGCGCAAACGCTGGCTCATCCGCTTCAGGCGCTGCTCCACTGCCTGCGTAGCCAATAACCGCCTCGAACCGCAACGCGAAGGGCCTGCTGTCTCCAGCAGGCCCTTTGGTTTTCCGGCGTTCGCCGCTAATCCGTTAGCTCTCTTCCTGCTGATAAGGCAGCGAAGAGTGGTGCAGCACGATGCGCAGACTGCCCTCGTCATCCAACTGATAGCCCCAGGTCTTGTCGACCGTGGTGACGTTACCATCGCTGTCGGTCATGGCCACATGGCCCATGGTGAGGGCCGTATCACCACTGATGAAAATGGCCGCATTGTCGATCTCAACCGCTTGCCAGCCTTTCAGCGCGAAGCCGCTGTCTTCTGCAAACTCATCGCTATGGCCCACGAAGTAGGCCAACGCACCGTCAGCCGTGGTACGGAAGGTTTGTGGCTCGCTGGCCAGCGTGGGTTTGAAGAGTACCGGGCCCATCTCATAGCCATAGGCTTCGTCGATGATCGTGCTGGCCAGTTCGCGGGCCGCATCGATGCCGTCGTTTTCATAGGTGGTGGCAATCGCCACCAGCGCCTCACCCCACGCCTGCTGAGCCTGCTTCACCTGCTCGGGAGTAATGTCTCCCCCCAGATGGGTCACTTCGGTGGCCTGGGCCAAAGAAGCGGCGCCAAGCCCTAGTGCAGTACCGAGTAGGATTTTTTTCAACATGGTGTCGTCTCCGTGGTGTGTTCGACGGTTACAGCTGTTGCGACGTGACATGCAACAGGGATGACGTTCACTATACGGGGCCAACACTTACATTCAGGTCACCAGAGTATTAACAGAGCGCGAGTTTTAGATTAATACAAGGTGAATAACCACGTTGTCACGGGGAGGGCGCGGGGTCCAGACGGTACCCAAAACCACGCTGGGTCGTGATCAACGACTCCCCGGCGCCGTGCACGTCCAGCTTGCTTCGCAGCCGACGGATGTAGACATTGACGATATTGGTCAGCGGATCTTCGTGGGCTCCCCATACGCTGGCCAGAATGCGCTCTCGGCTGTACAGCTTGCCGGGCGTGCTCATCAGCAGTTCGAGGATTGCCAGTTCCTTGGGGGTCAGCTCGATCCGCTGGCCACCCCGGGTCACGCTACGCTGCTCACGGTTCAGGCACAGGTCGCCCACCCGCAGCTCGTTCACTTCCTGGCTAGCCGGATGGCCCCACGAACGGCGCTGCAGGGCGGCAATGCGCGCCAGCAGCTCCTCGAAGGCAAACGGCTTGACCAGATAGTCGTCGGCCCCGGACTCCAGGCCCGAGACACGGTCCTCGATGCTGTCCAGCGCGGTCAGCATCAGGATGGGAAACGCCACCCCCGCCGTGCGCAAACTGCGACAGATATCGGTGCCGGTAATGTCCGGCAACAGCCGATCCAGAATGACCACCGGCTGCCGATCAGGCTCCCGGGCACACTGCACGAGGTGCAGCAGCGCCACCTGCCCTTCACTGAACGCTTCTACCTGATAACCTTCGGCCGCCAAGCCTCTGCTCAAGAAGTCGCGAATCCTGGGGTCATCTTCGATGACGACTATATGCATCCTGATTACCTCATGACGCTCAGCGCGGGGCCAGCCTGGGCGTGCACCGGCAGTTGCAGCAGCGCCTCACAGCCGCCTGCAGGGGCTGCCCCCAGGCTGAGCGTACCTCCATGTAAACGCGTCAACAGCATGGCAATGGCCAGCCCGACGCCTTGCCCATCGGGGCGGTGCGAACGCGCCTTCACGCCGCGGTAGCCGCGCTCGAACAGCCGCGGAAGCTCGTCTTCCGCCACCCCGATACCATCATCACGCACCCGCAATGCCCACACTTGCTTGCCTTGCAGCACCTCAGTGGTAGCGCTCACTTCCACCATGCCCCCCGCGTGGGAATAGTGCACGGCGTTATCCAGCAAAATACCGAATATCTGCTGTAACCGCTGAGGGTCTCCCAGCACCGTGGCCTGGGCAGTGACGTCTCCTTGGAGGGCAATACCACGCAATCTTCCTAACGTCGAAGCCTGCTCCATGGCATCGGCCAGCGGCACGGCAGGGTCCAGCAGCTGGCGTTTCACCTGCCACTCGACGATATCGCTGCGCGCCATGGTCAGCAGGTCGCTGATCACGTCCGAAAGCCGCTTGGCATCGGTGGCGATTCGCTCCAGGGCCTGGCGGTACTCGGCTTCGCTGCGCATGCCGCCGCGCAGGGTGATCTCGGCTTCCCCACGAATCGACGTGGTGGGGGTGCGCAGCTCGTGGCTGATATCCTCCAGCAGCTGCTGGCGCTGCTGACCCAGCTGGCGCAAGCTATCCAGCGCCGTGGCCAGCTCCCGGGTACGCACCGCCACTAGGTCTTCCAGGTGCTGCTGGCGGTCCTGCTCTGTCTGGCGATGTTGTCGAAGCTCGTCTGCCATGAGGTTCATGCGGGTAGCGACATGGCCGAACTCATCGCTCATGCGCTCATCCAGCCGATGGGCAAGATCACCGCGCTGAAACGCCTGGGCACCATTTACCAGCTCGAGGATGGGCCGCTGCAGGGCGCGGGCAAAATAGCCGAACACGGCCATGATGGTCAGCATCAAGGTGAGCGTGGCGCCAATCGCCAGGGTGATCAGCTGCTGCAGAGAGTGGTCGGCGTCGCTGCGCTGTTGTGCCAGCAGCGTGCGCTCCCGGGCCAGCGCATCGTAGAGCACCATGCGCAGGCCCTGGCTGTCGACCAGTTCGAACTGCTCCGCAGCCGGGATCATGGAGGTCGCCAGTACTGCCCGCTCAAGGGCGTGAAACAGTTTATCGAAGGTCGCCAGCGCCGCCTGGCGCTCCTCGACCAGCGCAGCCGTCAGCTCACTGGAGGGCTGCATCCTGGCCGCCAGGCGGTCGCTGTTGATATGCAGACGCTCAAGATGGGAGTGCATCTCGTGAAGAATGAAATCGCGCTCTTGCACGTCGGCAGGCTGGCCGCCCTGTTGAGCGTTGGCCAGCCAGGTACGCAGCTGGTTCTTGCTGTCGGAAAACGCCAGAAAACCCGCGTGAAGGTCACTGGAAAGCCTGCCCAGCTCTACCTTCTGCCGGGCGCCGTCGATGGCCCACACGGCCACGCCGCCCTGAGCGAGGGTCAGCACGATCAACACCAGCAGTGCCACCAGCAGGCGACGCTGAAACATCGGCAGCTCTCCTGAAAACCGCTTCCCGCAGCGCTTGTTCGACCCCCAGGATCAGAAGAACAGACGCTTCAATGCAAGGCCCGGGTCCTCTTCACGCATGAAGGCTTCCCCTACCAGAAAACCGTTGACGTCGTGATCACGCATGCGCTCCACATCGTCACGGGAATGAATCCCCGATTCGGTGATCACGGTGACGCTGTCCGGAATGCGCGTCAGCAGGTCCAGTGTGGTATCCAGGCTGGTATCGAAGGTATGCAGGTTGCGGTTATTGATGCCGACCAGCTTGAGATTCAGCGCCAGAGCACGCTCGAGTTCATCGGCATCGTGCACTTCGACCAGCACGTCCATGCCCATGGCGTTGGCCTGCTGATGCAGGTCCCGAAGCTTCGCATCGTCCAGCGCCGCCACGATCAGCAGGATACAGTCTGCGCCAATGGCTCGCGCTTCCGTCACCTGATAGCCGTGGGTAATGAAGTCCTTGCGAATGACCGGCAGTTCGCAGGCATCCCGCGCGGCGATCAGATAATCTTCGTGGCCCTGAAAAAAGTCGGCATCCGTGAGCACCGACAGACAAGCGGCGCCGCCCTGGGCATAGCTGCGGGCGATGTCGGCAGGGTGGAACTTCTCGCGCATGACTCCCTTGGAGGGGGACGCCTTCTTCACTTCGGCAATCACCGCAGGGTCACCCGCCTGGATGCGCTGATTCAACGCCTCGATGAAGCCGCGCGGCGCGCTCTGCTGACCCGCCAGTGCCAACAGGTCCTGTTCGGAAACCGCCTGCTGGCGCTCGGCGACCTCCTGGTCCTTGCGAGCCAGAATGCGCGTGAGAATGGTGGGAGTAGCCTGCTCTGTCATGGCATTGATCATCCTTTGAAAACACTGGTGAAGTGCGAAAGCTCTCTGAGCTTTTCGAGGGGCAATTTGGAGGCCTGCGCATCCTGGGCCACCATCACGCCCTCTTTCAAGCTGTCGGCTATGCCGGCACAGTAGAGCGCGGCACCGGCGTTCAGGGCCACGATATCTGCCGCTGCGCCTTCGCCACTCAGGGCAGCCTTTACTAGCCGCAGGCTATCTTCGGCACTGGTGGCTTTCAGCGCCGCCAGGCTCTGGCGCTCGATGCCCAGCGCTTCGGGGGTAATGGTGTAGCGGGTGATCTCGCCCTCTTTCAGCTCGGCCACCTGGGTGGGGGCTGCCAGGGAGATTTCGTCCAGGCCATCATCGGAGTGGACGACCATCACGTGGCGACTGCCCAGTTTGCGCAGCACTTCGGCCATCAGCGGCACCAGTTCGGCGGAATACACGCCCAGCACCTGATTGGGCGCACCGGCCGGGTTGGTCAACGGGCCAAGAATATTGAACAGCGTGCGCACGCCCATTTCACGACGCGGCCCAATCGCATAGCGCATGGCCGGATGGTGGTTGGGGGCAAACATGAAGCCGACCCCCACCTGCTCGATACAGCGCGCCACTTGCTCCGGCTTCAAATCAAGGTAGATGCCCGCGATATCGAACAGGTCCGCACTGCCAGATGACGAGGAAACGCTGCGATTACCGTGCTTGGCCACATGGGCACCGGCTGCAGCCGCCACAAAACTGGCCGCCGTGGAGACATTGAACAGATTGGCGCCGTCACCGCCGGTGCCGACGATATCCACCACGTTATCGGCATGCAGCGTGACGCGCTTCATCAGGTCGCGCATCACCTGGGCGGCGGCGCTGATCTCCTCGGCGCTCTCACCCTTCATGGCCAGCCCCACCAACAGGCCGCCAATTTGTGCATCGGAGGCCTCGCCGGTCATGATCTGGCGCATCAACGCGTGCATGGCATCGAAAGAGAGGTCTTCGCGGCGCATCACCGCGTTAATTGCGTCTCGCATTTGCATGAGCAGATAAGCCCCTAAAGCGTATGAATTTGGCGATCAGCCGCGTCGCAAGAAATTGGCCAATAACGCATGGCCCTGGCGCGTGAGTATCGACTCCGGATGAAACTGCACGCCCTCGACGTCCAGGGTGCGGTGACGAAACCCCATGATGAGCCCCGGCGTCACGTCACTCTCTGCGGTCCAGGCGGTGACTTCCAGGCAGTCGGGCAAGCTGTGCTGGTCGACCACCAGCGAGTGGTAGCGCGTGACTTCCAGCGGATTTTCCAGACCGTCAAACACCCCGGCTCCACCATGTACCACCGCAGACGTCTTGCCGTGCATCACCTGAGGAGCGCGCACCACCTTACCACCGTATACCTGCCCGATGGCCTGATGACCCAGACAAACCCCCAGAATGGGCAGTCGGCCCGCGAAGTGTTCGATGGCAGCCAGCGAGACGCCCGCCTCATTCGGGGTACATGGCCCCGGCGAAATCACCAGATGGGTAGGCGCCAGCGCTTCCATTTGCGCCAACGTGATCTCATCGTTGCGGTAGGTCATCACATCGGCATTCAGCTCACCCAGGTACTGGACGATGTTGAAGGTGAAGCTATCGTAATTATCGACCATCAATACCCGTTGCATTGCCTTCGCCATCGTCCCACTTACTCCATGACACCCATAGAACTACGTGCCTGGCATGATACCCCAACCAAAGGCCTACTTGCAGTGGCTACCGGTGACTAATGCCAGGGCGACAGGACACCCCTGCCACTCGATGAATAGGCGGGGCAGCGTTCATCGACTACCCTGCATAGGAAGTGGCCGACACTGGCAACACTGCCCAACACTCTTTATGATCTGCTGTTTTTTTAACGGGTTAGGAGCGTGACATGGATAGGCGATTCCCTGGGACGATCACGCTGTTACTCTTGGCACTGCTTGCTGCCCCTCCCGCCTTCGCGACCGCCACCATCAACGTGATTGCATCGTTCTCGATCATCGAAGACCTGGTGAAACGCGTGGCAGGCAGTGACGTGCGCATCGTGACCATCGTACCGCCCGGTGAGGATGTTCACCGCTGGGAACTGACGCCCCCCAACGTGCTGGCCCTGGAAGAGGCCGATATCGTGTTTTACAACGGCTATGGCCTGGAGCCCTGGCTGCGCCATGTACAGGCCATGGCGGATGACACACTGACACTGACTGCTCTGGCGGAGAACGCGGCCATGTCGCCGCTGACCATTCCCATGGGCCAGTACAAGGGCAACCCCGACCCGCATATGTGGATGGACCCCAAGGGCGCTGCCGCCTACCTCGATGTGATTGCCGAAACGCTGAGTGAGCACTACCCGCACAAGGCCGACGCCTTCCAGCAACGCGCCGCTGAAGCCAGGGAAGCCCTGCTGGCGCTGGACCAGCAGGTACGAGAGCGGCTGCAGGGCATCCCGCAGACCAACCGCACCCTCATCACCAGCGAAGCCTCGATGGGCTACTTTGCCCGCGCCTACGAGTTCGAGTACAGCGCCATCTGGGGCCTCAATAGCGAAACCCAGGGCAGCGCATCGGCCATGGAGACCATGAGCAAGCACCTCACCGAGCAGCGTCCGCCTGCGCTCTTTTATGAAAGCACGGTGCCCGACATTCACATGGACGCCTTGGCGAGAGAGTCAGGCCTGGCGCTGGCAGGCCCGCTCTACATCGATACGCTCAGCGAGGCCGATGGCCCTGCCTACAATTACCCTGCCTTGCTGCTGCACAACGCCGAGCTGCTTCATGAGGCGCTGGGGGGCGCCCGCGCCGATCACTGACGCCTAAGCGTCAGAGCCGATCAGCTCAGCCAAGGACTCGATCAGCACATCCGGCTGGCTCTGTTCGATGGGGTCGCCGTGATTGTAGCCGTAAGGCAGCGCCACCGTGGCAAAACCCGCCGCTTTGCCGGCCTCGATATCGTGGCGTGAGTCTCCGACCATCACGCAGGCACTCGGCGCAACGTCCAACAAACGTGCGATATGTAGCAGCGGTGCGGGGCTGGGCTTTTTCTCTGGCAGCGAGTCGCCACCCACGCAGTGGGCAAACAGCGCCAGCAGTTCGAAATGCTCCAGAATGGGCGCAATGAAGCGCTCGGGCTTGTTGGTAATGAGTGCCAGCGTGAAGCCTGCGTCATGCAACTGCTGCAGCGCTTGCGCCACGTGCGGGTACAGCACGGTGCGTGCGTTGGGCGCCGCCGCATAATGGCGCATGAACGCCGCCAGCGCAGCCTCGACAAGCCCCGGCTCCGGCGCTGACGAAGTCGCCCAACTGAGTGCGCGCTCCACCAACACCTGTGCACCGTTGCCTACCCAGTGGCGCACCTGCTGCTCTTCGGGCAGCGGCAGCGCCATCTCCCGCATGGATTGCTGTACGGCCACGGCCAGGTCGGGCACGGAATCGATCAAGGTGCCATCGAGGTCGAAGGCGATAAGTTGCTTCTGCTGCAGAATGGTATGCACACGGGCTCCTTGGTCATGGCACTGGACGCGATAATCTCGATCAATTTTATCATCTTATCGGCCTGCGATTACCCATACCGCGTGGAAGCTTCTATGCTGAGGCTATATTAGCCAAGGAGAGAGTAATGGCCACTCCCCGAATCGTGATTGTGGGCGGCGGCGCCGGAGGCCTGGCCCTCGCCACCAAGCTGGGGCACACGCTGGGCAAGAAAAAACGCGCCGAGATCGTGCTGCTGGACCGTAACGCCACCCATGTCTGGAAACCGCTGCTCCATGAGCTGGCTACCGGCGTGTTGAACTCGAGCATGGACGAAGTGGACTATCGTGGCCACTCCACCGCCCATCACTACCGCTACCAGCGGGGCTCGCTGAGCGGGCTGGATCGTGAACAGAAGGTGATTCACCTGGCGGCCATCGTCGATGAAGAGGGCGAAGAAGTGCTGCCCGCTCGGCAGATCACCTATGACTACCTGGTGCTGGCACTGGGCAGCGTTTCCAACGACTTTGGCACTCAGGGCGTGGCCGAGCACTGCCACTTCATCGATTCGCCCCAACAGGCCAAGGCGTTCCAACGGGACATGATCAACACCTTCCTGCGTTACACCGACCCATCGCTGCGCCAACATACCCAGCTCACCATCGGTATCGTCGGCGGTGGCGCCACAGGGGTAGAGCTGTCGGCGGAGCTGCTGGATGCCTCACGTCTGTTGAACGCCTACGGGGTGACGGCGGTGGACCACCAATCCATCAGCGTACACTTGATCGAGGCCGCGCCGCGCCTGCTGCCGGGTTTGTCCGAACGCATCAGCGGCACCGTACAGCAGGAGCTGGAAAGCCTGGGCGTCACCGTGCACGTCAACACGGCCATTCAGGAAGCGAAGGAGTATCATCTGGTCACCAACGATGGCGAAGTCATCGATACCGACCTGAACGTCTGGGCCGCGGGCATCAAGGCGCCCGAGTTCCTCAGCGAGCTGGGGCTCACTACCAACAAGCGCCATCAGGTCGCCGTGCACCAAACCCTGCAAAGCGTCGATGACCCTGCCATTTTTGCTCTGGGCGACTGCGCCAGCTGCCCACAAGGCGAGGATGCCACCGTGCCGCCCCGCGCCCAGGCCGCCCATCAGCAGGCCAAGGTACTGGCGAAGAACATGATCAATTGCCTGGAACAGAAACCCCTGGCCGCGTTTCACTACCGTGACCACGGCTCACTGGTATCGCTGGCACGCTACGATGCGGTGGGCAACCTGATGCGCAGCTCCGCTTCTCGCGGGCTGTTTCTGGAGGGCTGGCTGGCGCGCCAGGCGTATGCTTCCTTGTATCGTATGCATCAGCTGTCGATACATGGCGCGCCAAAGACGGGTCTTGCCTGGCTGGTAGATAAACTGAACCGCTACCTCAAGCCACGCATGAAGTTACATTGAGCGCCTGCCTCGATCAGCGGACGCTGGCCAACGCAGCTCGCATCTGCTGAATGACGCTATCGTATCCGTGGGGGTCGCTGGCTTGGTGCGCATTGAAAATGGCCGAGCCAGCCACGAATGTATCGGCACCGGCAGCGGCAATCTCGGCGATGTTATCCACCTTGACGCCCCCATCGATCTCCAGGCGGATCGGCAAGCCCGAAGCATCGATCCTTGCCCGCGCCTCGCGCAGCTTGTCGAGGGTCGTCGGGATGAACGACTGCCCACCAAAGCCCGGGTTGACGCTCATCAGCAGCACCATATCCACTTTGTCCATCACGTAATCGAGATAGGAAAGCGGCGTTGCCGGGTTGAAAACCAGCCCGGCCTTGCAGCCGCCATCGCGGATCAGCTGCAAAGAGCGATCGATATGCTCGGAGGCTTCGGGGTGAAAGGTGATGTAGCTCGCGCCCGCGTCGATGAAATCACTGATCATGCGATCCACCGGCTTGACCATCAGGTGCACATCGATGGGCGCGGTCACGCCATGCTGGCGCAGCGCCTTGCAGACCATTGGGCCAATGGTCAGGTTGGGCACGTAGTGGTTGTCCATGACATCGAAGTGCACCACGTCTGCACCGGCGGCCAGAACGTTGTCTACCTCTTCCCCCAAACGGGCGAAGTTGGCCGACAAAATGGAAGGGGCAATCAAGAAATCCTGGGCAGTGCTCATCATGGGGTCCTTAGCGCGGATTAACGGTATCGCGCTATCTTACCAGAGCGCCGCGCCCAGCCCCACGCAAGGATGATGCCCTTAGGCGGCATGAAAGGCATGTATCATTGCCTAACCTTCCTCATATATTCACAAATAGAATATAAAACACAATTGTAATTCCACAATGACAGGTTTAACCTTAGCACCATCGCGACTATGTCGCCCCCTGCTATCAGGAGCCTGCCATGACACGCCATACTCTACTCCGCACCAGCCTGCTTCGTAATGGACTGCGCCGCAGCCTGCTGGCCGCTGCCGTCGGCACCGCCGTTGCTGGCATGACGCTCTCCACCAGCGCCGTGGCCCAGGAGCGTGAGCTGCTCAACTCTTCCTACGATATCGCCCGTGAGCTTTTTTCGGCCATCAACCCTGAGTTCCAGGCCTGGTGGCAGGAAGAGCACGGCGAAGAGATCGGCATCAGCCAGTCTCACGGCGGCTCCTCGGCTCAGGCACGGGCCATTCTGCAGGGTCTGCGCGCCGATGTAGTGACCTATAATCAAGTCACCGACGTTCAAGCGCTGGCGGATGCAGGCCTGGTCGCGGAAGATTGGCAGCAGGCGTTCGACAACAATGCGTCACCCTACTATTCCACCACCGCGTTCCTGGTGCGCAAGGGCAACCCCAAGGGCATCGAGAGCTGGGACGACCTGGTACAGGAAGACGTCCGCATGGTCTTCCCGAACCCGAAAACCTCCGGCAATGGCCGCTACACCTATTTGGCCGCCTGGGGCTTCGCCGATCAGGCTTTCGACGGTGACGACGAGCAGATTCAGGACTTCATGCGCACCTTCCTGCGCAACGTCGCGGTATTTGACACCGGCGGTCGTGGTGCCACTACCAGCTTCATCGAACGCGGCATTGGCGATGTGCTGATCAGCTTCGAGTCCGAAGTCAACAATATCCGCACCGAATACGGCAGCGACGATTATGAAGTGATCGTGCCGCCGGTCAGCATCCTGGCCGAATTCCCGGTCGCCGTGGTCGGCCCCAACGCCGAGCGCAACGGCAACAGCGATCTGGCACAGAGCTACCTCGAGTACCTCTACAGCGAAGAGGCTCAGCGCCTGCTGGCGGGCTTCAACTACCGTGTGCATAACGAGACCGTGGTGGCCGAGTTTGCCGACCAGTTCCCCGAGACCGAACTGCTTCAGGTCGAAGACGTGTTTGGTAGCTGGGAAGAAGCCATGGAAGCCCATTTCGAAGGCGGCGCACTGCTCGATCAACTGCAACGTCGCTAACGGAGCCCCATGAGCCAACTTGCATTCTGGCGATCCGGCAGCACACGCGTGCTGCCGGGTTTTGGCCTTTCCATGGGTATCAGCGTGCTGTTTATCTCGCTGGTACTGCTGCTGCCCATCACCGGGTTGTTTGGCCAACTGGCGGGGCTCAGCCTCAGCCAGTACTGGGCCATCATCACCGATGGCCGCGTGGTGGCCAGCTACACCGTGACCATTGGCGCTGCCGCCGTGGCCGCGCTGGTCAACGCCGTTTTCGGGCTGCTGCTGGCCTGGGTGCTGGTGCGCTACGAGTTCCCCGGCAAGCGTCTGCTGGATGCGCTGATGGACCTGCCCTTCGCCCTTCCCACGGCGGTGGCGGGCATCACCTTGGCCACCCTGTATGCCGGCAATGGCTGGATGGGCCGCCTGCTCGAACCGTTAGGCTTTCAAGTCGCCTATACCTGGGTCGGCATTGCCCTGGCCATGGCTTTTACCAGTATTCCTTTCGTGGTGCGCACCGTGCAGCCGGTACTCGAAGACCTGCCCGCCGAGATCGATGAAGCCGCCATGTCGCTGGGTGCTACCGACAGCGTAGCATTTCGCCGGGTGATCATGCCCCACCTGTGGCCAGCGCTGGTCACCGGTACGGGGCTGGCGTTCGTGCGCTCTCTGGGCGAGTTCGGGGCGATCATCTTCATCGCGGGCAACATGCCCTACGAAACGGAGATCACGGCATTGATGATCTTCGTTCGGCTTCAGGAGTACGACTACGCAGGCGCTTCGGCCATCGCCTCGGTGGTCCTCTTCGTGTCGCTGGCACTGCTGCTGGTCATCAACATCTGGCAGGGGCGCTTCGTGCGCCGCTTGCATGGAGGAAAAGGCTAATGCATCGCGTAGGGGATGCGCCGCTGGTGCGGCGCGTACTGATCGTCAGCGCCCTGCTGCTGTCGGCGCTGTTTCTGCTGCTGCCGCTGGTCGCCATTTTTGCTCAGGCCTTTTCTCAGGGCGTGGCGGTGTTCTGGGCCAACGTGACCAATACCTTCACCCTGCACGCCATCGGCCTGACGCTGGTCATCGCGCTGATGACCATTCCGGTCTGCCTGGTCTTTGGCGTCGCGCTGGCCTGGCTGGTGACCCGCTTCAGCTTCCCCGGCCGCCGCATTCTGCAAACCCTGATCGACATACCCTTTGCCGTTTCGCCAGTCGTGGCCGGTTTGATCTACCTGCTGCTCTACGGCCGCAATGGCTGGATCGGCAGCTGGCTGGATACCCATGACATTCAGCTCATGTTTGCCTGGCCCGGCATTCTGATGGTCACCATCTTCGTCACCTGCCCCTTCGTCGCTCGGGAACTGATTCCATTGATGCAGGCCCAGGGCTCCCGCGAAGAAGAAGCCGCCGTGACCCTAGGCGCCTCAGGCTGGACCACGTTCTGGCGCGTGACGCTCCCCAACATCCGTTGGGCACTGCTGTACGGCATCATCCTCACCAACGCTCGCGCGGTAGGTGAATTTGGCGCGGTCTCCGTGGTCTCAGGGGCTATTCGCGGGCAGACCAATACGCTGCCCTTGCACCTCGAACAGCTCTATCAGGATTACAACGCCGTGGGGGCATTTGCCAGCGCGGCCTTGCTGGCGCTGATTGCCCTGTTAACCCTTGCGGCCAAGGCAGGCCTGGAATGGCGCGCATCGCGCCGGGAGGCACTCGTATGAGTATTCGCTTAGAGAATATTGCCAAGCATTTTGCCAATACCCAGGCCCTCGAACCCATCGACCTGGACATTCATGAGGGCGAGCTGGTCGGCTTGCTGGGCCCCTCCGGGTCGGGCAAGACGACCCTGCTGCGTATCATTGCAGGGCTGGAGAGCGCTGACCGCACGCCAACGCCCGGTAAAATTCTGTTTGGCGATCGCGATGTCACCCATGTGCACGTGCGTGACCGGCGCATCGGTTTTGTATTTCAGCACTATGCGCTGTTTCGCCATATGAGCGTCTACGACAACGTGGCCTTTGGCCTGACCGTGATGCCGCGCAAGCGTCGCCCCTCCAGCGGCGAGATTCGTGCACGAGTATTTCGGCTGCTGGAAATGGTTCAGCTCCAGCATTTGGCCAACCGCCTGCCTGCGCAGCTCTCGGGCGGCCAGCAGCAGCGTGTGTCGCTGGCCAGGGCACTGGCCGTAGAACCCGACGTGCTGCTGCTGGACGAGCCCTTCGGCGCGCTGGACGCCAAGGTACGTCAGGACCTTCGCCGCTGGCTGCGTCGCCTTCATGATGAGCTGAACTTCACCAGCGTATTCGTGACCCACGACCAGGAAGAGGCGCTGGAGCTTTCGGATCGCGTCGTGGTGATGAGCAATGGCCGTATCGAACAGATCGACACGCCGGAAACCCTCTACCGCTCGCCGAAGAACCGCTTTGTGTTCGAATTCCTCGGTGACGTGAACCACCTGGAGGGCAGCGTGCAGCAAGGTGTGCTGACCTGCGGAGATGCGCGCCTGCAGGTAGACCTGCCAGACGGTGACGAAGAGCTGCTGTTGCGCCCCCACGAAGTGCGCCTGGCTGAAGCACCCAGCCCGGAAAGCCACCTGCCTGTCACGGTCACCGCGCTTTCCCCTGTGGGGGCCGAAGTACGAGTCGAGCTGGAGGCGGACTGGCTTGCCAAGCCCTGGCTGGCCACCGTGCGTCATGCCGACTTCGAACGGCTGAACCTGCAGCGCGGCCAGCGGCTGTTTGCGCATCCGCGCCAGTGGCATCGTTTCAAGGAAGAGACCGCGCCCCAGCCGCAGCCTAGCCGGGTCACGTAAGCCGCTGGCCTCGCCTGTCGCAGCAGGGCTATACTGTACCGACCCTGGACAGCAATGCCTTGTTACGACAGGCTTTTACTATCCAGGCAAGTGACTACCCAATCAGGTTACTATCCAAGCAAGTTACGCCCCAAACAAGTAGAGTGTGGAGAGTTGTATGCGTCGGCGTCATTTTTTACGTATTTCCGGTGCGCTGTTGGCCACCGCCCTGCTGGCCGGCTGCGCCAGCCCCCAGTTCCTGCAGCTGAACCCTTCCCGCACGGCCAACGTGCCGCAGGTAGGCTCCGGGCAGCAGGTGACCGTGGTGGCCGTGGATGCCCGGCCCAGTGAAGTCATTGGCACACGGGCAGGCGGCAGCATGTCGACGGCGCAAATCACCGTCAACCGACATGAATTGATTCCGAAACTTCAGGCCGAAGCAGAGCGTGCGGTGCGCGACATGGGCTTCAACCCCACCCGGGAAACCGCCCAGGGCCGCCCCACTCTGACGCTGGAACTCGCCAGCCTAGCCTACCTGCGGGGCGATAGCGGCCAGCCGCTCATCGACGAGGCCCGTATCGAGGGTGTCTTCCGCGCCATCGCGCAGCATCAGGGCACGACCTACACCGGCACCTATACATCACGCCGTACGCAGGGCTACGCCATCAAACCTGGTGAAGACAGCAATACCCGCATGCTGAACGACCTGTTGAGCGATGGTTTGAACCGCGCCTTCAGCGACCCGGAACTGGGCCGCCTGCTGGCGCGCTGATCTGGGTCAACTCACACGCGAGGGCCGCGCCGCTCCAATGCCCAAAGGCTCTCGCGACGGCCACGCTCATCGGCGGGCTCCGTAGAGAGCCGATCAACGCGAAAATTGGGCGCCAGCAGGCGCTCTATTTCTTGGTCGGGCACGTTGAAGGGCGGCCCTGCTTCGCCTGCCTGATGGGTCAGCGCGACGAGCAATCCCTTGGCACCAGGCGGTATCAGCTGTGCCAGATGGAACGCATAGCGCTCACGAGTGGCGGGTGGCAGGGCAATCAACGCCGCCCGGTCATAGAAGGCCCCGACTTCGGCAGCCTGTTTGATATGCAGATGAAAGAAGTCCCCGCACCAAAGCTCGACACTCCCCTGACGAAACACCTCGAAACCTGACTGGCGGTAGCGTGAAACGCCCTCTTCCCGCTGAGCCAGAAACTGCTCGATGGCTTCCGGGGCCAGCTCGACGCCCAGCACCGGATGACCCTGCTCGGCCAGCCAGCGCATGTCCAGGCTCTTGCCGCACAGCGGCACCAAGACCTTGGCGCCCTCCTCCACCCCCAGCTCGGGCCAGTACTGCGGCAGCGCGGCGTGCGTTGCCGCCAAATGAAAGCCAATGCGCCCTTCCTGCCAGCGCAACCGCCAGGGGTTGTCCATGTTACTTACCTCGTCAGGCCGTGATGGATGATGACCAGCAAGACGCTTAGAACCAGCGGTCACGTTTCTTGCGGCGACGCGGCAAGTGCGGCACGACCAGCCCCACCAGCAGGCCTGCACCGGCCACACCCCCGCCGTACATGAAGTAGCGCATCAACAGATCCTCTTCCTGGGTATCCAGGCGGGCCTGCAGCGCACGCACCTGGCGGCGAGCCTGCTCGGATTGGGCGTCCAGTTCGTGATTACGCGCTTCCAGCTCGGCAATGCGCTGCTCACGGACATCCAGAGTTTCCGTCATCGAAGAGACCCGCTGCTCCCAGGTATCGTTGATGCCGTCAAGCTCCTGGGTCAGCTCTTCCACCTGCGCCTGAAGCTCAGGCAACTGCTGACGAGCACTAGGCGTTTGCTGCAGTTCGCTGCTCAGCACCCACACGGTATCGCCGCTGTTGCTGCGCACTCGGGTGTAGTTCCCGCTGGTTTCCAGTACGTCTACCTGCTCACCCGCATTCAGAGTTCCCACAATGCGATAGCCATCCGTGGGCCCACTGCGCACATAGGTGCTCAGCTCGTCACTGACCCAGGCTTGGCTATCGGATTGAGCAAACGCTGAATGACCACTGGCACTCAACAGCACGCCCATGGCGGCGGCGTAACAATTCCTGCGAAATTTCTCTACTTGCATGACGTCATGTCCTGATCATAAAAACGCAGCTGACCGACGAAGCCAGCCTGCGTATCGCTATAGCGTTGCGCGTTCTTGGGCGCTTACCCTTCCCCCCTGGGCGGTAACGGGAAGGGACGAGGAAACTCTGCGACGCGAGCATCACTTTTCACTGCCTTCAAGGGGCCTTCACGCTCTACTTCGTCAATGCGCACAATGGCATTGAGCGGCAGGTAGCTGCGCTTGACGCCTTCGAAGGTACGCTGCAGTTTTTCCGCTCCTGGATCCACCACGACTCGCGACGCATCGTCAAAGACAAACTCCTCGACTTCAATAAAGCCCCAGAGTTCGCTCTGAAAGATCTCTCTTACGTATAAATCCCAAATTTCACCATGCTGGTGAACCACCACACGGTAGATCGGCTTGGCCGCCATCTTGGCCTGTTCCTCTTGACGCTTGAACGTATCCAACAACGGGGTAGCCTACCACACTCACAGGGCAGCCCCTTAGCAGACATCATCAATGCCCACTAATTCCCTCCCGCCCTTCAGTGGGTGCTAATTAGCCCCGGGTCGCTTGGGTCGTGTATGGTGAGGTGAGTGGTTGGCACGATCATTCATCTACCCAACAGGAGTCACCACCATGCAGAAGGATCCCAACAAGGGCTATATCGCCCTCCTCGGCTGGAGCCTCAATGCAATCGAAGCAGCCGAGCAATTCGACCGGCGCTACATCGTGGTTGCCCCCGACTGGGCAGAAGAGCACTGCCAGAAACACGACATCCCCTACGTTCCCTGGAACTTCGAGCGCCTAAACGATCGCTCCATGGAGATTGCCGAAACCCTCAAGGAAAAAGGCGTGGATGTCGCCATCCCGCTGTTCGAGGAGACCGTCGAATGGGCCGGTGCCATCAACTCCGTGCTGCTCGACAACCCCCGTCTTTACGGCCAGTCCCTGCTCCTGCGTGACAAGGCGCTGATGAAGCGGCGAGCCCAACTGGGCGGGATCCGCGTGGGCATTTTCGAAGAGGCCCACGACAGAGACGATGTCATCCGTTTTCTGAAGCGGGTCAACCAGACCCTGCTCAAGCTGGACGGCGACCCCAACGATCCAATCCACCTGAAGGCCTTCGACAAGGCGGGCTGCCTGGGGCACCGCGTCATCCGCACCCCGGACGAGGTGGATACCATTCCGGACGAAGAGTTTCCCGTGCTGATGGAGTCGCACCTCGATGGCTGGGAATTTGCCGTGGAAGCGTGGATTCACGATGGCAAGATCGCCTTCCTGAACATTTCGGAATACGTCACGCTGGGCTATTCGGTGTTCGTTCCCGCCTCGCCGGAGCTCGAGCAGTATCGCCAGCAGATCACCGCCCAGATCGAAAAACTGATCAAGGCCTTCGATATCGAGTTTGGCCTGATCCATCCGGAGTATTTCGTCACCAGCGATGGCGAGATGTACTTTGGTGAAGTCGCCTATCGTCCGCCAGGGTTCAAGGTGTTCGAACTCCTTGAGCGCGTCTATGGTTTCAACGCCTATCAAGCGTCGATGCTGGTCTTCGACCCCAAAGCCACGGCAGAAGAAGTGGCCGAGTTCTTTCCCAAGGAGATCGTCGATGCCAACGGGTTTGCAGGCTGCTTTGGCGTCTATCCACGCCGCCGCGTGGTCAGCCGCCTGGAGATACCCGAAGAGACCGAAGATCATGACTACTTCGAGTCCCATGAGCTGACCCCACCCGTCGAAGAGACCGTCACCAAGCGCACCGCGTTTGGCACCCACTGGGGGCTGGTCTATTTCAAGGGTGACGATGCTCATACGCTTCGCGACCTGCTCAAACGCCAGGAAGCACTCGACTTCTATGTTTAACTCTCCCCCTTGCCGGGATAAGGAGTCAGCGTGACCAATCAGCGTTCCACCCCTGAGGGGAAAGAAGGCAAACTCGAGGGGCTGCTGAGCAAGTTCGATGAAGCCGTGGCGCTGCTTGCCCAGGCTCCCGCCGTCTCCAAGCTGGCCAAGCTACCCCGTGTGATGGACACCGCCAGGCGCATCCTGATGCTCAGCGGAGGCTGCGCAGCGCTGGAAGCACGCGCTGCCTGCTTCGAAGCCGCAGGCGTGTTTGCCGGCTCGGACTGGGACACACCGCAGTACCTGATCCCGACCCTGACGCCCTTTGCATTGAAAAGCGCCGATGCCAATGTGGTGGTGATCGAGACGCTGAGTGAACTGCGGCTGCTGGCGGTAGCCAAGGGAGGCTACGAGCATCCACAGGTATCGCCAGAACACGCCCATCACTACCTTACCCAGGTCATGGCCATCAACTTGGGCCTGCTGTTCAACGCCCCCAGCGAGGCCGAGCGCGAAACCCAAGGGCGGCTGGCGACCATTCCACGCCAGCTGTTTCAGCACCTGGCCGAGCGGGTCGGGCACGAGCACGTCATCGATCAACTGATCGATGAAATCTGGCGGATTCTCAAGCAGCGGCCCATCCAGGTCGACTCGATCAAGCAGATGATCACCCAGATCGCGCTGTGCCAGGCCAACCCGGAGATCGACCTGGGCGCCAGCGGCCAAGGCGCCGACCGGTTGGTCAGCTCGCTCTATGGGCCCACCCAAGCCTGCCGAGAAGACCCTGGCATCGAGATATACCAGGCACGCCTGGAGCGCATGGACCACGCGACGCTTCAAGCGGAGTCCACCGGTTTTGCACGCGCCATGCACGATACCGGCCTCGTATCGCCCTACCATGCCGTGCTGCTGCGCTTCCTGCTGGAAGAAGCCGACCAGCTGCTTTCCGAAGCGCTGGGGCTTTCGTCCACGGGGCGCGACTGCCTGCTGTGCTATCGCGAATTGGCGCACACCTTGATTCGCAGCGGCGTCTACCCTGCCACCGCCCAAGCCGTCTATGGTCTGGCGTTACTGCTGGAGCGCGGGATTCTCTATCAACCGCCGGTGGCTCCCGCCATGTGGCGGCAGCTTAGCCTGCCGCTCTCCGACTGGGCCATTTCGCGCTTGACGCTGGCGTATGGCGATACGGCATCGCCCAGAGCACGCTTGATCGAGGGCGTGCTGTGCATGCTGGGGCTACCGCTGGGTGTGGGCCAAGGCAACAACCCTACCTGCCAATCGGCGCGAGCGCTGTCGATGTGGGCCTACAACGACCCGGACTACCTGCTCCAGATGGTGACCTGGGCCGCCCGAGACGATGAAATCATCATGCATTTCGAAGGCCAGCCCATCTCCTCCCAGGAGAGCGTGGCAGGCCTGGCCAGCGAACTGCCCCTCGACCTCGACCCTGTGTCATTGGTCGTCGTCCCGCACCTGGATCGCATTTATGCGGAAATGGGCCGACGCTGCATCGGCCGGGAAGGCGACCCGCACCGCTGGGTCAACCCTGAGTTTCACGGCTGGTGGTCTGGCCGAGGGTTCAGCATCAATGTGGACGTGGCCACCGGGCAGTTGGACGACGTCGACACCTTCATTCGCCACTTCTACGCCAGCTATCACCCTTTCTACAACGGTAATCAGCCGCTGATCCACCCCCAGCCTGCCGGCATTGCGGTCACGGACAGCGCTGCGCGGTTCATCGGTTGGCACGCCATCACCATTTTGCGCGCCTCGCTCGACCCCAGCGATGTCATGCGCGTCTACTTCTACAACCCCAACAACGATAGCGGCCAGGACTGGGGAGACGGGCTGAAGGTCAGCACGGCTGGCAACGGCGAGCGCTTCGGTGAGGCGTCACTGCCCTTCGAGCAGTTTCTCTCACGGCTATACATCTACCACTACGACCCTCTGGAGAGCGGCAAACTGGCCACCGTCAGCGAGGAGGAGCTGGAGCGCGTCAAGGGCTATCTGCATCGTAGTTGGGGGGCCACGCGAATCCCACCCACCGAGCTGCAGGCAGAGCCAGGCGCAACATGACATAATGCGCGGTCTTTCAAAGATCCTGATACCCCGCCATGATACGACTCGATCAACTGCTGGTCAGCCAGGCGCTGGCCAGCTCACGCACCCGCGCCCAGCGCCTCATCAAGAACGGGCGTGTCTTCTTGGCCGACGGCACCCCGCTCACCAAGCCTTCCGAAAAGTGGCCCGCCGACACATCACTGCGCGTCGAGGAAGACCCCGAGGAGCGCTACGCCTCCCGGGCCGGGCTCAAACTCGAGGGGGCGCTCTCCACGCTGGGTATGCGGCTGGAGGGCAAGGGGGTGCTGGATGTGGGTCAGTCCACCGGTGGTTTTACCGACTGTGCCCTACGCTACGGTGCCCGCCATGTGGTGGGTGTCGAGGTAGGCCATGACCAGTTGGCCGAAGCGCTGCGCCAGGACCCGCGGGTAGTGTGCCTGGAAGGCTTGAACGCACGCCACATGAGCACCTCGGCCGCCTTGCGGGAGGTACTGCAAGCATTTCCCATCGAGATGGCCATCATGGACGTGTCGTTTATCTCCCAAACGCTGATCCTGCCGGAAATCGCCGCCCTGCTACCGGCCCAGGGCCAGCTTATCTCTCTGGTCAAACCGCAGTTCGAGCTGGAGCCCAGCGCGCTGGACAAGCGCGGCGTGGTGCGCGATCCAGCCCGCTACAGCGAGGTGGAGCACAAGATACGTATGGCCTGCCAGGCCTGCGGTTTGCGCATCGCCCACTGGCAGGAGAGCCCGATCACCGGCGGGGACGGCAATCGGGAATTTCTCATGCTGGCCTGCAAATAGACGCCTTAGCCCAGGTTTTCAGGAGGCAGCGGCTTGCGGGTCTGTACTTTCACCGACTCCCCCTGATCTCGGTGAAGCCATACGTCCATCTGCTCGAAGGCCACCCGCACGCCCGCTTCGCGGAACAGCTCATCCACACGGCAGTTCACTTCGTCGGCTGCAAACAGCCGGTCCAGCAAGTCGTTGACGAAGATGCGCAGCTCGAAATTCAGGCTGTGCGGGCCATAGTTGAGGTAGAACACCTGAGGCTCCGGGTCCGCCAGCACGCGTGGGTTTTCATCGGCGGCCTGGCGCAGCAGCTGATGCACCAACGGCAAATCAGAGCCGTGCGCCACGCCATAGGTCAGCACCACCCGGGTGACATTGTCCGACAGCGACCAGTTGATCAACTGGTCGGTGACGAACGTCTTGTTGGGTATGATGATCTCCTTGCGATCGAAGTCGGTCACCGTGGTGGCACGGATGCGGATACGGCTGACGGTGCCATGCAGGTTGCCCAGCGTGATGGTGTCGCCAATCCGAATCGGGCGCTCGAACAGAATGATCAGGCCAGAGATGAAGTTGGCAAAGATCTCCTGCAAACCAAAACCCAGCCCCACGCTCAACGCGGCCACCAGCCACTGCAGCTTGTCCCAGGAGACCCCCAGGGTGGCCAGCGACATGACGACTCCCGTCCCCACGATGGTATAAGAGAGCAGCGAGCTGATGGCGTAGGCGCTGCCCTGTTTCAGGGCTAGCCGCGACAGCACCATGACTTCGAGCAACCCTGGCAGGTTGCGCGCCATGATGAAGGTGATGGCGACCACCAGCAAGGCCGTGAAAAAATCAGAGAGCGAAAGCGAATTGTCCACCAGGTCGCCTTCATCGGCATCCCACAGCGCCACCTGATCCAGATACCCCAACACCGCCAGCAGGTCCGACCAGACCAGATAAAGCAGCAGGCTGAACCCGATCAGCAGAATGAGCTTGGAGAGCCGCAGCGACTGGGTGTTGATCTTCTCCATGTCCAGGGGTGGCTCTTCGACCACTTCCAGCCCGCCCTCGGCCCCCTCCTGTACCTGGGCTCGCCGCCGCGCCAGGGCTCGGCGATACGCCAAGCGGCGAGCGGCCACTGCCAGGCTGCGAACCACCGTGGCTTCCACCACGACCCACAGCCCCAACAGGTAAAGCGTCATCGCAAAACGTGCCACCAGCCGCAGCGCCGTGTATTCATACCCCCAGGCCACCAGCCCCAGCATGACCAGCGGCACGCTGGCCATGGCCAGTCCCAGGACCAACCGGAACAGCCGAACCCCAAAAATCGGCACGTGAGCCAGAATCAGCTGCATCAACCACCACGCCATGGCCAACAGCCCCAGCATGAATAGCCCCATGGCTACCGGACGCATGGCCAGCGGGGTTTCCATCTGCTCTGACATGGCCGCGATCCCCACCACAGGCACCAGCGCTATGCCCAGGCCCCCCAGCAGTTGACGTAGCCGCGCATTGTAGGCAGGCGCCCAGGTAAAATGACGCTCAGCAACGCCATCGGGCACCAGCAGGCGGCGCCCCAGCGCGACCACACCCCAGCTCAGGCTCAATTGCAGCAAGGCCGGTGCCAGCCCCATCGCCAGGGCACCTTCTGCCGTCCGCAGGGCAACGCCCGCGCCCGCCAGCGCCAGCGGGCCTGGCAGCGCCAGCAGCGCATTCATCAGAACCGCTTTGGGCGTATGCAGCTGCGTATCACTCTTCAGACGACCTATTTGCGAGTGCAGCCGCGCCAAGGCGGCCTTGATACGAGAGCGCAGCCCCAGCAAGGTCAGGCTCAGCAGCAGTAGCGGCGCACCGACCAGCATGTCCCAGCCAAGGCCCTGCCAGCGGTTGGGCAGCACGGCTCGCCATTCGCCCTGCTGCCACTCCTGCTGCAGGTAATTGGGTAACTGGCGCACCCAGTTGAGGTCCAGCGGACGACTGTTGGCTACCCAGAAGAGCTGTTCATCGATGGTGGCGCGCAGGTCGTGGGTGGTGGTCAAGAGCTGTTGCTGGTTCAGCTGAAGCTCGATGGCGGCGCTCAACAGGCTGCCATAGGACTGCTCGAGCTGCTCCACCAGCTCACGGCGAGATTGATAAAGCCGCGTCAGGGAGTCCACCAACCCAGGCGTCACCTCGACACCCGCTTCCTGCAGCCGCTGGGTGGCCAATCGCTCCCCCTGGCGCAGCTGATCACGTTGACGTATCAGATCGAACTGCTTGAGGCGCAAGTCGGCAATTTCATCCTGCAGGTCCCGGCGCGGCACGATTACCGGCAGCGATTGACGCTGCTCACGGAGTATCCGCGATAGCAGCTGGCTGCCGCGAATGGCTTCCAACTGCTCATTGAGACTACGCTGCAACTGACGCACCAGCTCCAATTGACGCTGGGCTTCGATATTCTCGCGCACGATGCTGTTGGCGCGGTCAGTGGCCCGCAGTAGCTCGAGACTCAAGGTCTGGTTCATCTGCTGGGCGCGCAGCACTACCGGATGCCCTTCGGCGATCAGCGGGTCATCCCGCGCGGCATCGGCAATCGCCTGCTCGGACTGCAAGCGCCGCTGGCGATCGATGACCCCTTGCAGCAGGTTAAGCCGCTGCTCCTGATGATCGATCTGCAAAGCCAATAGCTCACGCCGCTGCTGAGCCAGTTCCCGCAGTCGGCTGTTGGCACTGAGCTCACGTTGATTGAGGGAGACTTCCTGCTCGGCCAGGGAGCGTTCCAGACGCCACTGAATCAGCTGTGCATCCTCGCGAGCCGAGAGCTGGCGGTCGGCCAACAGCGCTTCGCGGGTGTCGTGCTCGCGGCGCAAGGTCTCGGCCCGCTGCAGGGCTTCGGAGATGGCCTGCTGGGCACGTTCGGGCAAGGTTTGCGCAGCCAACAGCTGTGAGTTGACTTCGGCCAACTGGCTCTGCAACTGCTGGAGCTCGATCACCGCGCTGCCCTGCTGCGCCTCCAAGGCTTCCAGCGGCATGTCGCTGAGGCTATCCACGGAGAGCTGTTGGCTCTCTTCCTCGGCTTCTCGCAGCTCTCGTTCGAGTTGCAGCAGCTGCTCAGGGGCCTGGCTGACACGCTGCTCCAGCGCCCGTTGGCGCTCTTCCAGCGCCGTAAGCCGCTCATAGGCTTGCAACGCGGCACTCAGGGCCGCCTGCTCACGCTGCTGTGCGGCGGTAAGCTCCCCTTCCTGGGACTCGAGCGCAGCCAATCGCTCGTTCAGGGCGCTTTCAGAAGGCGCCCGCTCACCATCTTCTGCCCACCCCATGGGCGACACGCACAACAACACGACACACAGCAATATTCCTAGCGCGCCGCTCACCGCCTTCATGGCATTCTTCACCACGTATAGAAGCCTCATTGACTGGTCGACCCGTATCATCGGGCAAGGCATCATTGTCAATCGTAAGGCCCGGCGGCGCAATCCAGCCCGGCACGAGAATATTGGCAGTTGACTTACCTCATCCGCCTGTATAGAACGTCGCTAACATTTATCTACTTTTCATTGCGAGCCATATCAATGGTTATCCGACCCCTGATGTTCACAGGCCTGCTGGTTGCCTTGGCCACACAGTCGGCCATGGCCGAGACGCGTGGCGATATCGAAGCGCGTATTCGCGCCTTGAATACCGAGCTCTATCAGCTCCGCCAGCAGCTGCAGCAAATTGACGCACCCGAGGCTGCCGCCCAGGGTATTCCACCGACGCCGCTGCCAGAAGAAGTGGCCCTGGAGGACCTGTCCGAACGCCGCCAGCTGGAACAGCAGTCGTCGCGGAACCCGTTCTCCATCACGACGCATCGCACCAATTACCTGTTTCCCGTGAGCTACAACACCAATCAGGACTCCAACAACTTTCGTGAAGTGACCGATGCTTCAGGCCCCAACAACAACGAAGTGAAGTTTCAGTTCAGTGCCAAGTTCAACCTGGCCGAAGACGTGTTTGGCGACATTGGCGACGTCTATTTCGCCTATACCCAACGAAGCTGGTGGCAGGCCTATAACACTGATGCCTCTTCCCCTTTCCGGGAAACCAACTACGAGCCCGAGGTGTTCATCGATTTCGATAACGCCTGGAGCGCCTTGGGCTGGGTGAATACGCGCAATCGTATCGCCTTCAACCATCAATCCAATGGCCGCTCGGACCCGCTGTCACGGAGCTGGAACCGCGTTTATCTGGAAAGCACGCTGCAGCGCGGCGACTGGGCACTGACCCTGGCACCCCACTGGCGCGTGCCGGAGTCCGACGGTGACGACGACAACCCGGATATCGAGCGTTACATGGGGTATGGGGATATTCGTCTGGCCAAGCGCCTGGACAACAATCACGAAGTCGCCGGACAGCTGCGTGGCAATCCTAGCCCCGGCAACCTGGGTACTCAGATCGATTACAGCTGGCCAGCCTTCAATGGGGTGCGAGCACACGTACAGTATTATTACGGGTACGGCGAAAGCATGATCGATTACGACAACCGCGTGCATCGCCTGAGTCTTGGCTTCAGCCTCAACCCGCTGTTCAGCGCCACGGGCCTGAACCGTTGATGCGGAACCACTAAACTTTGGGGTTGTCTATGGAGTGACGGCTGCTATGCTGAAGCTGTCACTCATTCATTCGTCAAAGGAAGACATCATGGCTAAACGTAACACAGACGCCTCCGCACGTGCCGACCAGCTGAAAGAAGACCTGCGCCATCTCAGCGAGACGGTCGAAGAGCTGATGAACGCCACATCGAAAGATGCCAGCGGTGAAATGCGCGACCTGCGTGAGCGTGCCGAACGTCGTTTGAAGGATACTCGTGCCCGCCTGGAAGCCCGCGGCGAGCGCATCTATGAAGACACCCGCGAGTCACTGGCTCAGCAAGCCGATTGCTGCGACCGCTATGTACATGAGAACCCCTGGACCAGCATCGGTATCGGTGCCGCAGCTGGCCTGGTGGTAGGTATGCTGCTCGGTCGTCGCTAATGGCATTGGGGCCAACCCAACGCGTCTTTTCTGCCGCCAAACGCTTGTTGAGGTCACTGTTAGCCAACGGTGAAACCCGCCTGCGTTTGGCGGTGTTGGAATTGGAGGAAGAGCGCGCTCGTTTATTGGTACTACTGCTGTTGGCTGGCGCCAGTTTGCTGCTGCTGCTGTTGGGCGTTGCCACACTGACGGCGCTGGTAGTCGTTCTGTTCTGGGATACCTATCGGCTGACGGCCATTGGCGTGAGTGCTGGCGTACTGATGGCACTCAGTCTGCTGCTGGCAGTGATTGCCATACGTCAGGTAAAGCGGCACTCGCTGCTCAAGGAAACCTTGAAACAGCTGGCAGCCGATCGCGCCCTGCTGGAGGCCAATGATGAAGAACTCACCGACCGTCGACGTTAAGACCACAGACAAGCCGTTGAGTCGCCAGCAACGCAAGGCGGCGTTACTGGCCGAGCTGGAGCAGCAGCGTATCGATATACTGGTGAGCAGCGATACGTTGCAACGCACTTCCGCGCCGCTCGATCGGCACTGGCGAAGCCTGCGCTTACCGCTGTACGTCGTGGGCGGGCTCGCTGCCCTGCGGCTGGTTCGCCATCCTGGTGGCGCCATGGCCGTCGGCAAACGCGCATTGGCAGGCTATATGCTGCTTCGCAAGCTGAAACTGCTGGCCAAAGTCGCCAGCTGACGAGGCGTTTGCCTGTTCAAAGCCGTCGGATGCCTTGCATCAGGCGGCTTTTTCAATGGTGATCAACACGCTTGGCCACAGGCGACGCCACTCGCCCAGGCCCACTGGAAGTTGTAACCACCCAACTGGCCAGTGACATCCAGCACTTCGCCAATGAAACGCAGCTGGGGTAAGCCTCGTACTTCAAAATTCTTCGACGAAATGGCCTCGGTACTGATCCCGCCCATGGTCACCTCTGCCGTACGCCAACCCTCTGTGCCCGCCGGTTTCACCTGCCACTCATTGAGGTACTGTGCCCAGCAGTCGATCGCCTCGTTGCTGTACTGTGCCAATGGCATGGCGGTGGCGTGCTCGGGGTACCACTCCATTATCGCCTGTGCCAGACGTTTGGGAAAACGCTCGCCCAGCCAGGTAGACAGCATGCGCTTGGGAGTTTGCTCACGCGCATGACGCAGCGAAGCCGCCACCTCCTCACCCGGCAATAAATCAATCGTAATGGCGCTACCGGGCTGCCAGACGCTCGAAATCTGGAGCATCGCCGGCCCCGACAGCCCCCGATGGGTAAACAGCATGGGCTCATTGAAGCGCCCTTGACCACAGCTGACCGATACCGGCACGCTGAGCCCTGACAGCGTTTCAGCACGCGCTTTCCAGACATCACTGAGCGTGAAGGGCACCAACCCAGGCCGGGTAGGCAACACCTCAAGACCAAATTGTCGGGCGAGTTCGTAACCAAAGCCCGAAGCCCCCATGGTGGGGATGGAGAGCCCCCCCGTGGCCACTACCAACACGCCACAGCTGATGGTGCCCATCGAAGTAGTCAACTGCATTCCCTCGCCCAGGCGCTCCACCTTGGAAATGGACGTCTTCAATGCCAGTTCGACACCGGCCCATTCACATTCGGTCAGCAGGACTCTCACGATCTCCTTGGCGGAGTCGGCACAAAAAAGTTGCCCCGGCGCTTTTTCCACATACTCCACGCCATGGCGCTCCACCAGAGATACAAAATGTTCTGGACGGTAACGTTTCAACGCAGAAATGCAAAAATAAGGATTTTCCGAATAAAAATGGCTTGGTGAGGCATCAAGGTTGGTAAAGTTACAGCGGCCTCCTCCCGACATGAGGATTTTCTTGCCCGGTTTATTGGCATGGTCAACCACCAGCACGCGCCGCCCTGCATAACCTGCTTGAGCCGCACACATCAACCCGGCGGCACCTGCGCCAATGACGACGACGTCGTAAACCATCTTGGAAGCCCTACATGAAAAGCTGACTATCTTAGCAGCAGTGAGGCTGCTCAGCACTTTACAAACCCAAAATAGATGTACATATAATGTACAACAAATATCTTTTCATTCCGTTATCTTGCCGTTTGCCCTTATCACGGCAGTCGATTTCAGGATAATGCAGGTCACCTCTGTTTACGTTGAGACGCCAATGCTTGTTTACAAACGCCTCTTCTGCTGTCTGCTGCTGGCCGCCTTGCCGCCATACGCCATAGCACAAACCCCGCCACCCGTGATCGGTCACTACGCCACGGCCACCGCCTGGTCCGACCCATTAGAAGCCCTGGGCACCCTGCGTGCCGACGAGAGCGTCACGCTGTCAGCCACCGTGACCGATACCATTGCCGAAATCACCTTCGAAGATGGTGCCCAGGTCGAACAGGGCGAGCTGCTGATACGCCTTGAAGATGCCGAGGAACAGGCGCTGCTGAGGGCAGCACGGGCGATCACCGATGAGCGCCGTAATGCGGTGGGCAGAACGTCTCAACTTCAGGAACGCAACTTGGCCCCCCGCGCCGAACTGGAAGATACCCAAGCGCGGCTGAGGCAGGCAGAAGCCGATGTCCAGGCGTTAGAGGCACGCCTGGCCAACTACCGGGTAGTGGCACCGTTCAGTGGTCGCGTCGGCTTTCGTAATGTCAGCGCTGGCGCACTGGTGACCCCGGGCATGGAGCTGGTGACCCTCGACAAGCTGGATATCATGAAACTGGATTTTACCGTACCGGAAGTGTTTCTGGGCCGCCTGTCGGCAGGGCTGGCGCTGAGCGCGACCACCGCCGCCTACCCGGATGATGTCTTCCGCGGTGAAATCGCCAGTATTGGTACCCGTATCGACCCGGTGTCTCGCAGTATCAGTGTGCGGGCCGAGCTGGCCAACCCAGAGCTGCGCCTGCGCCCCGGCATGTTGATGGAGGTGGTCGTGCAGCAACGCGTGCGCAATACGTTGGTACTGCCGGAAGCCGCTATCGAGCCGAGCGGCAATCGCCATTTCGTGATGGTCATTCACGAGGAGGAAGGAGAGCATCGCCTGGAGCGCCGAGAGGTCGCCTTGGGTGAGCGTCGCAGTGGCGAAGTGGAAGTGCTCGAAGGCGTGGCAGATGGCGAGCTGGTGGCAGTACACGGTCTGCAGCTGGCACGAGATGGCCAGCAGGTACGTTTACTGGGCATCACCGATGAAGAGACCAGCATCCGTACCCTGCTGGAGGCTGACCGCTGATGCGCTTATCCGACATCTCCGTACAGCGTCCGGTGCTGGCCATGGTCATCGCCGCGCTGATCGTGGCCTTCGGCCTGCTGGCGCTGAATCGCCTGCCGCTGCAGGAGTATCCCACGGTCGACCCACCGGTCGTCAGCATCGATACACGTTACCCCGGTGCTTCGGCCAGCGTGGTCGAAACCCGCATTACCCAGGTGCTGGAAGATCGTATCGCCGGGGTAGAAGGTATCGAGCTGATTACCTCCCAGAGCGAAGATGGACGATCGCGCATCCAGATCGAGTTTGCCATCAGCATGGATATCGACGCGGCGGCCAACGATGTGCGCGACCGCATATCGGGTGCCTTGCGCAACCTTCCCGATGATGCCGACAATCCTGAAGTCACCAAGGCCGACAGCAGCGATGAAATCGTCATCTGGCTGAGTCTCTCAGGGGCGGACTACTCGATCACCGAGCTCACCGACTACGCCAACCGTTTTCTGGTAGACAGCCTGTCGGTGCAGCCGGGGGTAGCCAGGGTGCGCGTGGGCGGTGGCCGCGACTATGCCATGCGTGTCTGGCTGGACCGCAACGCGCTGGCAGCACGAGGCCTCACCGTGGGTGATATCGAGGATGCCCTGCGCGCCGAAAACGTCGAGCTGCCCGCCGGCTCCATCGAGTCCGATGATCGCCAGTTCATCGTACGGCTGCCGCGCAACTTTGCCACCGCCGATGACTTTCAGCGGCTAGCGGTTACCCAGGGCAGCAACGGGTACCTGATTCGTCTGGCCGATGTGGCCCGAGTGGAAGTGGGCTCGGTGGAAGACCGTTCGGTGTTTCGTGCCAACGGCGTGCCCATGGTGGGGCTAGGCATGATCATGCAGTCCACCGCCAACGTGGTGGAGCTTTCCGAAGCGGTGCAGCAGGAGCTGGAGCGCTTGCAAGGCACCCTGCCCGAGGGCATGTCATTGACGCTCAACTACGACGCCTCGGTGTTCGTGTCGGGTGCCATCGACCAGGTGGTCATGACGCTGTTCATCGCCATGGGCCTGGTAGTCATCGTGATTTTCCTGTTCCTGGGCAACCTGCGAACTACCATCGTGCCTGCCGTGACCGTCCCCATCGCCGTGATTGGCGCCTTCACCGCGCTGGCTGCCATGAATTTCTCGATCAACCTGTTGACGCTGCTGGCGCTGGTACTGGCCATTGGCCTGATCGTCGATGACGCCATCGTGGTGTTGGAAAACATCAACCGCCGCATGCACGATTACGGTGAAACGCCGCTGGTGGCGGCCTTCCGCGGCACTCGACAGATCGCTTTTGCGGTCATTGCCACTACCCTCGTGCTGGTAGCCGTATTCGTACCCCTGAGTATGCTGCAGGGCGATATCGGCCGACTGTTTTCCGAATTTGCACTGACCATGGCCGCCGCGGTGGTCGTCTCCACGCTGCTGGCCCTGACCCTGACCCCCATGATGGCTTCCAAGATCCTCAAGCCGGGGATGCACGATAGCCGCATAGGTCAAGGGGTGCAGTGGCTGCTGGACGGTGCTCGGAAACGTTACCAGCGTGCGCTGGAAGTCGTGCTGGCATTCAAATGGGTAGTGGTGGCCTTGTTTGCGCTTCTGGTGGCGGGCACTGCCTGGCTGGCCTCGGCACTGCCCAGCGAGTACACACCTCAAGAAGACCGGGGCAACTTCATCGTGCTGGTCAACGGGCCCGAAGGCGCCACCTTCGATTACATGATGGATTACATGGATGAGATCGAAGCACGCCTGACACCCTTCGTCGATAGCGGTGAGCTGGAGCGCGTGGTAGTAAGGGCACCGCGGGGGTTCGGCAATATCGAAAACTTCAACAGCGGCTTCATCATCGTCAACATGGCCGACTGGGGCAGCCGTCGCAGCGCCTGGGAGATCATGGCAGACGTGCGTCAAACTCTGGGATCCCTGCCTGGAGTCCAGGCCTTCCCGGTCATGCGCCAGGGGTTTGGTCAACGCACCCAGAAACCGGTCCAGTTCGTGTTGGGGGGTGGCACTTACGAGGAGCTGGCCAGCTGGCGGGATACGCTGGTCAACCATATTCGCGAGCACAACCCGCGCCTGACCGCCGTTGAGAGCAACTACAACGAAACCCAGCCGCAGCTCAGGGTCGACATCAACTACGAACGGGCCGCCGCGCTGGGGGTCACCGTCACGGAAATAGGCCGGACGCTGGAGGTGCTGCTCGGTGGGCGCAACGTGACCCGTTACGTGGATGACGGCGAAGAGTACGATGTGATTCTGGAAGGCGACCGTGGCCGCCAGAATAGCCCGCGAGCGCTGGACAACATCCAGGTACGCTCCGCGCGGTCCGGTGAACTGATTCCGCTGGCCAGCCTGGTGACGCTCTCTGACTTCGCGGGTGCCAGCACGCTCAACCGCTTCGACCGCGTGCGCGCCATTACCATCGAGGCCAACTTGGCCGATGGCTACCCCCTGGGTGAAGCGCTGGCCTACCTGCAAGACACCGCGAATACCATTCTGCCAGAAGAAGTGCAGACCAATCTGGCAGGCCCCTCTCGAGACTTCCAGCAGGCCAGTGGGGCGACGACCTTTCTGCTGGTGCTTGGCGCCGTGGTGGTATTCCTGGTGCTTGCCGCCCAGTTCGAGAGCCTGATTCACCCCTTCGTGATCATGCTGACGGTGCCGCTGGCCATGAGCGGTGCCCTGCTGGCCCTGCTGATGACCGGCCAGTCATTGAATATCTACAGTCAGGTGGGGCTGGTGCTGCTGATAGGATTGGCGGCCAAGAATGGCATACTGATCGTCGAGTTCGCCAACCAGCTGCGCGATGAGGGGCAAGCCTTTCGTTCGGCCCTGATCGAAGCATCGGTCACCCGCCTGCGGCCCATTCTGATGACGGCAGTCACCACCATGGCCGGGGCGATCCCGCTGATCATCTCCAGCGGCCCTGGCGCAGAGTCTCGCCTGGTGATTGGCACGGTGATCATGGCGGGTGTAGGCGCGGCCACGGTGTTTACGCTGTTCGTGGTACCCGTGGCCTACGATTTGCTGGCACGCTACTCAGGCTCCCCTGGCGCCGTGAAGCGACAGCTGGAAGAAGAAATTGCCAATGCGCCGGAGGCCGACCACGAACCGCTGGCTACGCCCGAGCGCTAAGCAACCTCTTCTACCGAGCAGACAGACAACCAGGGCGCCAAAAGGCGCCCTGGTTGTTAAAGAGTGCTGTTGAAGACTGCGCTTGAAGATCGCTAACGCACTGTACGCGATTACTCGCAGTCGCCGATGCGCTCGCCTTCGATCACGGTGTTCATGGTCAATTCGCCCATGGGTGACTGGGTGAAGATATCCACGCTGCCTTCGATACGCTCACCCATGAAGCGCATTTCACCGTCGATATTGGCTTCGCCGCCTTCAGCACGACATACCATGCTGTACGAGAGGCCATCGGCATTCATGTCTTGATGCTGCAGCTCGCAGCCCTCTTCTTCTTCGATGAAGCCAAACTCTGCGCCATCCAGCTCTTCTTGAGTGATGCACTGACGCTCGGTTTCGGTCTGATCGGGAATCTGCATGTCACCGCTGATACTGGTTACGCTGACGAACTCCCATTCGCCAGGCGTCACGTTCGGTGTTTCCGCCAGAGCGACCATCGGGAAGGCCAATAAGGCCGCTACTGCCATGTGACGTTTCATCATCGTTTTTTCTCACTAGGTTAATTGGGCAAACCCGCTCATATCCTACCTGATTCGTTCCGCTTGTGCCCGCCCCAGGCAGGGCTGTTACACTGGATATCCTTTTTTCACCTGGCAGGGCAACCGCCATGCATGACGACGCGCTGGTTCCTCACGACTTTTATTGCCCTTACTGCGACACGCCGCTGACCTTCGTGATCGACACGTCACAGGGCAGCCATGATACCTGGGAAGACTGTCATCAGTGTTGCGCGCCGATACGACTGCAGGTGGTGGTATCGCCTTTCACAGGCGAACTCGACGCCGTCATCACGGGTAGAGACGACGACGTCTTGTGAGCCATGATCAGGCCGCGTCAGCCTGCTGCATCTGAGCAACCCGCTTGGCCTCGCTGCGGCGCATGAAGTACCACGCCAGCAGCGTCGCCAACGAAACGGTCAGAATGATCAGCGTCGCCAACGCGTTGATCTTGGGAGATACGCCCATGCGCACGGAGGAGAACACCACCATGGGCAGCGTATTGGCTCCTGGGCCTGACACGAAGCTGGCGATCACCAGATCATCCAGCGACAGCGTGAACGCCAGCAGCCAGCCTGCCGCCAGTGCTGGTGCAATGACCGGCAGCGTCACGCAGAAGAACGTCTTGACCGGCGGCGAGCCAAGGTCCATGGCCGCCTCTTCGATGGAGCGATCCAGTTCCCGGAGCCGCGCCGACACCACCACGGCCACATAGGCACTGCAAAACGTGGTATGGGCAATCCATATCGTCGCCATCCCCCGGTCAGCGGGCCAGCCGATCAGCTGAGCCATCTGCACGAACAGCAGCAGCAAGGAAAGCCCGGTGATCACTTCGGGCATGACCAGTGGTGCCGTCACCATGCTGGAAAGTGCCGTCTTGCCTCGAAAATGGCCATAGCGGGTCATCACGAAGGCGGCCACCGTGCCCAGGCACACCGCCATGCTGGCAGCGAAAAAGGCGATCTTGAGACTGGTCCATACCGCCGAGAGAATCTGCCGGTCACGGAACAGCTCGCCGTACCAATGAGTCGAGAAACCCGCCCACACCGTCACCAGGCGCGATGAGTTGAACGAGTAGAACACCAGCACGAACATCGGCAGATAGAGAAACAGCAGGCCAAGCACCAGCATCACCGTGGTAAAGCTGGGGCGCCGAGAGGACGTCATCATTGTTCGAGCTCCCGTGACTGGTAACGGTGGAACCATACGATCGGGATCAACAACAGCAACAGCATGACCATCGCCAACGCCGCGGCCACCGGCCAATCACGATTCAGGAAGAACTCTTCCCAAAGCACCTTGCCGATCATCAGGGTGTCAGGCCCTCCCAACAGCTCGGGGATCACGAACTCACCCACCGCAGGAATGAATACCAGCATGGAACCCGCCACGATGCCCCCCATGGAAAGCGGCAAAGTGACTTTCAGGAAGGTATTCACTTTACGCGACCCCAGGTCTGAGGCCGCTTCCAATAACGACGTATCCAGACGCGTCAGATGGGCATACAGCGGCAGCACCATGAACGGCAGGTAGGCATACACGATGCCCACGACGACCGCAAACTGGGTATTCATCATGCGTAGCGGCGAGTCGATGAGGCCGATGCTCAGCAGCAGATTGTTGATCAGGCCATTGTTGCTGAGTATGCCCATCCACGCATACACGCGGATCAGAAACGACGTCCAGGAGGGCAGCATCACCAGCAGCAGCAGAATCAACTGCCAGCGACCCGGGGCACGAGCCATGGCATAGGCCATGGGATAACCGAGCAGCAAGCACACCACCGTGGCGGTAAATGCCGTCTTGATGGAGCCCCAGTAAGCCGCGACATACAGCGAGTCGGTCAGCAAGAACAGGTAGTTGCCGACATTCAGAAAGATACTCAGGGTTTGATCGGCATACTCGACCAGCGGCCCGTAGGGAGGAATGGCAATCGCCCCTTCGGAAAGGCTGATCTTGAGCACCAACGCAAACGGCAGCAAAAAGAACAGCGTCAGCCAGGCCAGCGGGAACGCAATCACCGCGCGCCGCCCCAGCTTCATACGCTTGATCATGCCGGTAAAGCCAGATGGCATCATGGTAGGCAATCTCCTTCAAGAGACCGAATCATCAGCGATTCAGCACGATAGCGCTGTGATCTTCCCAGTAAACGTAAACGCTATCCTCCCAGGTGGGACGATCACCGCGACGCTCCGTGTTGGCCATGCTCACCTTGATCAGCTTGCCCGAGGCCGTGCGCACGTAATACAGCGAATACCCCCCCAGATAGGCAATGTCGTCCACCTTGCCAGCTTCCCAGTTGTATTCGCCGGTTGGCTGTTCACGGGTCAGCCAGATTTTCTCGGGGCGCAGGGCCGCCCATACTCGACGGTCCACCGCCTGGGTAGTGATCCCGTGATCGAGATAGATAGGCCTTGAAAGCGAGGGGCTGGCGATGCGGCAATGGTCGGCCGCGTCCTCGATGATCTCCCCTTCGAACACGTTCACGGTACCGACGAATTCGGCCACCATGCGGCTAGCGGGGCTTTCGTAGATATCGACCGGAGAGCCCACCTGCTCGATCCAGCCATCGGCCATGATCGCCACGCGATCCGCCATGGTCATGGCTTCTTCCTGATCGTGAGTCACCATGATGCAGGTAACGCCTACCTGTTCGATGATCTCGACCACTTCCAGCTGCATTTCCGTGCGCAGCTTCTTGTCGAGGGCGCCCATGGGCTCGTCCAGCAGCAAGAGCTTGGGCCGTTTGGCCAGTGAGCGCGCCAAGGCCACCCGCTGGCGCTGGCCGCCAGAAAGCTGATGCGGCTTGCGCTTGGCAAAGCGTTCCATATGCACCAGTTTCAGCATCTGGGCTACCCGCGCCTCGATTTCCGCCTTGGGCAGCTTGTCCTGTTTCAACCCGAAGGCGATGTTCTGCGCCACCGTCATATGCGGAAAGAGCGCATAGGATTGAAACATCATGTTGATTGGGCGCTTGTGCGGCGGCATGTCGGTAATGTTTTCGCCACTCAGCAGGATGCGGCCCTCGCTCGGCGTCTCGAAACCCGCCAGCATTCGCAGCAAGGTCGACTTGCCAGACCCAGAGCCCCCTAACAGGGCGAAGATTTCGCCGCGTTTGACCTGCAAATTCACGTCATCCACCGCCAGCGCGTCATCGAAGCGCTTGCTCAGGCGTTTGACTTCCAACACGATATCTTCAGCAAAGCGCGGAGCTTTTCCCTGGGGCCTCAGAGGCGGAGGAATAGCAGGCGATGAAGATGAAGTGTCGTTCGACAGGGGCGTAGTGACCATTCGCCACTCCCATCAAAAGGCCCGAGAAGCCGGGCGATAAAAGACGAACAGCGAGCCAGGCAACTGCCCGGCTCGCTGTCAGACAAGGGTCGGTTTAGCGACCAGACTTGACGCGGTTCCAGATACGAGTACGCGCACGCAGTACGTCCTGCGGCTTTTCCGCCTGAACGTACAGGTTCTGCATGACGTCTGCATTCGGGTAAACCGCAGGGTCATTCAGCAGCTCCTCGGACAGGAACTCGTTAGCGGCCAGGTTGGGGTTGGCGTAGCTGACGTACTCGCTGATCTCGGCGGCAATTTCCGGGTCGAGAATAAAGTTGATGAACGCATGAGCGTTCTCGGGGTTAGGCGCATCGGCAGGCACGGCCATCATGTCGAACCACAGCGCAGCGCCTTCCTTCGGGATGCTGTAAGCGATGGTGAAGTCGCGACCCGCTTCTTCAGCTCGGTCTGCTGCCTGGAACACGTCTCCCGAGTAGCCTGCGGCGACACAGATCTCGCCATTGGCCAGGTCAGAAATATAGCGCGAGGAGTGGAAGTAAGTGACATGGTTGCGCACGGCCGCGATCACTTGGCCAGCGGCTTCGATGTCATCCAGGTTCTCGCTCAACGGGTCGCCGCCCGAGTAAGCAATGGCAGGCGAGAGCATTTCGTCCGCCGAGTCCATCATGGAGATACCGCAACCGGCCGCATGCAGAGCCGCGGTAATTTCCGGATCGAAGAGCAGTGCCCAGCTATCTACCGGGGCATCGTCGCCGAGAATCTCCTTCACCCGTTCGACATTGTAACCAATGCCATTGGTGCCCCACATGTAGGGGATGGAGTACTGGCTGCCCTCATCGATGGCTTCCAGGTTGGCCATCAACTCCGGATTGAGGTTTTCGAAATTGGGCAGTTGCTCGTGGTCGAGCGGCTGGAACACACCTGCCCTGGCCTGACGAGTAAAGTAGTAGTTGGAGGGCACGACGACATCGTAGCCCGAGCGGCCAGACAACAGCGCCGCATCGAGGATCTCGTTACTGTCGTAGACATCGTAGGTCACGGAGATACCGGTACGCTCGGTGAATTTCGCCAGCGTTTCCGGCGCAATGTAGTCGGACCAGTTATATACCCGCACTTCATTGGCGTGGGCAGCGGTGGCCGCTACGGCAAAAGCGATTGCCGTAACGGCCACTGAACGTTTTGGGATGTTCCCCATCTAGCTACTCCTTATCTCGAAAGTCCACTTGTCTTGAAAGTGCCCGTCGAACAGGCGCACCGGGCCTGGCAACGGTTAGCGCTGACGCCGATACCTCTTTGTCTCATTTGCCGCTGCTGAGAAACAGCTTAGGACATTATCCTGACCGTGCGAATTTTGCGGTGCAGCGCTCTCTATCGCAAGTACAAGTGAAAAATTCTTGCATTACACCACTGGCGACCCCACATCCATGGGCGCGAGCAAAACATAGAGACTGGCTATTGGCAGCATCATTTTTTCCAATTTTAGCTATTAGTCGTAGTTCGCTAATATCAGCAACAACTTTTCCAACTACCATTCACTCACTGCGGAGATGTTTTCAATGTCTTTGATCAATACCGAAGTAAAACCGTTTAAAGCGACTGCTTACCTGAACGGCGAGTTCGTAGACGTGACTGAAGCGGACCTGAAAGGTCAGTGGTCTGTCTTCTTCTTCTACCCCGCCGACTTCACCTTCGTATGCCCCACGGAGCTTGGCGATCTGGCCGACAACTACGAAGCCTTCAAGAAGCTGGGCGTCGAGATCTACAGCGTCTCTACCGACACCCACTTCACTCACAAGGCTTGGCACGACAGCTCCGAGACCATTGGCAAGCTCCAGTACCCGATGATTGCTGACCCGACCCTGCAGATTTCTCGCAACTTCGAAGTGCTGATCGAAGAAGCCGGTCTGGCCGAGCGCGGCACTTTCGTTGTCGACCCCGACGGCAAGATCCAGATCGTCGAAATCAACGCTGGCAACATCGGCCGTAACGCCGAAGAGCTGCTGCGCAAGGTCAAGGCTGCCCAGTACGTTCGCGCCAACCCGAACGAAGTATGCCCGGCCAAATGGAAAGAAGGCGAAGAGACTCTGGCCCCGTCTCTGGACCTCGTAGGCAAGATCTGACGCCTACCGTTGCCGACTCGACTCGTGTCGGTCGGCAGCACCACACCCGGGCATGCCCCGGGTGTCTTTTTTTCAGCACCCTGTTAACGCATCCCTGTTTTCCCACACGCTTGTCCCTTACTACACCAAGGCTGGCGTGCCTGGTCGAGAACGTTCTACTGCTGACTACGAGGAACCACTGTCATGCTGGACGCCAATTTAAAGAATCAGTTGAAAGCGTATCTGGAAAAAGTGACTCAGCCCTTCGAGATCGTTGCGTCCCTCGATGACGGTGCCAAGTCGCGTGAGCTGCTGGGCCTGCTGGAAGACATCAGCAGCCTGAGCACTCAGATCACCCTCAAAACCGACGGCCAGGATGCGCGCAAGCCCTCCTTTGCCCTAAACCGTGCCGGAGAAGAGACAGGCGTCGTGTTTGCGGGCATTCCCATGGGCCACGAATTCACGTCGCTGGTACTGGCGTTGCTGCAGGTCGGTGGACACCCGCCCAAAACGTCGCAAGAGCAGCTCGATCAAATCAAGGCGCTGGACGGCGAGATGCTGTTCGAGACCTACTACTCGCTCTCCTGCCAGAACTGCCCGGACGTCGTCCAGGCACTCAACCTGATGGCCATCTTCAACCCCAAGGTGCGCCACGTCGCCATCGACGGTGCCCTGTTCCAGGAGGAAGTCGAGGCCCGCGAAATCATGTCGGTGCCCAGCATCTACCTCAACGGTAAGCCCTTCGACCAGGGTCGCATGACGCTGGAGCAGATTCTGGCCAAGGTGGATACCGGCGCAGCCGAGCGTGAAGCCAAAAAGCTGAGCGACAAGGCAGCCTTCGACACGCTGGTCATCGGCGGCGGCCCGGCGGGCGCGTCAGCGGCCATCTACTCTGCGCGCAAGGGCATCAATACCGGCGTTGCCGCCGAACGCTTCGGTGGTCAGGTGGCCGACACCATGGGGATCGAGAACTTCATCTCGGTGACCCATACCGAAGGTCCCAAGCTGGTCAGCGCCCTGGAAGAGCACGTCAAGCAGTACGAAGTGGACGTGATGAACCTGCAGCGTGCCACCTCTTTCAAAGCAGCAGAAACCGAAGGTGGCCTGCACGAAGTGACCTTCGAATCCGGTGCCAAACTGAAGAGCAAGACCCTGGTACTGGCCACAGGCGCCCGCTGGCGGGAAATGAACGTGCCCGGCGAGCAGCAGTATCGCAACAAAGGTGTGGCCTACTGCCCCCACTGCGATGGCCCGCTGTTCAAGGGCAAGCGTGTCGCGGTCATTGGTGGCGGTAATTCAGGCGTCGAAGCGGCCATCGACCTGGCGGGTATCGTCGGCCACGTGACCCTGGTGGAGTTCATGGGTGAAATGCGCGCCGACGCCGTACTGCAGAAGAAGCTCAAGAGCCTGCCCAACGTGGATATCGTGCTGAACGCACAAACCAACGAAGTGACCGGTGATGGCAGCCGGGTCAACGGCCTGACCTACAAGGACCGCCAGACCGACGAAGTCAAGAACATCGCTCTGGAAGGTATCTTCGTGCAGATCGGCCTGGTGCCCAATACCGAGTGGCTGAAGGGCTCTCCCATCGAGATGTCACCGCGTGGCGAAATCATCGTCGACGCCCACGGCATGACCTCGGTACCCGGTGTCTTTGCCGCAGGCGATGTCACCACCGTGCCCTACAAGCAGATCATCATTGCCATGGGCGAAGGCGCCAAAGCGTCGCTGGGCGCCTTCGACTACCTGATCCGCAACTGATTCATCCGCATAAAAAAGCAAAAGACCGTGACCAGGCCCGCCTATTCAGGCGGGCTTTTTCATGCTTGCCGGAACAGGCGGACTGGGCACGATAGACCCATTCACCGTGGCACCGGCATGGCACGCCAGCTCACCGGCCGACAGCAGCCCCTGGACAGATGCCAGTGACGTGAGGGTGATGCCGTGAGTGGTATGGACCTCCCCCTGAACACTGCCGCTGATCGAGATATTCTCTTGTGCCGTCACGATGCCATGAATTCGCGTGGCAGCGCCCACATGACTCCCTACCACCGCATTATTGGCACATTCGACGGCGACCTCAACCATCAGCGCTTCAGGCTCGGGATGGGTGATCACCGCCACGCCGAGACGACGCTTCTTGCGCCGACCATCCATCACGATGATCGTCATGACCACAACGCCCACGATGATCAGCCATGTTTCCATCTGCATGGCACTTTCCCCTGCTCGAACCAGCGTTGTTTATAGCCGTAGGGAGGCGCCAGCGGTAGCCGGAATATCGCACAACCACAGACGTATCTTCACGCTTTGCAAGCCCATCCCGAAGCGTACATTAACGTCATTCGGTCTATTTTGGTGAAGCCTGCCCAAAGGGTGGCGTTTCGCTGCACGGCGACCTTGCCCTACTCCGCAGGCATAGCTCATGTTCAAAAAAACCAAACCTCACGCTGAACACCCCGCCCTTCCCACCACTGACCTTCAGCCTGCGCCAAGCGAGCTCAAGAGCCTGCCTGGTGCCCGCCAGAGCACGTCGGTGATCGGCGGCAAGACACAGCTTCGTGGGGACATTCAGAGTGACGAGGACCTGACCATCGAAGGCCAGGTCACCGGCACCATCCTCTGCAAACAGCATACCGTCAAGCTCGGCGCCACGGGGCACTTGCAGGGCGATGCCTACGCACACACGCTGAGAATTTCCGGTACCGTAGAGGGCAATCTCGTTGCGCTGCACAAGGCCACGATCCACGGCGGCGCCAAGGTCACCGGCACGATCACGACGCCCTGCCTGGTGCTGGAAGATGGCAGCACGTTCCACGGCACCATCGACATGAACCCCGACAACGAGGTGTTCAAGAGTGTCTTTGCTGACAAGCCTGCGCCCAGCTCCGCGCCTCGTCAGAAGAAGACATCGGAGGCGACCAAGGCGGAGGACTCCACCGCCAGCGCGTAATGCAGGCGGTGGGCGACGTCAGTCACGCCCACCGCACACCGGGCACGCCGGGTCACGCGGCACCTGAAAATGACGCCACTGCCCGCTGAGCCCGTCGAAGGCCGACAGCCCCTGATGTGCCTCACCCGCACCGCTCAGCAGTTTGAAGGCCTCGACGGCTTGAAAGCAGCCAATCAAGCCTACCAAAGGGGCCATGACGCCACTCTCGGCACAGCTGAGGGCTTCGTCGTCGCCCTCCTCAGGGGGATAGAGGCAGGCGTAGCAGGGGCTATCTGGCTGACGCGGGTCGAATACCGCCAGCTGGCCGGAAAAGCGAATAGCCGCTCCCGAGACCAGCGGCACACCGGCTCGCTGCGTCGCGGCATTGATGGCATAACGGCTGGAAAAACGGTCGGTACAGTCCAGCACCACCTGAGCCGAGGCCACCAGCTCTGCCAGCAGCTCACCTTCGGCGTGACGCTCGATAGCCACCACCTGGCATTCAGGGTTCAGTGCTTCAAGGCGCTGCTGCGCCGAACGCGCTTTGTTGAGGCCCAGGCTGGCCTGCTGGTGGGCTATCTGGCGCTGCAGGTTGGAAAGCTCCACATGGTCGGCATCTACCAGGGTAATCCGCCCCACTCCCGCCGCCGCGAGATACAGCGCGGCTGGCGAGCCCAACCCGCCAGCCCCGATAATCACGGCGTGGGCGCCGCGCAGTCGCTCCTGACCCTCGATATCCACTTCGGGCAGCATGATTTGGCGGCTGTAACGCAGCAGCGCCTGATCGTCCATCATTGGCTTACTTATCCTCGAATTCCTCGAAATCAGGAATGTGGAGATTGAAGCTCTCTTTCACTTCTTCCATCACCACATAGCTCTTGGACTCTTTCACCCCTGGCAGGGTCAAGACCACATCCCCCAATAGTTGGCGATAAGCGGCCATTTCCGGGATGCGGCATTTCAGGATGTAGTCGAACTGCCCGGACACCAGGTGGCACTCCTGAATTTGCGGCAGCTTTTCCACCGCGCGCCGAAACTCATCGAAGACCGCAGGCGACTGGGTCTCCAGGCTGATCTCGACGAACACCAGCAGGTTCGCCTTCAGGGCGCGAGGATCCAGAATGGCCTGGTAGCCACGAATGATACCGGCACGCTCCAGGCGCTTGACCCGCTCCAGACAAGGGGTTGTGGATAACCCAACTTCTGCGGCGAGATCCACGTAGGAAATACGCGCATTTTCCTGCAAACAGCGAAGGATCTTGAGGTCGATACGGTCCAGCGTTCTATTTTTTGGTTTCATGGCAGGATCCAATACAAATGAATCAGGCGGTCAATAAAGGTGCCCCAGAGTAACCCGTTCATGGCCCCCCATGTCTTGCACACTTTCAACGTTCTGATAGCCCGCCGCCAACAGTGCCTCACGCACACTGGCCGCCTGCTGGTAGCCATGCTCCATTGCCAGGCAGCCACCAGGGGCCAGGTGGGCCTTGGCCGCCTCGATCACATGAAGCAGGTCTGCCATGCCGTTGGCATCGGCAACCAGCGCCGAGTGCGGCTCGAAACGCACGTCGCCCTGGCTCAAATGCGGATCATCGGCCGCAATGTAAGGGGGGTTACTGACGATGATATCGAAAGGCGGCTCCTCTGCCGGAGGCACGAACGCGCTGAGCCAATCACTCAACACAAACCGGGCATTGGTGATCCCCAGTGCGTCGGCATTGCGCTCGGCCAGCGTTACGGCTCCGGGGCGAATGTCGGCACCGATGACCTGCCAGCCCGGCTTTTCACTGGCCAGCGCCAGCGCAATGGCGCCCGTGCCCGTTCCCAGATCCAGTAGCCTGCCCACCGGGGCAGCGGCGCGAGAAAGCGCCACCTCCACCAGGGTTTCCGTGTCGGGCCTGGGAATCAGCGTGTCGGGAGAAGTCGCCAGCCGCAGCCCCCAGAACTCTCGCTCACCGGTAAGATACGCCACCGGCTGCCCCTGGGCACGCGCGGCTACCAGCGCCTCGAAACGGGCTCGCTCCCAGGTGGGGCATTCGCGATCGCCCCAGGTATAGAGCCACGTGCGGCTGCACTGGGCAGCGCAGCCCAGCAATACCTCGGCATCCAGGCGCGGCGTGGGCGAGCCTGCCTGCGCCAACCGCTGGGCCGCCTGTGACAGCAAGGCGTCGAAGGTCATCAGCCGTCCTGCAGGGCCGAGAGCTGCTCTGCCTGATACTCATGGATCAGGGGCTCGATCACGTCATCGAGCTGCTCGCCGCTGACCACTTCGGTCAGCTTGTAGAGCGTCAGGTTGATGCGGTGGTCGGTGATGCGACCTTGAGGAAAGTTATAGGTCCGAATCCGCTCACTGCGGTCTCCCGAGCCGACCAGCGAACGGCGTGCATCGGCCTGCTCCTGGCGCTGTGAATCCACGGCATTGCGCTTGAGCTTGGCCGCCAGCAAGGACATGGCCTTGGCACGGTTCTTGTGCTGGCTGCGCTCTTCCTGGCACTCTACCACCACGCCGGTGGGCAAGTGGGTGATGCGAATCGCCGAGTCGGTGGTGTTGACGTGCTGGCCACCGGCACCGCTGGAGCGGTAGGTGTCCACCCGCAGGTCGGCGGGGTTGATGTCCACATCGCCCACTTCATCCACCTCGGGCATGACCGCCACGGTACAGGCAGAAGTATGGATACGCCCCTGAGACTCCGTCGCGGGCACGCGCTGTACCCGATGGGCGCCCGACTCGAACTTCAGCCGTGCGTAGACGCCGTCGCCCTTGACCCGGGAGATCACCTCTTTATAACCGCCCTGCTCGCCATGGCTGGCACTGACGATTTCTACCCGCCAGCCGCGCTTCTCGGCGTAACGAGAGTACATGCGGAACAGATCACCGGCAAAAATCGCCGCTTCATCGCCACCGGTGCCCGCCCGCACTTCCAGAAACACGCCACGGCCATCGTCAGGGTCCTTGGGGATCAGCAGACGTTTCAGCTCGACGTCCAGCGCTGCCAGCTGTTCGCGGCCATCGCTGATTTCCATTTCTGCCAGTTCACGCATCTCCGGATCACTGTCACGGCTCAGCTGTTCGGCCTCGGCGATGCTGTCTTCGACCCTGCGGTAACGTTGCCAGGCGGCCACCAGCTCTTCCAATTCAGCATATTCCCGCGAATAGTCACGGAAGCGCTGCTGATTGTTGATCACCTCGGGATCGGACAGCAGCATGGCCAGCTCCTCGAAACGGTCGGAGAAGCTATCCAGGCGTTGGCGCAAAGTCTCTTTCATGCGGGTGTATCATCCTTCTGGCGTTTTACCGGAGGCGCAGGCTGCTCGAAGGCAGGTTTGGGCGGCAGTAACAGGCGCGGCGCGGCGTTGAGCAATTCATGGTTTTCCTGCGAAGCAGCGTCACGAATGGCAAGCGTGGGTTGATGCATGAAGCGGTTGGCCAGCTGATGAGCCATCCGCTCGATGACTTTGGCCGGGTCTTCCCCCTTGGCCAGACGTTCCAGCGCCTGCTCCCGCGCTTGATCGCGCAGCGCTTCGCCATGACGACGATAATCTCGAATCACTTCGCCGCCATTGCGAATGCGGCGCTCATGCTGCCAGCTGCCGACGCCGTGTTCAATCAGCGACTCGGCCTGGTCGGCGGCCACTTGGCGATGGCGGCGATTCTCTTCGATGACCTCTTCCAGGTCATCCACGGTATAGAGAAACACATCGGCCAGCTCACCCACCTGTGGCTCGATATCCCGTGGCACTGCAATATCGACCATGAAGACAGGCCGATGACGGCGCTTCTTCAGGGCACGCTCGACCATCCCCTTGCCCAGAATCGGCAGCGGGGAAGCCGTGGACGAGATCACGATATCGGCATGCTCCAGCGCATCCGGAATCTCGGGCAGGGTGATGGCCGTCCCGCCCAGCGCCGCAGACACCTGTTCGGCACGCTCCCGGGTACGGTTGGCCACGGTGAGCTGACGCACGCCCGCCTCATGCAGATGGCGCGCCACCAGCTCGATGGTTTCTCCGGCACCGATCAAAAGCGCCCGTGCACGACTGAAATCATCGAAGATACGGCTGGCCATGCTGACCGCCGCGTAAGCCACCGACACGGGGTTCTTGCCGATACCCGTTTCGGTGCGCACCTGCTTGGCCACGGCAAAGGTGTGTTGAAACAGCCGTTCCAGCTCTCCCCCCAAGCCCTTTGCCTGGCGCGCCTGCTGATACGCGTCTTTCAACTGCCCCAGAATCTGCGGCTCACCCAGCACCATGGAGTCGAGCCCGACCGCTACGCGCATCAGGTGGCGAGCTGCTTCGTTGTCATGATAGTGGTACGCACAGCGTGCCAAATCATCGACCCGCAGATTGTGAAAGCGTCCCAGCCAGTCCAGCACGGTTTGCTCGCCTGCGGCATCGGTCACGCAGTAGAGCTCGGTACGGTTGCAGGTCGAGAGCACCGCGGCTTCGTGGATATGTGGCAGGCCACGCAGCTCGGCCAACGCGCTTTCCAGCTGCGTTGGCGTAAAGGCCACCTGCTCACGCACGGCCACGCTGGCAGTACGATGATTAATTCCCAGGGCAAGAAGCGTCATGCGGTCTGCGTCTTCGCTAGTGGATCGGTCGTCACGTCACTGTTCGTCGTTATCGCTTGGAGAGGAGCCGAACAAGGCAGCTTTACGGGTGAATTGTGCTGACTCGGCCCGCTTTCAAGGTGGAACATTCTATCACAACACTGCATGTTCTGGCGCACACCACTTTGCCGCAGGCAGCCAAGCCGCTATGCTGAACACTCGGCCACTTGATCGAGATACGCATGCCCCACCGCGCAACACTTCCGGGTTTGTCCCGAGCACTATCGGGTCTCCCTCTGTTACCGCTGGCCGCGACGCTGCTGTTGAGCGGCTGTCAGCTGTCCTCCACGCTTCCAGATCGCGGGTTCATGAGTGCTAGCCGCGACCCCATGCTGACGGCCCCGCCGGTCACACGCGGCCTGGATGCGGCAGGGCTCAGCACGCTGCTGGCCGCCGAGCTGGCTGGCCAGCGCGGCGACTATCGTTATGCAAGCCGTGGCTACCTGGAAGCCGCCCAGCGCTACAGCGCGCCCGGGCTGGCCGAGCGCGCCACCTTTGCAGCACGCTTTGGCAACGACGCCGCGTTGATGGAAGCATCTGCGCTACGCTGGCGCGAGCTGTCGCCCACCGCGGAAACGCCCAACCGGCTGCTGGCCGCCCTGTCACTGCAGCGCGGTGACTGGCTGGACAGCCTGGAACAGCGGCTGGTGATTGCCGAATCGGGCGGCTACGGCGACATATCGAGTTTCGCCGAGCTTGCGGTGGCGGAAGCAGCGCCACTCAATGTCCTGGTACAGCCGTTACGCACCTATCTGGCGCAACCGGTTGCTGCCGAGCGCGACTCCTACAGCGATGTGCTGCTGGGCACCGCGCTCATCGAAGCCGCCCTGGGCGAGACACAAACCGCTCAGCAGCACCTCGACCTGGTCGAGCAGCGCGAGCCCGAGTCCGCAGCACTATGGCTGGCCAAGGCACGCCTGGCGCTGGAAAGCGGCGACCACCGCGCAGCTCAGCGGGCGGCCCAGCAAGGGCTGAGCCTGTCACCCGATGACGTGCGCTTCATTCTCATGCTGGCCCAGGCCGAAATCCGCCTCAACAACATTACCGCCGCCGAAACCCAGACCAACGCCCTGCTGGAAACCCACGGAGGCAATCAGGAACTGCGCATCGCCCTGGCTCAGCTCTATCTCGAAGAGGGCCACAGTGAGCCCGCCTATCGGCTGCTGCAGCCTCTGATCGGCCAGGACAGAATTCCCAATATTGCCTACTTTCTGCTGGGCGCCATTGCACAATCTCAGGGCGATATCGACAACGCCCTGCTCTATTACCGCCAGGTGCGCGATGGCAACGAGTTCCTGCCTGCGCGAGCAGCCGCCGCTCGTATGCTGATCGACGACGACCGCCTGCTGGACGCGCGCGCCTTCCTGCGCATCGAGCGCATGCGCCACGACACCTACTTTGGCGATCTGGTTCTGCTCGAAGTGCAGCTGCTGGACGATCTCGCCATGGAGCAAGAGGCAAGCGCCCTGCTGGACCGAGAAATCACCCGCACGCCCGACGACACGCGACTGCTGTACCTGCGTGCCATGCGTGGCTGGGAGATGGGCGACCTGGCCGCCATGGAGCGCGACCTGCAGCAGATCCTGCGCACCGAGCCCAACAACCCCGATGCCCTGAATGCGCTGGGCTATACCCTGGCCGACCTGAACATCACCGAGCGCCTGGAAGAAGCCCGGGACCTGATCGAGCGCGCCTATGAAGTCGATCCCGACAACCCGGCCATCATGGATAGCCTGGGCTGGGTATACTTCCGACTGGGCAAACTGGATGACGCCCTGGCGTGGCTGGAAAGCGCCTATTCGCGACTCCCCGATCAGGAAGTATCCGCCCACTTGGCCGAAGTGCTGCATGCCTTGGGGCGCAGCGACGAAGCGCGTCAAGCCATCGCCCGAGCCATGCGGCGTGCCGACCATCACCCCCAAATAGACGAACTGCTGGAACGGCATCCTGAACTAACGCCCGCCAGCACGCCCTAATAGTGCACTCTTCTGGATCCAGACCCTACTGACATGGAGCTTCTAATGTTGACTACGTCATTTCCCTTCGCTCGTTCGGCAAGCCCCCGACTGTCTGGTCGCCTGCCTACTGCGCGTCTATGGGTAGCCGCCCTTGCTCTCTTGACCTTGGCCGGCTGCGCCAACCAGGCACCAGTCGACGAAAGCGGTCGTCAGGCAGGCCAGTGGGAGCGCCAGCAGGCGCAGGTCGAAGATTTCGATAGCTGGACACTGGTGGGCAAAGCAGGCTTGCGCACCCCCCAGGAAAACATCAGCGCCAACCTCGACTGGAACCAGACACCGTTCTACTTCCGCATGCTGATCAGCGGTCCCTTTGGCGGCGGACGCAGCGTACTGGAAGGACGTGAAGGACGCTTTTCGCTGAGCACCAGCGATGGCCGCTTCGAAGCCGAAACTCCGGAAGCCCTGATGGAAGAGCAGTTGGGCTGGTCACTGCCGGTACGCGCCATGCCCGACTGGGTGCGCGGCTTGCCCGGCGACCACGCCAGCTATCAGCTGGAAACCGACGAGCTGGGCTTCCCCCGCTTCCTGCAGCAGGATGGCTGGGAAATCGACTACCGTGACTGGGAGCGGGTAGAAGAGATGTGGCTGCCCCGCCGTCTGGTGATGAACTACGGCGAGGTACGCATCACCCTGGTAGTCAACCAGTGGCAAGCTGCCAGCCGCACGGCCGAATAAGCGCCGCTTCATCGCCCTGCACTTTCATTTTAGAGAACCGGCATGTCCGCAACACCCCATTCGCTGATTCTACCGGCTCCGGCCAAACTGAATCGCATGCTGCATATCGTGGGCCGTCGACCAGACGGCTACCACGAGCTGCAAACGCTGTTTCAGCTGATCGACCTGTGCGACACGCTGACGCTCACGCAACGCCAGGACAGCCGTATCGAGCTGACCACGCCGCTGGCAGGCGTTGCCGACGATGACAATCTGATCGTCCGTGCCGCACGCCTGCTACAGCAGAAAAGCGGCCATCACAACGGCGTATCGATCTCCATCGACAAGTGCCTTCCCATGGGCGGCGGCCTCGGTGGCGGCAGCTCCAATGCTGCCACCGTGCTGGTGGGTCTCAATCAGCTGTGGCAGCTTGGCCTGGATCGCCAGACCCTGGCCACGCTGGGGCTGAGCCTGGGCGCCGATGTGCCGGTGTTCGTGCATGGCCACAGCGCCTGGGCAGAAGGCGTTGGCGAACGGCTCACTCCTGTCACGCTGGACACCCCCTGGTTTGTGGTGATTCACCCCGGCGTGAGCGTCTCGACGCCCGCCATCTTCCAGGATGCGGAATTGACACGCGACAGCCTCCCCATTACTATGGCGCGCGCACTGCAGGGGGGAGCGGCCGAATGGCGCAACGACTGCGAGGCAACGGTCAGGAAAGGCTACCCGCTCATTGCGGATGCACTTGACTGGCTCGCACAGTATGCACCGTGCCGATTGACCGGTACGGGCGCTTGTCTGTTTGCCGCCTTCGACACACAAGAGGCAGCACAGGCAGTGGCCAAGCAAGCCAACCAGCGCTGGAAAGCCTGGGTGGCCAAAGGGCTCAACACCTCTCCCCTACAAGATGCTCTGGGCTGCTGAAAGCGCCCGGTCGTCGCATCAGGCTGTTTGCTGGGGTATCGCCAAGTGGTAAGGCACCGGTTTTTGGTATCGGCATTCCCAGGTTCGAATCCTGGTACCCCAGCCAATCCTGATGTTGATCTGCGTTTTCTCCCCTGATCCCCAACACTGCAAAGGTGGCTGCGCGTGTCAAAATTGATGGTCTTCACCGGGAATGCCAATCCCGAACTCGCTCAAAAGATTGCCGAGAGCTTGGACAGCCGCATGGGTAATGCCACGGTGGGTCAATTTAGCGACGGCGAAATCGCGGTCGAGATCAATGAGAACGTGCGTGGCAAGGATGTCTTTATCCTGCAATCCACCTGCGCGCCGACGAATGACAATCTGATGGAACTCATTCTGATGGTCGACGCCCTGCGTCGTGCATCGGCTGCTCGTATCACGGCAGTGGTTCCCTACTTCGGCTATGCCCGCCAGGATCGTCGTGTACGCTCCGCCCGCGTCCCCATCTCGGCAAAAGTAGTGGCCGACATGATGGTAAAAGCAGGCGTCGACCGCGTCATGACCATGGACCTGCATGCCGACCAGATTCAGGGCTTCTTCGATGTGCCGGTGGACAACGTCTATGGCTCTCCGATCCTGCTCGACGACATCGAACGTCAGAACTACGACGATCTGGTGGTGGTATCCCCCGATGTCGGCGGCGTAGTACGTGCTCGCGCCATCGCCAAGCAGTTGAATGCCGACCTGGCCATCATCGACAAGCGCCGCCCCCAGGCCAACCAGGCGCAGGTCATGCACATCATCGGTGAAATCGAAGGCCGCACCTGCGTGGTCGTCGATGACATGATCGATACCGCAGGCACCTTGTGCAAAGCGGGTGAAGCCTTGAAAGATCATGGCGCGGCGCGGGTCGTCGCCTATGCCACCCACCCGATCCTGTCGGGCCCGGCGGTAGACAACATTACCAACTCCGTACTGGATGAAGTCGTGGTGACCGACACCATTCCGCTGGCCGACCATGCACGTCGCAGCGGAAAGATTCGCCAGTTGAGCGTTGCTGGCCTGATTGCGGAAGCCATTCGCCGCGTCAGCAACGAAGAATCCGTCAGCGCGATGTTCCACTGATCGCCTGATGTGACAAGCCCCCTTCTGGGGCCATGGGAACGTCGTCGTCTGGTCGCGGGCGGCGGCGTTTCCTTACTTAAACCAAGAGGCAATTAACATGTCTGATTTTATCCTGAAAGCCAGCGTTCGTAACGACCTGGGGAAAGGTGCGAGCCGCCGCCTGCGTCGTGCGAACCAATTCGTACCGGCCGTTGTGTACGGCGGTGAGAAAGGCGCGCAATCCATCTCTGTCGAAAAGACCGCTTTCTACAAGGCGATCGAAGACGAGTCATTCTTCTCTTCCGTCATCAAGCTGGTCGTCGACGGCAGCGAAGAGCAGGTCGTTGTTCGTGATCTGCAGCGCCACCCCTTCAAGCCGCTGCTGACCCACGCCGACTTCATGCGCGTCGACGCGACTCACGCCATCACCATGAACGTGCCGCTGCACGTGGTGAACGAAGAGAAGTGTGTGGGCATCAAGGACCAGGGCGGTGAACTGCACGTACTGGCCAACGAAGTTGCCATCAGCTGCTTGCCGAAAGATCTTCCTGACTTTCTGGAAGTGGACATCAGCAAGGTCGAGCTGGGCACCACCCTGCACCTGTCTGACCTGACCTTCCCGGCGGGCGTCACTTCCGTTGACCTGTCCCACGGTGAAGAGCACGACAACGCCGTACTGAGCATCACTGCTGTCAAAGTACGTGTTGAAGAAGAAGGCGAAGGCGACGCAGAAGAAAGCGCCGAGTAAGCCGCCGAGTAAGCCAAGGCGCAGCGGTATTGCGCCCCGAGCCATGCCCGCATGGCTCGGAAATGATAAAATCAAGCGCCTCGGCGCTTGATTTTTTTTTGCGACTCGAGACACGCTGCCATTTTCATCCTACTGGAGCTGAGCACATGAGCCAGGTAACGGCCATTATCGGGCTGGGCAACCCCGGCGCTGACTATGATGCAACCCGCCACAACGCCGGTTTTTGGCTGGTCGAGGCCCTTGCCCGCAGCGCCCACAGTGAACTGCGCCCGGAAAAGAAGTTTCTGGGGCTTTATGCCAAGGTACGCCTGGGCGAGCACGAGCTGCACCTGCTGAACCCCTCGACCTTCATGAACCGCAGCGGCGCTGCGGTGGCTGCGCTGACCCAGTTCTTCAAGCTCACTCCAGAGAACCTGCTGGTCGCCCATGACGAGCTGGACCTGCCCCCCGGCCAGGCACGCTACAAGACCGGTGGCGGGCACGGCGGCCACAACGGCCTGCGCGACATCATCAGCGCGCTGGGCAACCAGAAGCAGTTCCACCGCCTGCGTATCGGCATCGGCCACCCCGGGGAAGCACGCCAAGTGGTCAATTACGTGCTGGGCCGCCCTGGCAAAGCCGAACAGGAAGCCATCGCGCACGCCCTGGAGGAGAGCCTGGCCACGCTGCCGCTGGCACTTTCCGGTGATTGGGCTAAAGCCATGAACCGCCTTCATAGCGTAAAATAGCAGCACGTTTGATCAGTCGTGTGATCGCACACGTTTATTCACTGTTGGCCAGCGCCTCACGAGATAGCGCTGGCCTAGCGGCCAGGAAGTAATGTATGGGCTTTAACTGCGGTATTGTCGGCCTACCCAACGTAGGCAAATCCACCCTGTTCAATGCACTGACGAAGTCAGGTATCGATGCCGAGAACTTCCCGTTCTGCACCATCGAACCCAACGTCGGCATCGTTCCCATGCCAGACCCACGCCTGGATAAGCTGGCAGCCATCGTCAAGCCCGAAAAAGTCCTGCCGACCACCATGGAATTCGTGGATATCGCCGGCCTGGTAGCGGGTGCTTCCAAGGGCGAAGGGCTCGGCAACAAGTTTCTCGCCAACATTCGTGAAACCCAGGCCATTGCCCACGTGGTGCGCTGCTTCGACAACGACAACGTGATCCACGTGGCCAACCAGGTAGACCCCCGCGCCGACATCGAAACCATCAACCTGGAACTCGCTCTGGCCGATCTGGATACGGTCGAAAAAGCCAGCCAGCGCCTGGTGCGCGTGGTCAAGGGTGGCGACAAGGACGCCATGGCCACCAAGGCGGTGCTGGACAAGATTCAGCCCCACCTGGCAGAAGGCCAGCCACTACGCAGCTTTGGCCTGGATGAAGACGAGAAACGCCAGGTCAAAAGCTTTGGTTTCCTGACGCTCAAGCCCACCATGTACATTGCCAACGTCAATGAAGATGGTTTCGAGAACAATCCCTACCTGGACATCGTCAAGGAGATCGCCGCCGAAGAAGGCGCTGTGGTCGTGCCGGTGTGCAACCAGCTGGAAGCCGAAATCGCCGAGCTCGACGACGATGAGCGCAGCATGTTCCTGGCCGAAATGGGCATGGAAGAGCCGGGGCTGGACCGCGTCATCCGCGCAGGCTATGCCCTGCTGGGCCTGCAGACCTACTTCACCGCAGGCGTCAAGGAAGTACGTGCCTGGACCGTCAAGCAGGGTGCCAGCGCCCCGGAAGCCGCCGGGGTCATTCACACCGACTTCCAGAAAGGCTTCATTCGCGCCGAAGTAATCGCCTATGACGACTACGTCTCGCTGGGCGGCGAACAGGGTGCCAAGGATGCCGGAAAATGGCGGCTGGAAGGTAAGGACTACATCGTCAAGGATGGCGACGTGATCCACTTCCGCTTCAATGTGTAACGAAGCAAACAATCAATGCTTGACGAATGACAAAGGGGTGGGTAATATTCGCCCCCGTTGCACGGCTACGTAGCTCAGCTGGTTAGAGCACATCACTCATAATGATGGGGTCCCCTGTTCAAATCAGGGCGTAGCCACCAACACCGAATCGAGCTAGCAATAGCGAAGGCCCGCTGATTTCATCAGCGGGCCTTTTTCGTTCTGGTTCGCTTTGGTCCGTTCTGGTTCGCTGACGGGTGATCAGTGCAGCGTCACGCGATTCAGGAACTGAACCAACGCGCGAGTCAGATACTCGACGTCGCGAGTGCCGGACGTTTCACGAATGGAGTGCATGGCCCACTGCGGTAAGCCCACATCGATGGTCGGCACGCCCACTTCGGTCGCCGTGATCGGACCGATGGTGCTGCCGCAGCCCATGTCCGCCCGGGTGACGAATGACTGCACAGGCACATCGGCTTCTCGACACACATCGCGAAACAGTGCGCCGGTCACGCTGTTGGTGGCATAACGCTGGCTCGCGTTCACCTTGATGACCGGCCCGCCGTTGATGGCCGGGCCATGGCGCTCATCGTGCTTGTCACGGAAATTGGGGTGCAACGCGTGGGCGTTATCGCAGGAGATCATCAGTGACGATTGAATCAGCTGAATCAGCGACTCTTCACTACCCCCGCCCACTTGCCCATTCAAACGCTTGAGCACGTCTCCCAGAAACGGCCCCTGTGCACCGCAGGCGCTGGCGCTACCAACCTCTTCATGGTCGTTGGCCACCAGTAACGCCCCCTGCTCGCCATCGCACGCCAGCAGCGCCTCCAGCCCGACGAAGCACGACAGCAAATTATCCAGCCGGGCACTGGCCAGCAGCTCCTGACGCAACCCCACCAGCGCAGGCGGCTGTACGTCGTAAAAACCCAGCTCGAAATCGACGATATCCACGGCACGTAGCCCGTGCTGCGCTTCCAGCCACTGCGCCAACAGATCGTTGAGCTTGAGATCGTTGCTCTGCAGCAGTACCGGCGCCATCTGGGTTTGCGGATTGATCGAACGACCGCCGTTGACGTCACGGTCCATGTGAATCGCCAGGCTCGGAATCATCGCCACCGGCTGCGCCACGTTCAGCAACACGCTTTCCAGCCGACCATCGGCGTGGCGCACGTGCACCCGCCCCGCCAACCCCAGCTCACGGTCGAACCAGGGCGCCAACAGCACGCCGCCATATACCTGCACACCCAACTGCAGCCAACCCGCCGAATAGTGCGTTGCGTTGGGCTTCAGGTGCAACCCAGGGCTGTCGGTATGCGCGCCCAGCATACGCAGGCTGGACAACTTTCCGGCGGGCAGTTGAAAGGCGATCAGCGACGAGTCATTGCGCGTCACGTAGTAACGCTTGCCAGGCGCAAGCTGCCAGTTGGCGGTTTCTTCCAAGCGCGTAAAGCCCGCCTGCTCCAAACGCTTCGCCATGTTCTGGGTGGCGTGCCATGGCGTGGGCGACTGCTGCAAGAAATCGCACAGTCGCGTTAAACGTTCTGCGTTGAAAGCCTCGGACATGGAAATCCTCTTTACAGTAATGATTGAGTCTCACAGGGTAAATGACCTGCTACAATGCTCCCTCGGCCTACGCAACTCATGGGCTAACTGCGTGTCTAGGGAAGAATGAGTGTACACAAATCCGGGAGAGCTTGACTGATGAGCTTGTTTGCAACGCTTTCGCGCTCGGTCGCCCTTGCTGTCATGCTGGTGGTGACCAGTCCGGCGGCGATGGCCCAACTGGCGCCGACAGACGAACAACGCCAAGCGGCCGTAGAAATTGCGGACTCGCTCCGCTATGGCCACTACGCGAACATTAATTTTGACCCGCAGTGGTCCGAGGAGGCTTTCCAGCGCTACCTGGACATACTCGATGGTCAACGCGCCTATTTGCTCAACCGTGATATTGAACCCTATCGTCATCTGGAAAACGATATGGCCGAGGCGCTGTTCGAAGGAGAACTCGACGGCGCCTTTGCACTCTACAACCGCCTGAGCGAGCGCCACACTGCTCGCCTGGAGTGGCTGCTGGCACGCCTGGACGAAGGCCTCTCGCTGGAGTTCGAAAGCGACGAGCGCCTGGAAGTGGACCGTGAAAGCGCCCCCTGGGCCAGCCGTGAAAGCGAACTCGATGAACTGTGGCGCAAGCGCCTCAAGAACGACGCTCTGACCCTGGCACTCACCGGCCAGGACGATGAGCAGATCGAGAACAACCTGCGCCAGCGCTATGAAGGCCAGCTGACCCGCCTGAGGCAGACCGAATCGGAAGACGTATTCGGTCTACTGATGGCCGCGGTGTCCAGCACCATCGACCCACACACGGGCTACCTGTCGCCCCGCCAGGGTGAATCCTTCGACATTCAGATGAGCCTTTCGCTGGAAGGTATCGGCGCCCTGCTGCAAGCCGACGGCGAGTACGTCAAGGTCTCCAGTCTGGTGCCCGGCGGCCCTGCCGACCGTGCCGGAGTGCTGGAGCCTGCTGACCGCATCATTGCGGTAGGCCAGGAAGATGGCGAGATGGTCAACGTGGTGGGCATGCGCCTGGACAACGTGGTCGATTTGATTCGCGGCCCCAAGGGCTCGGTGGTTCGCCTGGACGTCGTGCCCGCTCAGGCGGTGGACATGACCCGCTCACAAATCGTGGAAATCACCCGCGACACTGTTAGCCTGGAAGACCAGGCCGCCAAGGGCGAAGTCATTGAAGTCATGCGCGATGGCGAGCCGCACCGTATCGGCGTCATCACCGTGCCGACTTTTTACGTTGACTTCGACGCCTGGCAGGCAGGAGAAGACGAGTATCGCAGTACCACCCGCGACGTGGCTCGTGAGATCGAGAACCTCAAGCAAGAGGGCGTCGAGGGCATCGTGCTGGACCTGCGCAATAACGGCGGCGGCGCCCTGCAGGAGGCCAACTCACTGATCGGCCTGTTCATCGATCGCGGCCCCACGGTACAAGTGCGTGACGCCCAAGGCCGTATCCAGCTCTACGGCGACACCGAAGCAGGCACGCTCTACGACGGCCCGCTGACCGTCCTGGTCAACCGCCTGTCGGCCTCGGCCTCCGAGATTTTCGCGGGCGCCATTCAGGACTATGGCCGCGGCATCGTGGTGGGTGCCTCGACCTTTGGCAAAGGCACGGTACAGACCCTCAACGACCTGAGCCATGGCCAGATCAAGCTGACACGCGCCAAGTTCTACCGCATCTCTGGCGACAGCACCCAGAATCGCGGCGTAGAGCCGGACATCGCCTTCCCCAGCCTGATCGATCCCGAGCGCATTGGGGAGAGCAGCCTGGACAACGCCCTGCCCTGGGACACCGTCCAGAACGTTCAGTATCGTCGCTACGGCTCGCCGGAAACGGTCCTGCCCACCCTCATCTCGCTACATGAGGAGCGCGCCAAGGGTAACCCCAATTTCCGCTACCTGGAGCGCCAATCCACCCTGGCCCGCCAGCTGCGCGAACAGCACACCAGCGTCAGCCTGAACCGCGAACAGCGCCAGCGCGAGCTGGAAGCTCAGGAAGCCGAGCAGCTCTCGCTGGAAAACCAGCGCCGCCGCGCACTGGGTCTCCCAGAGCTGGAAGAGTGGATGGATGCCCGCAGCGACGGCACCCAGGATGACGAGACCGACACCGAGCGCGACGAAGCCGCTCCCGTCGACCGCGCTCATGTGCTGGAAGCCGCCGAAATCCTGCTCGATTTCGCACACCTGGAGAAAGCCCAGCGCATGGCACGCCGCTGAGCAGCCCCTGCCCCGACGCCTGACGGCGACAGGGCAGCCTGTCCAGGCAAAACGACCTGCACAGAACACTCCATGCAAAACGCCAGCCCCTGGGCTGGCGTTTTGCTATATGAACGCATCGACTGATGGAACCACCCACCCCGTCAGCACAAGGCCGCACGCCGAGCTGGCCGATCGCCCATCTTCAACAGGCGCTTCGTCAAGCCTGCCAACTGAACTTCGCTGCCTTTTGCCCCCGCCTCGATGATCTCCATGGCCCATGCAGGCAGCTGAGGCGCAAGGTGGTAATACACCCACTGCCCTTCGCGCTGGTCGATCAGCAGACCACACTGGCGTAACTGCGCCAAGTGACGCGACACCTTGGGCTGCGACTCCTCGAGCGCATAGGTCATTTCGCACACGCACAGCGACCGCTCCTGGGCGATCAGCAGTACCAGCATCAAGCGTGTCTCGTCGCTCAAACATTTAAAGACCTGCAGCGCCTGCAAGCCAGTTGCATCCTTCACGCGCTTCTCCAACGTTCGTTACCGTTCTGATGCTCATGCTACCGAAAAAGCTGGCGACAGGGCATCATTAAACGCCCCGAGCAAACGCAACGGACGCAACAAAGCCTTGCCATGCACCAGAGCTTGATAGGCATTAGAGATAGAGAAAAAGGAAATACGGCGTACTACGAAAGGGAGAAAAATTGATCGGCTAGATCGATCATACATGGAGAAATGAAATGGCTCCTCGAGCAGGACTCGAACCTGCGACCCAATGATTAACAGTCATTTGCTCTACCAACTGAGCTATCGAGGAACATCTGTGCGTCAGCAGCGAAACGTGCGTCGGCAATAAAAGCAGAAGAGCGAATTGGCTCCTCGAGCAGGACTCGAACCTGCGACCCAATGATTAACAGTCATTTGCTCTACCAACTGAGCTATCGAGGAACATCTGTATCGCTATTGCGTTTGAGCGAGAACCTTTACCAACCTGTTAACTTTTCAGCCATTTGCCGAGAGTTCGGGTTGGTGTTTGGCTCCTCGAGCAGGACTCGAACCTGCGACCCAATGATTAACAGTCATTTGCTCTACCAACTGAGCTATCGAGGAACTGCTCAAACACGGTGCGTAGTATACTGATAGAAACGCGCGGGTCAAGTCTCGATTACAAGTGGAGTGCTAGCCGCTGGTTCGGTGTGTCCGTATAATGCAGCCATTCAGCGGCAGACGACTGCCCAACGATTTTTTCATTCATCCCTCGTCTCTTCAGAAAGACGACCCATAGACGACAGGTACCGATGGCGAAGAAGCTCTTCATCAAAACGCACGGCTGCCAAATGAACGAGTACGACTCCTCTCGGATGGCAGACCTACTCGGCGAATCCCATCAGCTGGAGCTCACCGACAACGAGAAGGAAGCGGACGTCATTCTGCTGAACACCTGCTCGATTCGTGAAAAGGCACAGGACAAGGTCTACCACCAACTGGGCCGCTGGAAGAAGCTCAAGGACGCCAACCCGGAACTGGTCATTGGCGTAGGAGGCTGCGTGGCCAGCCAGGAAGGCGAAGCGCTGCGCAAACGCGCACCTTACGTGGACATGATCTTCGGGCCGCAAACCCTGCATCGCGTTCCCCAGATGCTCGACGCCCGCAAGAACAACCAGATTGCGGCGGTGGATGTCACCTTCCCCGAAATCGAAAAGTTCGACCACCTGCCCCAGCCCAAGTCGGATGGTGCCACTGCGTTCGTGTCGGTGATGGAAGGCTGCTCCAAGTACTGCACCTTCTGCGTGGTGCCCTACACCCGCGGCGAAGAGGTCTCGCGCCCCTTCGAAGCCGTGATGGATGAGGTCATCCACTTGGCCGACCAGGGTGTACGGGAAATCAACCTGCTGGGCCAGAACGTCAACGCCTACCGCGGCGACAATGAGGATGGCGACGAGATCGACCTGGCCGAACTGATCGCCTGCATTGCCGCCGTGGACGGTATCGACCGTATCCGCTTCACCACCTCGCACCCGGTGGAGTTCACCGATAGCCTGGTCGATGCCTTTGCCGATATCCCGGAGCTGGTGAGCCACCTGCACCTGCCGGTACAGTCTGGTTCCGACCGTATCCTGAGCGCCATGAAGCGCGGCCATACGGCGGAAGAGTACATCGAGAAAATGGAGCGCATCCGCGCCAACCGCCCGGACATCAGCTTTTCCTCCGACTTCATCATCGGCTTCCCCGGCGAGACCGAAGAGGATTTTGAAGCCACCATGGACTTGATCCATCGCATCGGCTTCGACCACTCTTTCAGCTTTGTCTACTCGGCGCGTCCGGGCACCCCCGCTTCGGGCCTGCCCGACGACACCCCGGAAAGCGTCAAGAAGCAGCGCCTGGCCATTCTGCAGGAGCGCATCCTGCAGCAGGCGGCGCAAATCAGCCGCCGCATGGTGGGCTCTACCCAGCGCATTCTGGTAACCGGGTTCTCGCCCAAGGACCCCGGCCAGCTCTCCGGGCGCACCGAGAACAACCGAGTCGTCAATTTCCGTGCCGCCAACCCCACCGAGCTGATCGGCTACTTCGTCGATGTCGAGATCACCGAAGCGCTGCCCAACTCGCTGCGTGGTGAACTGGTCTCCGCCGAGCGTTATTGAGCCTTCTCTTATCCTGGGTAATTGCCCCGACCCCGTCGGGGCATTAAGCTGAAACGTACACACACCAACGAAAGGGTTTCCTACTCTTGAGCCAGCCATCACCTCAGGCCAATCGCATCATTACCCTAAGCCTTGAACCCAATGACCCGCAGCGCCTTGCTAGCCTCTGCGGCCAGCAGGACGAGCACCTAAAGCTGATCGAGAGCCGCCTGGACGTGACGTTGCGCAACCGTGGCAACGTTTTTCAGCTGGCCGGTGCAGCCAACCGCATCAAGGCGGCTGCCAATGTCCTCGAGCACCTGTACCGCGAAACGGCGGCCGCCGAGCTATCGGCAGATACCGTCCACCTGTTCTTGCAGGAGTCCGGGCTAGAGGCTCTGGAGGAAGAGGAGGACGGTGAAGGCGGCAGCGACGAGGTGATCATGCGCACCCCCCGTGCCATGATCAAACCCCGCGGCCTGAACCAGCAGCGCTACGTGCAGAGCATCCGCGAACACGACATCAACTTCGGCATTGGGCCTGCGGGTACTGGCAAGACCTACCTGGCAGTGGCCGCGGCGGTCGAAGCGCTCAACCAGCAGGAAGTGCGCCGCATCCTGCTGGTGCGCCCGGCCGTGGAAGCAGGCGAGAAGCTGGGCTTCTTGCCCGGCGACCTGGCGCAGAAGATCGACCCTTACCTGCGCCCGCTATACGACGCGCTCTATGAGATGATCGGCTTCGAGCAGGTGGCCAAGCTGATCGAGCGTCAGGTGATCGAAATCGCGCCGCTGGCGTACATGCGTGGCCGTACGTTGAACAACTCCTACATCATTCTCGATGAGAGCCAGAACACCACGCCGGAGCAGATGAAAATGTTCCTGACGCGGATCGGCTTTGGCTCGACGGCGGTGATCACCGGCGACATTACTCAGGTGGACCTGCCGCGTGGCCAGCGCTCGGGGCTTTCCCAGGTGCTGGACGTGCTCAAGGAGACCCCCGGCATCGGCGTGACCCATTTTGCTGCCAAGGACGTGGTGCGTCACCCGCTGGTGCAACGCATCATCGAAGCCTATGACGAGTTCGAGTCGCAGCAGGAAGTAGCCGAACGCGCCCGCCGCGAGGCGCGTCAGCAAGAGCGCGAAGCGCGCATGCTGGCCCTCGAACGCCAGGGCAATCGCGCTGGAGACGGCGACCAATGAACGAGCCGATGATCGATCGGCAAGCGGCCATCGACGAACCGCTGCTGCCCTCTCTCGACCAGCTCACCCAATGGGTGAGCTGCGTGTTTGCTCGCCATCCAGACGACGACCGCCAGGAGCTGACCATCCGCTTCGTGGATGAAGCCGAGAGTCAGGCGCTGAACCGCGACTACCGAGGCAAGGACAAGCCCACCAACGTGCTGTCGTTTCCTTTCGAGAACCCGCCTGGCATCACGCTGCCCCTGCTGGGCGATCTGGTCATCTGCCACGCGGTGGTGGCCCGGGAAGCCCATGAGCAGCACAAGCTGCTGGAGCACCATTACGCACACATGGTGGTTCACGGCACCCTGCACCTGATGGGCTATGACCATATCGAAGAGCAGGAAGCCGAAGAGATGGAGCAGCTCGAGCGGGAGCTGCTGGCGACCCTGAAGATCGATGACCCTTATCAGGCGTGAGCGGTTTTGTTGCAGAAAGCTGCCGCTAGCGGTGGTGTCTGCCGCCACTCAGTGATACAACGATGAGCGGTCATCATCCCCCTTTATCGAACTACCTTGCCCGTAACTGAGAGAACTGACGCAATGAGCGAAGACCGATCGAGCAATCCCAATCAAAAATCATGGCTCGAGAAACTCTTTGGCGCCCTTTCCGGAGACAGCGACGAACCCAGCTCACGAGATGAGCTAATGACGTTTCTACGCCACACGGCCGGCAAGCTGAAACTGGATCAGGACGCTATCATGATCATTGAAGGCGCCCTCGAGATCAGCGCCCAGCAGGTTCGCGAAATCCTCATCCCGCGCTCTCAGGTCACCGCCATCGCCCTGGATCAGACCAGTGACGACTACCTGCCGCTGATTCAGGAGACCGGCCACTCCCGCTACCCGGTGGTGGGTGAAAATCTCGACGACGTCAAAGGCATTCTGCTGGTCAAGGACCTGCTGCCGCTGCTCTCCCAGACCCAGGCACAGCGCGACGCCTTCAAGCTGGAAGACGTGCTGCGTCCGGCCATGTTCATTCCCGAATCCAAGCGCCTCAACAGCCTGCTCAAGGAGTTCCGCGACACCCATAACCACATGGCCATCGTCGTGGACGAGTATGGCGGCACCGCGGGCATTATCACCATCGAGGATATCCTCGAACAGATCGTGGGGGATATCGAGGACGAGCACGATACCGACGAAGAGGACGATATCCGCACGCTGGAAAACGGCCACTTCGCCATCCGTGCCTTGACGCCCATCGAAGACTTCAATGAACGCTTTGGCACGGCCTTTTCCGATGATGAGTTCGACACCGTGGGGGGGCTGGTCATGCAGCAATTCGGCCACCTGCCCGGCCGTGGCGAGCACACTACGCTAGGAGGTTGGCGCTTTATCATTCTGAATGCCGATAACCGGCGCATCCGCCTGCTCGAGGCCTATCGTGAACGCGATGCCGACGACGAGACCGACACCGACTAGCCACCACTGGCGCTGCGTTACCGTTGCACCCTGCTGACAGGATATTGCTATGAGGTTGACTCCCACGTTACCACTTCAACTGCTGGCCGCCCTGGTGGCCGGTGGTTTTACCACGCTCACCGCCTCCCCTTTCGAACTCTGGTGGCTGGGGCCTGTCGCCATTGGCCTGCTCTTTCTGGGCCTGCATCAGCTGAGCCCGGCTCAGGCCGCGCTGAAGGGCTGGCTGTACGGGGTCGCGCTGTTTGCCAGCGGCACCTCCTGGGTATACGTCTCGATCCATGATTACGGCTATACCGGCATGCCCTTGGCGGTCTTTCTCACCGCGCTGTTCGTGACCGTACTGGCGCTGTTTTTCGCGGGTACGTTCTGGCTCTATCGACGCTTCGTCGGCCCCCGTTGGGCAGTAGTGACCTTCGCCGGTGCCTGGGTACTGGGTGAGGTACTGCGCACCTATCTGTTTACCGGGTTTCCCTGGCTACTGGTGGGGTCGAGCTACGTCGACTCGCCCTTGGCCAGCTGGGCTCCGGTCGGCGGTGTCTATTGGCTCTCATTGCTGGTCGTTTTGAGCGGCACCCTGGGTGTGGCCTTCCTGTGCCGTCAGTGGTGGGCAGCGCTGCCGCTGGCGGCCATCTGGCTCACGCCTCTGGCACTGCCCCAGCACTGGACCACGCCGGTGGACGAACCCACTCGCGTGGCCCTGCTTCAGGGCAACCTTCCGCAGCTACTGAAATGGACACCGGAAGGCCAGCGCAGCGCTGCCAACATCTACAGCGACCTGACCCGTCAGGTCGCAGACGATGCTGACCTGATCCTGTGGCCAGAGACCGCGCTGCCTATGATCGACAGTCAGGCGCGCCCGGTACTGGAGCGCGTGCAGAGCAACCTGCCACCTGAAACGGCGCTGCTCACCGGTATCGTGCAACTGGACGAGGCCAATCGCTACTTCAACAGTGTGATTGGTATCGGCAACGTGGAAGGCAGCTACCAGAAAGAGCATCTGGTACCGTTCGGTGAGTACTTGCCGCTGGAAAGCGTGCTGCGCGGGGCGATCAACTTCTTCGACCTGCCCATGTCCAGCTTTAGCAAGGGAGCATCTCATCAGGTGCCCATGCAGGCCGCCGGGGTCACCATCGGTAACGCGATCTGTTACGAAATCATCTATCCGCAACTGGTGGCACGCCGCGCCATGGATAGCGATGTCATCGTCACGATCTCCAACGACACCTGGTTCGGCGCCTCCATCGGCCCACACCAACACCTGCAAATGGCGCGCCTGCGTGCGTTGGAAAATGGCCGCTACGTGGTGCGTGCCACCAGCAACGGCATTACCGCCATCATCGACCCCCGCGGCAGGCTCGTCGACCGTGCACCGCAGTTCGAAACCACCTACCTGACCGGCGAGTTCCACGCCATGCAGGGGCTCACGCCCTTCACCCGCATGGGTAGCTGGCCCACCTGGCTGCTGGCAGGCCTGCTGTTGCTGCCTGGGGTTGTACGTCGCCGCGCAGGATAACGCACCTTGCTAGCCCTGCCTGCTGCCGAGCCCCCGCATTGACGCCGTTGACCGGCGAGCGGGGGCCTTGCTTTTAGCGGGCCGAGGGGGTTTCCCCCAGCACTTCTGGAATGGTCATTTTCACATAGCGGCCTGGGGCGGGCTCGATCACCTTTAACTGCCCCTCTCCGGGCTGACGGGCTGGCACCATTTTCTTCGGGTCGGCATCCGCGTAGCCGTTTTCCGTCACCCAGGCCTGCCAGTGCGGCCACCAGGAGCCTTCGTTGAAGGTCGCCCCTTGCTGCCATGCATCGTGGGAGTCCGGCAGCTCGTCGTTCGTCCAGTAGCCGTACTTGTTCTTGTGCGGCGGGTTAACGATCCCGGCGATATGCCCGGAGCCCCCTAACACGAAGGTCACTGGCCCCTTGGGCAGCAGCGCACCGTAGTAAGTACTGTTCCACTTGGCAATGTGGTCTTCCTTGGTCGAGACGAAATAGCTGGGCGCCGAGATCTTGCGCAGGTCGATCTTGACGTCATCCAGCTCGATGCCACCGGGCTCTACCAGGCGATTTTCCAGATACATGTGGCGCAGGTACCAGGCGTGGGTACCTGCGGTCAGGTTGGTGCCATCGGTGTTCCAGTAGAGCAGATCGAACGCCGCAGGCTCGTCACCTTTCAGGTAGTTGTTGATGTAGAACGACCAGAACAGGTCGTTTTCCCGCAGCAGGTTGAAGGTGTACGCCATGGAGCGACCGTCCAGGTAGCCCTTGAGCTGCATGCTCTGCTCCAGCCCTTGAATGACGCGCTCGCTGAGAAAGACGCCAATGTCGCCCGGGTCGCGGAAGTCCTGCAGCGTCGCCATGTAGGTCACCGACTTGACCTTGCGGCCACGACGCGTGCTGGTCAGGTAGGCCACCGTGGACGCCGTGAGCGTTCCTCCCACGCAGTAGCTGACCAGGTTGACCGACTTTTCGCCGCAGGCCTGCTCGATGGCCTCCATGGCACTGATCGGCCCCAGCTGCATGTAGTCGGCCCAGGTGATGTCGCGTTGAGCAGGGCCAGGGTTGCGCCAGGAGATCAGAAACACCGTGTGCCCCTGCTCTACCAGCCACTTGACCAGCGAGTTGTCATCGCGCAGGTCGAGAATGTAATACTTGTTGATCCATGGCGGCACGATCAACAGCGGCGTCTTGAAGGTTTTCTCGGTGGTCGGGGCGTACTGAATCAGCTGAATCAGCTCGTTTTCGTATACCACAGAGCCCGGCGTCACGGCGATGTTGTCGCCGACCCCGAAGGCGCTACGGTCGGTCATGCGTACATTGACCCCTTCGGCCGAGTTGGCCAGGTCTTCGCGCAGGCGGGTCAGGCCGTCCACCAGGTTCTGCCCCTTGGTCTCCAGCGTACGCCGCATGACTTCCGGGTTGGTGGATACGAAGTTGGTGGGCGACATGGCGCTGACCACCTGACGCGCATAGAACGCCAGGTTGCGCTTGTGGGTGGGGTCCAGCCCGTTCAGGCCGTCGATCAGCTCCTCGACCATCTGCGAAAACAGCAGGTACTGCTGCATGATCGCCATGTAGTAGGGGTCCTGGCGCCAGGCCTCGTCGCTGAAGCGGCGGTCATGCTTGGGGGGCGTGATCAGCGGCGTGACCTGCTCGCCCGCCATGGCGCGAAGGCCCTGCTGCCACAGCAGCCACTGGTCCTGGATCAGCCGCGATTGGGTTTGCCACAGCAGGTTGGGGTTGCTCATCAGCGACTGGGCTGCCGCCTCGAAGCTTTCACGCATGTCACGGTAGACCGAGTCTGCGGCTTCACTGGGCACGATGCGCTGTAGCAGGTCTTCGAGCAGCCCCTTGTACTGCTCGGCAACGTCGTCCAATTGAGCTTTCCAGGCCTCCATTTCCGACTGGGTTAGCGGTTGAGACGGTATTTTCCACCCTGACTGCATACGAGTTCCCCCTCGCGTGCCGAGCATTGTTCGCTCTGACAGCTCATCCAAAAGAACGCGGCGCCTCATCGGCGCCGCGAACAGTATGTGATATCAGCTCTTGCGTGACGACTGGCTGGTGGCCTTGGCCGAGGACTCGCCTTTCGCGGTTGCCGTGGCCTGTTCGCTCATTTTTTGCCCGGCTTCGCTGAACAGCCTCTCCATTTCTGTCTTGAACTGCAGGGTCATCTCGCCCATGGCGCGGGCATCTTCCTGCATCTGCTGGGAAAGCTCGTTCATCATTTCCGCTTGCCGGGTACCGAAGTCACGCAGGCTTTCGGCATCGTTGATTTCGGTGGCGCTGCGAATACGCTCGGTCCCCATCTGGCTGTAGCGCTTCATGGCTTCCAGCTGGTACTGGGTCATCTTTTCCATGTTGTTGAGCATCAGCGAGTTCATCTTGCGCATCGGCTCGAACATCTGGCGGGTCTGGGCGCTGAACGCCTCTAGCATCTTGTCTTGCATTGTGGTAGCTCCTGTCTCTCATTCCCTGGCATGAGCCTGGAGTGGCTCATTCACATCGCAATTATTGTGCATCGCACAAAGAGTAATCGCTGGCTTACCGCTTGACAACTCTGCTTTGGCGGCAGCCCTACCCTTTAGCGCGGGTTCGTGACGAGGCGGCTTTCGCCTTGGTACCTCGACTGCTGGCCGTGCTGGGTGCCTCTTGCTCCTCGCGGGACTGGCTGCTGCTGGTGGCACTGGAACCCGCCTGCCGCAGCATGTCCAGCATCATCTGCTGGTAGGTACCGAAGTTGGCCAGCCCCTGCGATAGCCCTTGTTGCATCATCGGCTGCTGCAGGAACGGGCGCATCAGGCTCATGGGGTCGTAACCCTCCACCCCGGACTCCATCTGGTGCTGGATGTTATCCAGCAGGCTTTGCTGAAACGCCTCGACATCCGGTAGCCCCAGCGAACGCCGAAACTCGTCCGGCGTCAGGTCAAACTCAACGTTGATCTTCATAGGCGACTCCTTGACCGTCATGCTTGAGTGTAGCAGCGAACCCCGAGGCGTACCGTGGCGTTATCGCTGGCCGATGGCCGGTGTATCAACGCTGACATCGGCATTCTGCCCACGGTGGCGCAGCCAGTGGTCCAGCAGCGTCATGGCCATCATGGCTTCGGCAATCGGCGTGGCACGAATGCCCACACAGGGGTCATGACGCCCCTTGGTAATTACCTCCACCGGCTCGCCGTGCACGTCGATCGAACGGCCCGGCGTGGTGATGCTGGAGGTCGGTTTCAGCGCCAGCCGTGCCACGATGGGCTGGCCACTGGAAATACCGCCCAGCACGCCCCCGGCATGGTTGGAGAGGAACCCGTCAGGAGTCAGCTCATCGCGGTGCTCGCTGCCCCGCTGTGCCACGCAGCCAAAACCGGCACCAATCTCGATGCCTTTTACCGCATTGATGCTCATCAGACCATGCGCCAGATCAGCATCCAGACGATCGAACACCGGCTCGCCAAGCCCCACCGGCACGCCTTCCGCAACCACGGTGATCTCTGCCCCCACCGAGTCCTGGTCACGGCGCAGCTGATCCATGTAGTTTTCCAGCTCAGGCACTTTGTCCGGATCGGGGCAGAAGAAGGCATTCTGCTCGACGCTGTCCCAGCCTTTGAAGTCGATCTTGATCGGCCCCAGCTGGCTCATGTAGCCACGAATCTGAATGCCCTGCGCCGCCAGTACTTTCTTGGCAATGGCTCCGGCCGCCACGCGCATGGCGGTTTCACGGGCGCTGGAGCGCCCGCCCCCCCGGTAGTCACGATGCCCGTACTTGTGATGGTAGGTGTAGTCGGCATGGGCGGGCCGGAACTGATCCTTGATCTTCGAGTAGTCCTTGGAGCGCTGGTCGGTATTCTCGATCAGCAGGCCAATGGAGGTCCCCGTGGTCTTGCCTTCGAACACGCCAGAGAGAATGCGCACCTGATCCGGCTCCTTGCGCTGGGTGGTATGCCGGGAGCTGCCGGGGCGGCGGCGGTCCAGGTCGCCCTGCAGGTCGGCTTCGCTAATCTCGATACCGGGCGGGCAGCCATCGACGATGGCTCCCAGCGCAGGGCCGTGGCTTTCGCCAAAGGTGGTGACGGTAAACAGTTTGCCAAAGGTGTTGCCAGACATGGGCGTTATTTCCTCACGCAAAAGACGCCGCATGGGCGTCGAGTTCAGCGGCGCTCAGGGCAAACACGCCCTGGCCGCCACGCTCGAAGTCAAGCCACATAAAGGGCACGTCGGGGAAAGCGGCCTCTACATGGCGGTCGGAGTTGCCCACCTCGACGATCAGCCAGCCGTCGTCGCTCAAATGGCGGCGCGCGTCACGCAGAATACGCCGGACGATATCCAGCCCATCGCTGCCAGCGCCCAGCGCAAGGTCAGGCTCGTGGCGGAATTCGGCGGGCATGGTCGCCAGGTCGCGGGCGTCCACGTAGGGCGGGTTCGAGACAATCAGGTCAAATGTCTGCCCCTGAAGGCCGCTGAACACGTCCGACTCCCAGGCGCGTACCCGGTCACCGACATCGTGACGGGTGATGTTCTGACGCGCCACGGCCAGGGCGTCCTGGCTGATATCCGCCAGCGCGACATCACAGGTGGGCAGCACCAGCGCCGTGGCGATGCCGATACAGCCGGAGCCGGTACACAGGTCCAGCACCCGAGCGGGGGGCTCTTCGGGGAACCAGGCGGCAAAGCCATCTTCGATCAGCTCGGCAATGGGCGAGCGCGGAATCAGCACGCGCTCGTCTACCGAGAAGGGGTAACCCGCGAAAAAGGCCTCACCCAGCAGGTAGGGCAACGGACGACGAGTGGTGATGCGCTCGCGGGCGAGCTGGATGATGCGCGAACGCTCCATGGGGAGCAGCCGCGCATCGAGCACGGCGGGGTCGACGTTCCAAGGCAGGTGCAGCGCGCCTAAGCAGAGCGCGACTGCCTCATCCCAGGGTGACTGCGTGCCGTGCCCATAGTGCAACCCCGCCAGATAGAACTCGCTGGATACCCAGCGCAAATAGTCCCGCAGTGTGTAAAGATCGCTTATCAGCGCCGTATCAGGCAGTGATAGCGTTGAGGGGGAGGACTCATCAGAGAGGTGCGTGGTCACAAGGGCTCCTGGCGTCAAAAGTTCGTTGGGGGATTGTACCTTTGACGCTGCCCGGTTCACAGCAGCGCCAAGCTCGCTATACTGTCTCGCCTTAGCGTTTTTTATCTACCGCCCCTTTTTTCACCACTTTAGTTGATTCGAGCCGACCATGACGCGACACCTGCCCAACGACGACGATATCAGTGCCTTTCGCCAGGCACTGCAGGAAGCAGGCGTACGCCGTATTGCCACCAACCAGGCGAACCCCGGCAAACCCAAACGGCAACCCGACAATCGCGAGGCCCGCCGCCGCGCCGCCGTGGAAAGCAACACGCTGCAGGCCAGCGGCCGCACCTCCGACGGGCGTGTCGAAGCCGTGCGCCCCTCCGAGTACCTGGAGTTCAGCGTGCCGGACCTGCCCTGGCGCACCTTCAGCCAGCTCAAACGGGGGCAAACCGCCTGGCAAGCAGGACTCGACCTGCATGGCTACACGCTGGAAGAGGCCCGCCTGGAGCTGGAGAGTTTTCTGGGCGATGCCGCAGCACAGGGGCTGCGCTGCGTGCTGGTGGTACACGGCAAGGCGTGGGGCAGCAGCGCGGATTTCCCTGTCTTGAAGAGCCACACCAACGCCTGGTTGCGAGAGTGGCCTGGCGTGCTGGCATTTTGCTCCGCCACCGACGTGGATGGCGGCACAGGGGCGGTCTATATTCTGCTGCGCAAACGCGGCCAGTAGCTCACTCGGTAGCGTCCGAGGCAATACTGGGCATGCGCCGCTCCAGCGCCTGATCTGCCAGATGGCGCCCCAGGCGAATCAACTCGTTGGCGCGGTGGAACTCATAGGTACTGCAAACGGTTTTGGGCACTTCGATCAGCACATCCGGCGGATATCCGGCCACCTTGTACTTGGCTAGCGCCGCCTGGGTGATATCGAACGACTCCAGAATCATGTCCAGTTTGCCCCACTCCCGCTTGCCGCGCAGGTCGACGGTTTCATCGTCATCGCTCTCCTCTTCACCGCCGCCCAGGCCACCCCACAGTCGGCGCGTGGTGGCGCGCACGTCGCGCATCCAACCGCCAATGTTGGCCTCTCGCTCGCGCTCCGAGGGGGTCTGCGGCAGGGCAGGCTCGTCACGGGGCAGCAACTCTTCCAGGGTCACCGGCTGCGGGCTATGGGCCGTCACGTTCACCGCCACCACAAAATCCGCTTCATGGGCGGCCAGAACGGGCATCATCGGCAGCGGGTTGAGCAGCCCGCCATCCACCAGCACCTGCTCGCCCAGGTTCACCGGAGTAATCACGCCAGGCACCGCAATGGAGGCGCGAATGGCGCGTAGCAGCGGGCCATTTTGAAACCATACTTCCCGCTGGCGCACGAGGTCGGTGGCCACAGTGGTCACGGGGATCGGCAGATCCTCGATCAGTACGTCACCCACCAGCTCTTCCAGCTTGCTCATGACCTTGTTGGCCCGCATGGCCCCCATGGGGCTCCAGGTCACATCGACCAGCTTCAGCACGTCCAGATAGTCGAGATGGCACACCCAATCCCGGTACTGAGGCAGCTTGCCCGATGCGTAGATACCGCCAATCAGAGCGCCCATGGAACAGCCCGCTATCGAGATGATCTCGAAGCCCCGCGCTTCCAGCGCCTCGATCACACCGATATGCGCGTAGCCTCTGGCCCCGCCGCTGCCCAGCACCAGGGCCACCTTGTTTCCCTCACCCAGCGCTCTCCCTGCCAACAGACTCACCACGGCACACCCTCCTTCTTATTTTTCACCGCTCCACTCTTCACCACTGGGGCTACGGCAAATCACCTCGGCGACCTGGGCCACGGCCTGCGGCTCCAGATGAAGGTGGTGCCCCCCCGCCAGCACATGACGAGTGAGGCGGGGTACCGCCTGCCGAGCGGCCACCGCCCACTGGCGCTCGCCGAGAATACCGCGCTCTCCTTCTATCAATAGCACGGGGGCTTGAATCTCTGCCAGTATGGCCAGCACCTGCTGTGGCGTCAGGCGGACCAGGGAAGGCTTCAGCAGGCGGCTGTCGGTGCGCATGGCGACCTTGCCATCCGCCGTGGCCTGGGTGTTACGCTCGACCAGCGGCCTGGCCGTGATGGCATCCAGCGGCGTCACGCCGCCTGCCACCCGGGCGGCAACGGCCTGTTCGATATCCGCATACCGGGGCGTGCGCGAAGCGACACGGCGGTGGGCGGTGAGGCCCTTGCGCAGCTGGCTGGCCGTCTCCTCTGCGGGCGTATTCAGTGCCCCCAGGCCATCCAGCAGCACCAGCCGTGCGACACGCTCGGGCAGCGCCGCTGCCAGCAGGCAGGAGACCGCCGCCCCCATCGAGTGCGCCAGCAACGTGGCCTGCTCGATCTCCAGCGCCTCCATGGCATCCAGCACATCGTGAAGGTAGTCCCACAGCGCATAGTCGCTGCCGAAGGGCGTATGGGCCGAGTGGCCGTGCCCGCGAAAATCGAGGGCAACGATACGAATGTTCAGTCGCTTGACCAACAAGGGGGCCAGCCGTGAGAAGCTCGCCGCGTTATCCAGCCAGCCGTGCAGGGCGACCCATACCGGGGCATCGTGGCGCCCCCAGCTCAGGGCCGCCAGGCGCCCATTGACCAACGACAGCGGCGTACTGCCGCTAAACTCGGAACCTTTCATCAGCCCTCTCTTCTTCACGAAAAACCATGCGCCGGATGACGCTTCGAGCACCAAACGTTACCATGCCTGGCGCAGCCTATGCGCTGCTTTCGAGCGGCCCATGGTGGGCCACCCTTGCCTATCTGCTGGAGACAACCCGATGAAACCTCGTCGCGACACCCGCGCTCGCAATCTCGTGTTCTGGATCACGGTCATCAGTGCGCTGGTGGTTGGCCTCTGGCTGGCCCGTTAGCCCCCGTACTCATACCTTCATCCCGGCACCTTGCATTTTTTTCCGCATAAATGAATACTGGCTACAAATACTGTATATAAACACACTATTCATTCGTGAGGAGCCCGACGATGCCGTCTCAACCCACTGCCGTTGCGACCGCCTTGCCGTTAACGCCCTTGCCTCTTCCGTTTGCCTCGCTGAGTGGTCGCGCGGGTTTTAGCGGCTTTCCTTCCCCCGCGCAGGATTACGAGCCACGCACGCTGGACCTCAACACCCGGCTGATCAAGCACCCGACACAGACGTTCTACCTGACCGCCCGCGGCGACAGCATGGAGGGGTGGGGCATCTTCGACGGCGACCTGCTGGTGGTAGACCGCAGCGTGCCGCCTAGGCTGGGCCACATCGTGGTCGCCCTGTTCGACCAGGAGCTGTTGATCAAGCGCTACGCGCTGTATCGCGGTGCGCCGCATTTGTGCTCGTCTCACCCGCACTACCCTCCGCTGCCGCTGGAAGAGGCCGAGTGCCAGCTATGGGGGGTAGTGCGCGCCGTCATTCATGAGTATTTGCCATGATCGGTCTGGTGGATGCCAACAACTTTTACGTTTCCTGCGAGCGGGTATTCCAGCCCACGCTGGAAGGCAAGGCCGTGGGCGTCATGTCCAACAACGACGGCTGCGTGATTGCGCGCTCTGCCGAGCTGAAAGCCATGGGCATTGCCATGGGGACGCCAGCGTTCCAGCTGGAAGGGCTGCGGCGTCGGGGCCAGATCCATTTGTGCTCCTCCAACTACGAGCTGTACGGCGACATGTCGGCGCGGTTGGCACAGCTGCTGCGCGAAGCCTGCCCAGAGGTCGCCCCCTACTCCATCGATGAGATGTTCATTTACCTGGATGGCTTCGATGACGCCCAGTGCCAGGCCATGGGCGTGGCGCTACGCCGCCGTGTTCGCCGTTACCTGGGGTTGCCCGTCTGCGTTGGGCTGGCGGCCACGCATACGCTGGCCAAGCTGGCCAATCACGTGGCCAAGCAGCAGCCCCACTATCAAGGGGTATGCCTGCTGGCTGCCCACACCGCCACCACCCAGGCACTGCTCAAACAGCTTCCGGTGAGCGAGGTATGGGGAGTCGGCCGACGGCTTGCCGAGCAGCTCGCCGTGAGCGGTATTCGTACCGCCTGGCAGCTGCGCGAGAGCGACCCCAAGCAGTTGCGCAAGCGCTTTTCGGTAGTGTTGGCGCGCACCGCCCTCGAGCTGCGCGGCACGCCCTGCCTGGAGATGAACGCCGTCGAACAGCCCCGCCAACGCATCATGACCTCGCGCTCTTTCGGGCGTGCCACGGGGCGCAAGGAGGAGCTGCACGATGCATTGCGCCAGCACGCCCAGCGCAGCGCCGAGAAACTGCGCCAGCAGGGTAGCCTGGCCCGTGCGGTGCTGATGTTTCTGACCACCAGCCGCCATCGCAAGGACCTGCCCCAGCTGGCCCCCCGCGCCATGATTCCCCTCGATGCTCCCACCGACGACACGCGGCTCATTCTGCAGGCCGTCAAGGAAGGGATGGAGCAGATGTACCGCCCCGGCTACGTGTTCATGAAAGCAGGCGTCATGCTGGTGGACTTGGTAGACGCCCAGCAGTACCAGCTCTCGCTGCTGGCACCGCCCGCCAAGGCGCACCCCCACGTGATGCGGGCGGTGGATGCCATCAACCAGCGGATGGGGCAAGGCACCATCCACTTTGGCATGCGCGACCCGGACGCCGCTTGGCAGCTGCGCTGCGGGCACCGTTCGCGCCGCTACACCACGCGTTGGAACGAGTTGCTGGAAGCCGGTACCCACCCGGGAGCCATCGCGGCGTTTACTTCTCACCGATAGCCGCTAGGCTAGTGATTCCGTACGCCAAAAGTTTGCCTTATGTCCTATCAACGACCTGATGACGAGTATGCGCCCAGCCCGGACGTGGCCCATCGCTGGGCGAGCCGCTACATCACGGGCTACCTGCAGCGCCATCCTGCCCATTCGGCCCCTGACGCTGCAGCAGTGCAGAAGGCGCGCCGCTGGATCATCGTATGGGCCGCGCTGGCAGGTATCGTCTCGGGCACCTTGATAGGTGGAGCGGAGTGGTGGATGCGGGCACACGCCGTCGACAACTGGGAAGCGTTGGGGTGGCAGGCACAGCTTCCCTACTGGGCAGGCTACATGCTGTTTGCTGGCGTCGTCACCGTGCTGGAAATCGGCTTTCTCTACTGGAACTCTCTGCGCGGCGTGGCGCAGGTCAGCCGCCTGGCAGGCTTGCCCTACCCCAGCGCCTCCCCGATGCCGCCCGCCGTGCAGCTGACCATCCACGGCGTATCCAGAACCGCACTGGAGTACCCCAGTGCAGGCCACCGGATTTACGGGGTCGACCCCCACGCGTACCTGCACGGCTGGAAGCTGACCTGCCGAGCCATTCTTTACCGCTTGAAGGTGAGCCTGAGCAGCTTTGTGCTGCGTTTGGTCATGCGCCGCCTGCTGGGCCGCCTGACGCTGCGTGGCATGCTCCCCCTGCTGTCTGGGCCGCTCTACGCCGTCTGGAATGGCTGGATTGCGGCACGCATCACCCAGGATGCCTACCTGCAAGCGCGCGGGCCTGCGCTGGTCGAGCAGATGATGGAAGCGTTATCCGGACACGATGCCGATATCCGCGCCCTGGTCGCCCAGGGCGTGGGAGAACTGATCATGCGCAACCAGCACCCGCACCCCAACCTGGTGCTCCTGCTGGCTCGGCTGCTGGACAGCCAGCCGGAACCGCCCGGCACGCTGCAGGTCGATTGGCCGGCGACCTTGCGTGCTTATGCGCAGTTGACCGGCCAGCCGCAACAGGCGGTGCTGGCGGCCCTGAGCCAGGCCACGCTGTTGAGCGGCCCTTTGCGAGGCGCCCGCCAGCGCTTCCTTGGCGACGTATTCGCTACCTGCCAGACGCCGCTGCCCCACCGCCAGCTCAACGACCTTCAGCGCCGCCTGAACACCGTGCAGGATTGGCCTTCCTAGGCAGCTTTCAGGGCCTTGCGCAAGCGTGGGCTCAAGGTTTCACCCGCTGCCATCATGGCCACCAGGATCGCCAGCAGCCACGGCCAGTGCTGGGCAAACGAGACCTGATAGAGGCCCAGGGCATCGACGAAGATGACCAGGATGCCCAGCGGGCTGACATAACGCACCATGGTCAGCCACAGCGTATAGGGCAGCGGAGCCAGCCCCAGCTCGTCGCGGAACGTCTCGCTCTTGAGCACGAACCCGGCCAGCAGCACCATGCCCAACCCGCCCAGCGGCATCATCCAACGGGACGTCAGGTAGTCCAGCCAGTCGAAGAAGTGCCTGCCCGCCAGCGTCCAGTCAGCGCCCAGATTGAACGACAGCATCGCCAGCGTGCTGATCAGCCACAGCACGATCCCGGTGGACCAGGCGGCCACCGGACGCGTGATGCCCTTGTTGTCGCACAGCCAGGAGACGGTGGCTTCGACCATCGAGATGGACGAGGTCAGTGCCGCCATGGAGAGCATCAAAAAGAACAGAATACCGAACAGGGTACCCAAGGGCATGGCCTGGAAAGCCAGCGGCAGGCTCATGAAAATCAGTCCTGGCCCTTCGCCAGGATTCATGCCGTTGGCAAAGATCACCGGGAAGATCGCCAGCCCGGCCATCAGCGCCACCACGGTATCGGCCAGCGCCACGCTGACCGTGGTACGCCCGATGGAGGCCCCTTTGGGGAGATAGCTGCCGTAGGTGAGAATGGCCCCCGAGGCCAGCGACAGCGTAAAGAAGGCGTGCCCCAGCGCCGCCAGCATACCGGCACTGGACAGGCTGCCCGCATTGAACGAGAACAGGAAGCGGACGGCGTCGCCAAAGCCACCGGAAAACACGCCAAACACGATCAGCAGCACCAGCATCAGCACCAGGCCCGGCATCATCCAGCTGACGCTCTTCTCGATCCCCTCCTGTACGCCCTTGCCCACGATCAGCATGGTCAACAGCGTCACCAGCGTGCTCCAGCCGCCCAGCACCCACGGGTTGGCGTTATTGGCCGCAAAGATCGCCGCCATGTCATCGACGCTGCTGCCCGCCAGGCCACCGGAGAGCATCTTCCACAAGTAGGAGAAGGACCACCCGGCCACCACCACATAGAACGACAGAACCATGAATCCGCACAGCATGGCCATCCAGCCGATCAGCGACCAGCCGGAGGAACGCCCCGACTCGCTGACCACCCGGCGAATGGCATCGATGGGGCTACCGCGACCACGACGACCAAAAGCGATCTCGGTCATCATCACGGGCACCCCGACGGCCAGGATGCAGGCCAGATAGACCAGCACGAAAGCGCCACCACCGTACTCACCGGTGATATAGGGGAATTTCCAGATATTGCCCAAGCCTACCGCCGAGCCGGTAGCTGCCAACACAAAGCCCCAGCGGCCCAGCCACTGAATACGCGGTTGTCCAGAAGACGCCATGCCCTTCTACCCTGTCAGAAAAAAGCGCCTATCCTAGAGGATTTTGCCCTCGAAGCCCACGCATCTCTGGGCCACGCCAGCGCTTTTTTACCGGGCAGAGCGTCAACACTCGATGGCGTTCACCGCCAACCCGCCCTTGGACGTTTCCTTGTACTTGTCCAGCATGTCCTTGCCGGTGTCGCGCATGGTACGAATCACCTTGTCCAGCGAGATGAAGTGCGTGCCATCCCCCCGCAAGGCCATCTGCGCGGCATTGATGGCCTTGACCGTGGCAATGGCATTGCGCTCGATGCAAGGGACCTGCACCAACCCTCCCACCGGATCACAGGTCAACCCCAGGTTGTGTTCCAGACCAATTTCCGCGGCATGTTCCACCTGCTCGGGGGAGCCGCCCATGACATCGGCCAGGCCAGCGGCGGCCATGGCACACGCCGAGCCCACCTCGCCCTGGCAGCCCACCTCGGCCCCGGAAATGGAGGCGTTTTTCTTGCACAGGATGCCAATGGCGCCTGCCGCCAGCAGAAAGTCCACCACCTGCTTCTCGCAGGCACCGGGCTGGAACTTCATGTAATAGTGCAAGACCGCCGGGATGATGCCCGCCGCGCCGTTGGTGGGTGCCGTCACCATGCGCCCGCCTGCGGCGTTCTCTTCGTTGACGGCCAAGGCAAAAATATTCACCCACTCCATGGCGGAAAACGTCGAGGCGATCAGACAGCTATTCTGTTCCGCCACCTGCAGGCGCTGGTACAGCAGCTTGGCCCTGCGTTTGACGTTGAGCCCGCCCGGCAATATGCCTTCGTGGGTCAGCCCGTTGTCGATGCATTCGCACATGACCTGCCAGATACGCCACAGTTCATGTCTGATCTCGTCTTCTGTGCGCCAGACTTTTTCGTTTTCCAGCATGAGCTGGCTGACGCTCAGCCGCTCTCGTTTGCAGAGCGCCAGCAGCTCGTCGGCGGTGTCGAAGTTGTAAGGAAGGGGCGTTCCGTCCAGCTCGTCCAGCGGCATGTCCACCTGGGCCTGCTCGACGACGAAACCACCGCCCACCGAGTAATAGGTGTTGTCGTGGACGCGCTCCCCCTGGTGGGTGAAGGCGGCCAGGGTCATGGCATTGGGGTGGTGCGGCAGGCTCTCCTCGTGGAAAACGATGTCGTTGGCCCAATCGAAGACGATCTCTTTCTGCCGCCCCAGGGTAAGCACCCCCGTTGCCTTGAGGTGCGCAATGGCTGGCCCTATCGTTCGGGGGTCGATGCGGTCGGGCCGCTCCCCCAAAAGCCCCATGATGATCGCGTGGTCGGTGGCATGGCCCACGCCAGTGGCCGACAGCGAACCGTATAGATGTACCTCAAGGCGCTCCACGGCATGCAGCAGACCGTTTTCCTGCAAGGCGCTCACATACTTGAAGGCAGCCTGCATGGGCCCTACGGTATGCGAGCTGGAAGGCCCTACTCCAATCTTGAAAAGGTCAAAGACACTGATAGGCATGATGTCACTCGCATCAGTTGGCGAACACGACCGTACGACCTGCGTAAAAGAACACGCGGCGTTCCAGATGATGGCTAATGGCTCTTGCCAGGGTCAGGCACTCGATATCCCGCCCTTTCGCCACCAGATCCTCGGGGTAATGGGTATGGTCGACGGGTTCCACTCCCTGGGCGATGATCGGCCCTTCATCCAGGTCGTTGTTGATATAGTGGGCCGTGGCACCCACAAGTTTGACCCCCTTCTCGTAAGCCTGGTGATACGGTTTGGCGCCTTTGAAGCCTGGCAGCAGCGAGTGGTGAATATTGATGGCTCGGCCAGCCAACAGCTCACACATGGAGGGTGAAAGCACCTGCATGTATCGGGCCAGCACCACCAGTTCAGCGTTGGTTTCCGCGATGATGTCGCGTATCTGCGCTTCCTGCTGCTGTTTCGTCTCGGGCGTGATCGGCAGATAGTGATAGGGCAAACCATGCCAGGTGGCCAACGGCTCCAGGTCAGGATGGTTCGACACTACCGCTTTGATATCCAGCGGCAGCTGACCCGTACGATACCGATAGAGAAGGTCGTTCAAGCAGTGATCGGCTTTGGAGACGAGAATCACCGCCCCGGTACGCTTGCCCGGCGCCGTCAATTCGAACTGCATATCGAACTCACTGGCCCGCGCTGAAAAATCGCGCTGGAAGTTCGCTTCATGAAAGACATCCCGCTCCGGGCGAAACTCGGCCCGTATGAAAAAACGGCCGCCCAGTCGATCGTCAAACGAGTTGAGTTCCGTAATATAGCACTGCTGCTCTTTCAAAAAGCGGGTCACCACATCCACGGTGCCCAAACGGCTGGGGCATTGGGCGGCAAGAATCCAGGTATCACTCATTCGGCTCATGGCACATATATCTCTCATCGCGGCAGATGATGGCGGCCGAAACAGGGGTTCGGCCTGCCTGCTTATCGTTCTACGTTGACGCCATACTCTGCGGCGGCATCCAGCAACCAGCGATAGCAGTAGTCGGCAAAGCTGCGCCGTACCACCAACTCCCAGCAGGCATCGCTGGGGCGGCGCAGGATGGTCGTTGCCTTGGCAAAGACGGTAGTAACGCCCTTACCCACCGGAAAATGGCTGGGGTGCACATCGTAAACGACCGTTTTCATCAGCAGTTCACGGGCCGCATCGCCAGAAATCTCCAGCACCGTCTGCCCACCACTGACATCGCTGATGGCGTAATGGGCATCCCCCAGCCGTTCACGCAGCGCCATCTCCAAGGGAAACTCCTCCCCTCCGGGGACGATCACCAGCCACTCATCCGGAGAAAGCCACTGAATGGAGCGCTCGCCGCTGTCGTCCTGCACCAGCGTTTGCGGCTGGCCTGGCAGGTTGAGCCCCAGCACCTCACGTACGGCTTCGTCGAGTACGATGGCCCCACCGCGCAAAATCAGATGCCCCAGCATGGCCCGCTCGCGCAGTTTGAGGCGGTAAGACTGACCGCCAGGCGCTCCACTGCGTCGGTAGCTGTACGCCAAGGGCGACGCTACCGGGATAGCGGAATCGGTACGGGTATCGAAAGTGGCCGCGTTAGACATTCTGGCGCTCTCCCTTGGGATCGTAGAAAACAGTGCTGACAATCTCGGCTTCATGGGTTTGGCCATCGGCCATGGGCAAGTAGACCGTTTCACCCATTTTCTTGTGTCCACCCTTGACCACTGCCAGGGCAAACCCGGCATTCAAAGTGGGGCTGTAGTAGCTGGAGGTGACATGCCCCACCATGGGCATGGGGATCGCATGCTGGGGGTCCAGCACGATCTGGGCGCCCTCTTCCAGCACCACTGAGGGGTCTTTCGGCCTGAGCCCTACCAGCTGCTTGCGGTCCTCACGCCGGGTATCGCTGCGCGTCAGAGCCCGCTTGCCAATCCACGAGAAGGGCTTGTCATAGCCAACGCACCACTGCATCCCTAAGTCTTCCGGGGTCACGGAGCCATCGGTTTCCTGGCCCACGATGATAAAGCCCTTTTCGGCGCGCAGAACGTGCATGGTCTCGGTGCCATAGGGCGTCAAACCGTACTTCTCACCATGCTTGAACAGCGCCTGCCAGACATGCATGGCATAGTTGGCCTGAACGTTGATCTCGAAGGTCAGCTCGCCGGTGAAGGAGATGCGAAAGACCCGCGCAGGCACCCCCGCCACCGTCCCGGCGCGCCACTCCATGAACTTGAAGTCATCGCGGTCCAGGTCGATATCGGTGATTTCGGAAAGCAGCTTGCGCGACTCCGGCCCGGTGATGGTCATCGTGGCCCAGTGGTCGGTCACCGAGGTAAAGTAGACATCCAACTCGGGCCACTCGGTCTGATACCATAGCTCCAACCACTCCAGGATCGCAGCAGCGCCACCGGTCGTGGTGGTCATCAGGAAGTGGTTCTCGGCCAGGCAGCTGACCCCATCGTCGGTGACCATGCCGTCGTCCTTGCACATCAGCCCGTAGCGGCACTTGCCCACTGCCAGCTTTTCCCACTTGTTGGTATACACCCGCGCGAGGAATTCACGTGCGTCCGGCCCCTGGATATCGATCTTGCCCAGGGTCGAGGCATCGAGAATCCCGACCTTTTCACGCACCGCCAGACACTCACGCGCCACGGCCTCCGCCATACTCTCGCGTTTGCCATTGACGGCCCCTGCGCGTTCTTGTGGGTAGTACCAGGGACGCTTCCACTGGCCGACATCTTCGAACTCGGCGCCGCGCTCCACGTGCCACTGATGCAGCGCGGTGTAGCGCTCGGGGTCGAACAGGTCACGACAGTGGCGACCGACGATGGCACCGAAGGTAACCGGCGTGTAGTTGGGACGGAAGACGGTGGTGCCCACCTCGGGAATGGAGCGCCCCAGACAGCGGGCCGCAATCGCCATCCCGTTGATGTTGCCCAGCTTGCCCTGATCGGTACCAAAGCCCATGGCGGTGTAGCGCTTGACGTGCTCGATGGACTCGAAGCCCTCCTGAGTCGCCAGCTCGATGCCTGCCGCCGTCACATCGTTCTGCAAGTCCACGAACTGCTTGGGGGCCCGCAGCGTGGATTTCTCATGGGGTACCTGAAAGAGCGCCACCGACGGCCCCTGCTTGATCGGCTCAACGCTGGGAATATTCACCGGCTGGGTGTCATACCCAAGCGCCGCCGCGGCCTTGATCCCCGCCTCGACACCGTTGCCAAGGACATCCCCCAAGGCATAGACCCCCTGGGCACCGCCGCAGGCTTGCACGCCCTTCACCAGATTCGGCACAAAACCGAGGATATCGTCACGCCAGGTAGGCCGTGCGCCGGTGTGGGACGCCAGGTGAATGACCGGGCTGTACCCCCCCGAGCTGGCGATGGTATCGCAGGCCAGTTCCTGAACCGGCCCACTGACCCGGAAAGCGTCGATATCGATGCTGGCAACGCGCGCCGCCTTGACCCGCTGACTGCCCTTCGCCTCGATCACGGCACTGCCGGTGATGATCTGGATACCCTGTGCACGGGCAGCATCGACCCAGTCGCCTGCTGGCGCTTTACGAGCATCCACGATCGCCACAACCTCGCAGCCGGCTTCCTTCCAGTCCAGCGCTGCTCGATAGCCGACGTCGTTGCTGGTGGAGAGCACCAGGCGACGGCCGGGCACCACACCATAGCGGCGGATGTAAGTCGACACGGCACCGGCCAGCAGGTTACCCGGCACGTCGTTGCCTGCGTACACCAAAGGCCGCTCGTGGGCACCCGTGGCGAGAATGACCTGACCCGCGCGCACGCGGTGCATGCGGGAACGCACCGGCCGATGCCCCTGGACCACTGGCGCGGTGTCTCCCAGATGTTCGGTGCGCCGCTCGTGCAGCGTCACGAAGTGATGATCGTGGTAACCGTTTGCCGTGGTGCGTGGCAACAGAGTGACGTTGTCGCACCCGGCCAGCTCATCCAGCACCTGCGCCGCCCACTGATCGGCAGGCTTGCCATTCAGTGTTTCACGGCTTTCCAGCAACGAGCCGCCCATTTCCTCCTGCTCGTCGGCCACGATCACGCGTGCACCGCTGCGTGCCGCCGCCAGCGCTGCCGACAGGCCCGCAGGCCCCGCGCCCACCACCAGCACGTCACAATGCTGGTTGATGTGGTCGTAGCTATCTGGGTCGTTTTCCATGGGGCTACGCCCCAGGCCCGCTGCTTTACGAATATATTTCTCGTAGGTCAGCCACATCGAGGCGGGCGCCATGAACGTCTTGTAGTAGAAGCCTGGCGGCATGAACTGGCCGCCAAGCTTGCCTACCAGCCCCATCAGGTCACGCTGAACATTGGGCCAGCCATTGGTACTGCGCGCCGTCAAACCTTCGAACAGCGCCTGCTGGGTGGCGCGCACGTTGGGGACCTGGGCCGCTTCGCTGGCGCCCAGCTGCACGATGGCATTGGGCTCTTCGGCCCCCGCCGCCACGATACCCCGCGGGCGCGAGTACTTGAAGCTACGGTTGACGATATCCACACCGTTGGCCAGCAGGGCCGAGGCCAGCGTATCGCCGGAATAGCCTTGATAAGCCTGGCCGTTGAACGTGAAATTCAGCGAGCGGGAGAGATCGATACGCCCGCCAATATCAAGGCGGTAAACTTGCTGCCTGGACTGACTCATGCCCGCACTCCTTCCTGATGGCTGACCGCAGAGGCCTCGCGCGCCTGCTTTTGACGATCGGACGTGATCGACGGGCGCTTGCCCATTTTGTACGTTTCGAGAATTTCGTAGCTCACCGTGTGCCGCGTCACGTTGAAGAATTTTCGGCAGCCCACCGCGTGAACCCACATTTCATGGTGGACGCCGCGCGGGTTGTCCCGAAAGAAGAGGTAGTCGCCCCACTCTTCGTCGCTACACGCCTCGGGGTCCTTGGGACGCTCGATATGCGCCTGCCCCTTGGGGTGAAACTCTTCTTCTTCACGATGCTCGCCACAATAAGGGCAGTAGATATAGAACATGCGACTTCTCCTCTCTTGCAAACCCCGGCTTTTGCAAATTTTAGTGAGCGACACCGGCAGCGCCGTGTTCGTCGATCAGCGCACCGCTGTGGAAGCGGAACATGGAGAACGGCTCAGCGATGGGGTGCATTTCACCCTTGGCCAGGCTGGCCGCAAACACATGGCCCGACCCGGGCGTCGCCTTGAACCCGCCCGTTCCCCAGCCGCAGTTGAAGTACAGACCCTTCACGGGGGTTTTGGAGATGATCGGGCAGGCATCCGGGCAGGTATCGACAATGCCGCCCCACTGCCGATTCATGCGCACCCGAGAGAAGATCGGGAACATCTCCACGATCGCTTGCAGGGTGTGCTCCACGGTGGGGTAGCTGCCACGCTGCCCATAACCGTTATAGCCATCGATGCCCGCGCCAATCACCAGATCGCCTTTGTCGGACTGGCTGACGTAGCCGTGCACATGATTGGACATCACCACGGTATCGAGTATCGGTTTGATGGGTTCGGAAACCAGCGCCTGGAGAGGGTGGGACTCCAGCGGCAAATTGAAGCCTGCCATCCTGGCCAGCACGCTGGAGTTGCCGGCCGCCACACAGCCCACGGTCTTGGCCTCGATATCGCCCCGGTTGGTGTGCACACCGTAGATGCGGCCATCGCGGATCTTGAAACCGGTGACTTCGGTCTGCTGCAGAATATCCACGCCATGGGCATCGGCACCGCGAGCATAGCCCCAGGCCACCGCATCGTGGCGGGCCACCCCAGCACGCGGCTGCCAGGAGGCGCCCATGACCGGATAGCGAGCGTTCCTGGAGCAGTCCATGATCGGCACCAGCGCCTGCACCCCTTTGGCATCCAGCACTTCGCCATCGATGCCGTTCAGACGATTGGCATTCACCCGGCGCTGGATATCGCGCATGTCCTGCAGGGTATGCCCCAGGTTAAGAACGCCCCGCTGTGAAAACATGACGTTGTAGTTGAGGTCCTGAGAGAGCCCCTCCCATAGTTTCATGGCATGTTCGTAAAGGGCCGCCGCTTCATCCCACAGGTAGTTGGAGCGTACGATGGTGGTGTTGCGAGCCGTATTGCCCCCGCCCAGCCACCCTTTTTCGATGACCGCCACGTTCTTGACGCCAAACTCCTTGGCCAGATAGTAGGCCGTGGCCAGACCATGCCCACCACCACCGACGATGATCACGTCGTACTGCTTCTTGGGCGTGGGATTCCGCCATTGGCGCTCCCAATTCTCGTGGTGGCTAAGCGCATGCTTGACCAGGCCGAAGCCGGAATAACGTTGCATAGAAGCCTCCTGTCAAGCCATGGATTCGGCGGTTTCGGCGACGGCCGTGGCGTAGACCGGATGACGCGCGCACACCTCGTATACGTGGGCACGCACCTGGCGTTCGATGGACGCGGTATCCGCGCCAGCGGCCAGCTCATCGAGAATGTCGCATATCCAACCGGCGAGTTCGCCGCACTCCTGGGCATCGAACCCGCGGGTAGTGACCGCTGGCGTGCCAATCCGTAAGCCAGAGGTCACGAAGGGGCTTTGCGGGTCGTTGGGTACCGTATTCTTGTTGACCGTGATGTGCGCACGACCAAGCGCGGCATCCGCATCCTTGCCGGTAATCTCCTGGCGAATCAGCGATACCAGGAAGAGATGGTCGTCGGTACCGCCAGACACGACATCGTAGCCACGCTCGACGAAGACGCTGGCCATCGCTCTGGCGTTATCGATCACCTGCTGCTGATAGCGCACGAACTCCTGGTTCATGGCTTCCTTGAACGCCACTGCCTTGGCCGCAATCACGTGCATCAACGGCCCGCCCTGCTGGCCCGGAAAGACCGCGCCATTGAGCTTTTTGTAGAGCGCCTCGTCGCCATGGGCGGAGAGGATCAAACCACCGCGAGGACCGCGCAGCGTTTTATGGGTCGTGGTGGTCACCACATGGGCAAAGGGAATCGGACTGGGATAGAGCCCTGCCGCCACCAGCCCTGCCACGTGGGCCATATCGACCATCAGATACGCCCCTACTTCATCGGCGATATCGCGAAAACGCCGCCAATCCACGACACGGGAGTACGCGGAGAACCCCGCAATGATCATTTTCGGGCGATGCTCCCGCGCCAGGCGCTCGACTTCTTCGTAGTCGATCTCGCCGGTGTCCGGCTTCAGGCCGTACTGCACCGCGTGATAGTGCTTGCCCGAGAAGTTGGGCGCCGCGCCATGGGTCAAGTGCCCACCGTGGGCCAGGCTCATCCCCAGCACGGTATCGCCGGGCGACACCAGCGCCATGAACACCGCCGCATTCGCCTGGGCACCCGAGTGCGGCTGCACGTTGGCATAGTTGGCGCTGAACAGGTCGCAGGCGCGCTCGATGGCCAGCGCCTCCACCTTGTCGACGAACTCACACCCACCGTAATAGCGACGCCCCGGATAGCCCTCGGCATATTTGTTGGTGAGCTGCGAACCCTGCGCCTCCATGACGAGCTTGCTGGTGTAGTTTTCGGAGGCGATCAGCTCGATGTGTGCTTCCTGGCGGGCCGTCTCTTCGGCAATGGCTTCCGCCAGCAGCGAGTCGTAGCTGGCCAAACGTGCGCGGGGGGAAAAATTATTCTGAAGCATTACCGCCTCCTCATTGGTCACTCGTTATTCAGTGCGGGGCTGACTGTCCGATGCCGATAAGTCCGGGTTGCGGTCAACCAAGGTCCCTATCAGCGTGTTGTTACCGCGATACTAGCGTTGGTCATCCAGCCCAGGATGCTTGCCGACGTCACCAGGGGATGCATTTGCGACATCGTCGGCATCGCTGATTCAGACCCCGCTATAACGACAAACGCCCTGAACGGGCGACGGCCGTTCAGGGCGCTGGAAGGCTGATGAAGCGCGACGTGTCGCGTTAGAAATCCACGACCAGATTGCCTTTCGGGCGACTACAGCACGACAGGATATAGCCCTCTTCGACGTCCTCTTCGGTAATCCCGCCGTTATGCTCCATCTCTACCTCGCCCGACTTGAGCGGCACGCGGCAGGTACCGCAGATTCCCATCCCACACGCCTTGGGGATATGCAGACCCAGCTTGGCTGCCGCAGAATGAACCGTTTCGCCCGGCTGAATCCGCACGCTTTTCCCGGATGAGGCAAACTCTATGCTGAACAGCTCACTGACCTCGACATCTTCGGCCTCTGCCTCGGCCTGCTCGGCCAGCTCAAGAACATCTTCACGTACCTCAACTGGCGTCGCACCAAACGACTCCTCATGGTAGTGATCCATGTTGAAGTTGTTGGCCCGCAGAATATTTTTGATGGCGTTCATGTAGGGGGTCGGGCCACAGCAAAAAATCTCCCGCTCCATGAAGTCCGGCACGATCAGCTCGAACAGCGGCTGGGTCAGATAGCCTCGATACCCCGCCCACGCCTCACCGATGTCTTCCTTGCTCTCGCAAATGATATGCAACTTGAACTCAGGAATACGCGAGAACATATGCACCAGCTCACGGTGATAAATCACATCGCGGGGGGCACGGGCACTATGCACGAACTCGACATCGACACTGGCATTGGTGTCAAAAAACCAGCGCGTCATGGACATTAAGGGCGTGATCCCTACCCCACCCGAGAGAAACAGCACCTTTTCCGCCGGGAAGTCGATGGAATTGAAATTGCCCACCGGGCCATGCACGACGAGCTCGTCGCCCACCTTGAGATTGGCGTGCAACCAATTGGATACCTTGCCTCCCGGCACCTGTTTGACGGTGATGGAAAAGCTGTACGGGATCGAGGGAGAGCTGGAAATGGTATACGAGCGCATGACGGGCTGGTGATCAATTTCCAGCTCCAGGGTCACGAACTGACCGGGCTTGAAGAAGAACAGCACGGGCTGCTCGGCCATGAAACAGAACGTGCGCACATCCTGAGTTTCCTGGATGACTTTGACACAACGCACCTGGTGACGGCCGTTGGTCCAGGTCTGGGTCGTGACCGGATTGAAGTAGTTGGTTGTCATTGTCGCCTCTGCCTGACCAGCCTTCGTCGCTATGCATCACCGAACCGTATCTGCCATACGGCCAGCACCGTTGGAATGCATTTTGGGGACGCCCCTGCCCACCGACTTACCTGACAGCGACGCACACTTGTCTCACACCACGCCTTATCGTTTAGAAAGTGCTGTTTTAGTCGCCACGACGCCATCTGATGTCGCGGCCAGACAACTGGACGCCAGTTGCCTGCAACACAATCTGCCGAGAAGACAGACCACCTTTGAATGAAGCGCCAGGTTACGCACGACAACGACAAGATAAACAACTTTGACTAATGGCCGGCTCACAGCTCTCGAAAGAGAGAAGGTGACGTACGAGGATACTGGTATGGAAAAACGTGTTTCTATGATGCTGGACGACCCACTGGCCGCCGCGCGTGAGTCAACGGCCCACATGCTGCAAACCAGGAAGCCTACCTTTTCGCTTCCACAGCCGTTTTACAACGATGCGCGCCTGTTCGCCCTCGATATGCAGGAAATTTTCGAAAAAGAGTGGCTGTTTGCCGGCATGACCTGTGAGATTCCTGCCAAGGGCAATTTCATGACTCTGGAGGTTGGTGACAACCCCATCGTCATCGTGCGGGGAGATGCGGGCACCATTCACGCGTTTCATAACGTCTGCCGCCACCGTGGTTCGCGGCTTTGCGTCAAGGACAAAGGCAAGGTGGCCAAGCTGGTTTGCCCGTATCACCAGTGGACCTACGAGCTGGATGGCCGTTTGCTGTTTGCCGGTAGCGAAATGGGCAGCGATTTCGACCTCAACCAATTTGGCCTGAAGCCGGTCAGTGTGTGTACTGCCGGTGGTTTCCTATTCATCAATCTGAGCGATGAGCCGCCCGCCATCGACGATTTTCTGGAAACCCTGGAGCACTACCTTGCGCCCTACCAGATGGACAACGTCAAGGTTGCCGTGGAGTCCAGTATCGTCGAGCAGGCCAACTGGAAGCTGGTGATCGAGAACAACCGTGAATGCTACCACTGCAACGGCTCGCACCCGGAGCTGTTGAACTCGTTGCAAGAGTTCGATGATACCGACGACCCCCGTGCCACGCCCGCCTACAAAGCGCTGGTGGCACGCAAGCAGGCCGATTGGGACCAAGAACAGGTGCCGTATCAGTTGAAACGATTTGGCAAGCGTAATCGCCTGACGCGCACCCCCTTGCTGGATGGCATCGTCTCCATGACCATGGACGGCAAGCCCGGCTGCAAGAAGTTGATGGGCCGCTAGACCAGCCCCGACATGGGCTCGCTGCGTATCCTGCACCTGCCCAATTCGTGGAACCACTTCATGGGCGATCACGCCGTGGTCTTCCGCGTCCTGCCGCTTGGCCCACAGCAAACCGTAGTCACCACCAAATGGCTGGTGCACAAGGATGCGGTCGAAGGCGTGGACTACGACCCCGAACAGCTGCGCCGGGTGTGGGACGCGACCAATGATCAGGATCGCCAACTCGCCGAAGAGAATCAGCGCGGTATCAACTCAAAGGCTTACCAGCCAGGCCCCTACTCCGAAACCTACGAGTTCGGCGTCATCGACTTTATCAACTGGTACGCTGCGCGCATGCTGGAAAACTCAGGCTACGACAGGCCTTCGCTACAGCTTGCCCAAGGCTAACGCCGCCACCGAGACACAGTAACGCTATCAAACGACCTGGCCCGCTTATGCGGGCCAGGTGCGTTGCAGGATAACCTTTACAGGGCTGGCATCGCCTCCTCAGCGCCAACGCTGCGGCTCAAGCGGCATGCGGCATACTTGAACTCCGGAATCTTGCCGTAGGGGTCCAGCGCCGGATTGGTCAGCAGGTTGGCCGCCGCCTCTCCATAGCAGAAAGGCACGAAGACCATGCCTTCCGGCATGCCCGGGTCCACCCTCGCCTTGAGGGTAATGGCGCCTCGTCGCGTGGTGATCGTCAGCTCATCCCCCGGTGCCAACCCAAGGCGCACGAGTTCGGCGGGGGCCAGGCTCGCCACGGCTTCCGGCTCCAGATCATCGAGTACTTTGGCCCGGCGGGTCATGGAACCGGTATGCCAGTGCTCCAACTGACGCCCGGTGGTCAGTACCGTTGGATACTCGGCGTCGACCGGTTCATCGGGCGGGATGGGGCGCGTGGGCGAGAATTTGGCTTTACCGCTCGGCGTCGGGAAAGCCTCGCTGAACACCACGTCTTGCCCAGGGGCATCCTCTGCTGCACAGGGGTAGGTCACCGACTCCTCACGCTCCAGGCGTTCCCAGGAGATATGGTTCAACGAGGCCATGCCTTGTTTCATTTCGGCGAAGACATCCCGTGGGTGCAGGTAATCCCAGCCCAGCCCGAAGCGCTTGGCAATCTCCTGGATGATCCACCAATCCGGTTTCGCCTGCCCCGGCAACGGCAGGGCCGCACGGCCCAGCTGCACCTGGCGATTGGTATTGGTGACGGTACCGTTTTTCTCGGGCCAGGCGGAGGCTGGCAGAATGACATCCGCGAACTGGGCAGTCTCGGTGACGAACAGATCCTGCACCACCAGATGCTCCAGCGTGGCCAGCGCTGCCCGGGCGTGGGCCAGATCCGGGTCGGACATGGCCGGGTTTTCGCCCTGGATGTACATGCCGCGAATGGTGCCCGCGGTGATGGCATCCATGATCTCCACCACGGTGAGCCCTGGCGTCGGATCCAGCGGAATATTCCACAGCTCCTCGAAGGCACTGCGTACCTGGGCATCGCTGACCGGCTGATAGTCCGGCATCACCATGGGTATCAGCCCCGCATCCGACGCGCCCTGAACGTTGTTCTGACCACGCAGCGGGTGCAGGCCGGTGCCCGGCCGCCCGGTTTGTCCGCAGGCCAGTGCCAGCGAGATCAGGCAACGGGCGTTATCGGTGCCGTGGGTATGCTGGGAGATACCCATGCCCCAGAAGATCATCGCCCGCTCGGCGGTGGCATAAAGCCTCGCCACCTCGCGAATGGTATCGGGCTCGACCCCACACAGGCCGCTCATCGCTTCGGGCGTCATGTCTATGGTGTGGGTCTTCAGCGCTTCGAACCCTTCGGTATGGTCGGCGATGTAAGCCGTATCGTAGAGCTCTTCGGTGATGATCACATTGAGCATGGCGTTAAACAGCGCCACATCGGCCCCCGGCGCAAATCGCACGCTCAAATGAGCATAGGCGTCCAGCGCCTGCCCGCGGGGGTCGAGAATCAGAATTTTGGTGCCGCGCTTGGCGGCCTGTTTGAAGAAGGTCGCGGCGACAGGGTGATTCACCGACGGATTGCAGCCAGTCAGAATCACCACGTCGGCCTGGCTTGCCTGCATGAAGGACGCGGTGACCGACCCCGAGCCAATACACTCCATGAGCGCCGCCACCGAGCTGGCGTGGCACAGGCGTGTACAGTGATCCACATGGTTGGAACCAAACCCGGTGCGCACCAGCTTCTGGAATAGCCACGCTTCTTCGTTGGAGCACTTGGCACTGCCAAAGCCCGCCAGGGCATTGGGGCCATGGGCCTGCTTGAGGCGGACGAGCCCGCTGGCCGCCACATCCAGCGCTTCTTCCCAGCTTGCCTCGCGGAAATGAGTCAAGGGGTGGGCCGGGTCGAAGTCCGGGTCGATACCTTTGACCACGCCCTGGCGACGAATCAACGGAGTGGTCAACCGAGAGGGGTGGCGCGGGTAGTCGTAGCCGAAGCGACCTTTGACACACAGCCGGTTTTCATTGGAGGGGCCGCCGCGGCCTTCCACGTAAAGGATCTCGTCATCCTTGATGTGGTAGGTGAGCTGGCAGCCTACGCCGCAGTAGGGGCACACCGAATCGACCTTGCGGTCAGCCGCAGACGAGTCACCTCGCCCTTCGGCATCCACCACCGTGGCAGGCATCAGCGCCCCTGTGGGGCAGGCCTGCACGCACTCGCCGCAGGCCACACAGGTGCTCTCGCCCATGGGATCGTCGAAGTCGAACACGATTTTGGACGCTGCCCCCCTGTGCGCCAACCCAATCACATCGTTGACCTGCACCTCGCGACAGGCGCGCACACACAAGTTGCACTCGATGCAGGCGTCCAGGTTGACGCGCATGGCCGAGTGGCTGGCGTCCTGCGCCAGGCTTTGCGCCCGAGGCGTGACATGGTGCACGGTGGTGGCCTGACGTTCGTCGCGGCGGGGCAGTGTGCGGCGCACCTCGGTGGCGTCGATGGCCAGCTGGTCGGCCATGGCCCAGAAGTGGCTGGCGCGGTCCGGACTCTGGTCGCGCTCAGGCTGATCCACCAGCAGCATTTCCATGACCATCTTGCGCGCCGACTGTGCCCGCGGGGAGCTTACGCTCTTGACCACCATGCCAGGCGCTGCCTGACGTAAACAGCTGGCCGCCAGGGTACGCTCGCCCTCGACTTCCACCATACAGGCGCGGCAGTTGCCATCGGCACGATAACCGCTGGCATCCTTGAAACACAGGTGCGGTATGGTGTCACCGGCACGTTTGGCCACCTGCCACAGCGTTTCACCGGGGTAAGCGTTCACCTCCACGCCATCCAGCGTCAGGCTGAAAGATTCGTTCGAGCCGAGGGTCGGGTCTTGTTCGTTCATGGTCGTCTCCCTTATCCCTTGACGATGATGTGCTGGGCAGCCAGTTCGCTGCGAAAATTCTTGAGCAAGCCCAGCACCGGGTTCGGTGCCGCCTGGCCAAGCCCGCAAATGGAAGCATCTATCATCACTTGGGAAAGCTGCGTCATCAGCCCGGCGTCCCATTCATTGCGCTCGAGCAGTGTCAGCATTTTTTCCGTGCCTACCCGGCAAGGGGTACATTGGCCGCAGGACTCGTCAGCAAAGAAAGCCAGCAGATTGGTGGCCACCCCACGCAGGTCGTCCTGATCGGAAAGCACGATCACCGCAGCGGAGCCGATAAAGCAGCCGTGCTCCTGAAGCGTATCGAAATCGAGGGGAATGTCGGCCTTGGCGGCGGGCAGAATGCCGCCCGAGGCGCCACCGGGCAGATAGGCGGCCAGGCGATGTCCTTCCGCCATGCCGCCGCAGTACTCGTCAACCAGTTCGCTGAGCGTGATGCCCGCAGGCGCCAGATATACGCCCGGGCGTTTGACCCGGCCCGAGACCGAGAAACTGCGCAGCCCCACGCGGCCATGGCGCCCCTGGCTGGCGAACGCCTCGGCGCCGCGCTGCCAGATCGAGGGAATCCAGTAAACGGTCTCGACGTTGTTGACCAGCGTCGGGCGGCCAAAGAGCCCTTGCTGAGCAACGAAAGGCGGCCGGTGGCGGGGTTTGCCCGGCTTGCCTTCCAGCGACTCGATCATCGCCGACTCTTCGCCGCAGATGTAAGCCCCTGCGCCGCGCCGTAGCACGATGTAGCCAGGCGCCACCAGGCCCGCAGCTTCCAGCTCGCCAATCGCCTCGCGCAGGACGCCGTGCAGGGCCGGGTACTCATCGCGCAAATAGATATACAGCGCCTCGGCCTCCACCGCCCAGGCACTGACCAGGGCACCTTCGAGAAACTGATGGGGCGAGCGCTCCAGGTAGTAGCGGTCCTTGAAGGTGCCGGGCTCGCCCTCGTCGGCGTTGATAGCGCAGTACCGGGGGCCAGCCTCCTGGCGCACGAACGTCCACTTCTTGAAGGTGGGAAAGCCCGCCCCGCCCAGGCCGCGCAAATTGGCCTGCTGCATGGCCTCCATCAGCGCTTCCACTGCGACGTTGCCATCGCGACACTCCTGGAGCAGGGCCATGCCGCCCTCACGACGGTACGCCTCCAGCCGCTGCCACTCCACGGGCGCAGGATGGAAATGTGCCGCTGCGATCACGGACTCGATACGCGCTTGAGTGGCAAACGCCACGTGGTGGTGCCCGACTTCCACCACCGGCGCCGTGTCGCAGCGCCCCATGCAGGGCGCGCGAAGCACCCGCACCTGGTCGATCGGCGTGTTGGCCTCCAGCTGCGCCTTGAGCGCTTCGGCCCCCGCCAGTTGGCAGGTCAAGGAGTCACATACACGAATGGTCACCGCCGGCGGCGGCGACTGGTCATCATGGATGACATCGAAGTGTGCGTAGAACGTGGCGGTCTCGTAAACGGCCGCCATGGGCAGGTTCATGTAGGCCGCCAGGGCACGCAAGTCCGCCAGCAGCAGATGCCCCCGACGATCCTGCAGCACATGAAGGTGTTCGATCAGCAGGTCGCGGCGGCGTAGCGACGCGTCCTGGCGTTCGTCGCCCAACAGCTCACGCAACTCGTCGAGCAGTTGAGGTTCGAGCTCACGGCCACGGGGTTTGGCGCGGAAACGGCGCTTGGAGGTCACGGTCTGGACGGTCATGGCTTACTCGTTATTGTCTGGATCGGCTATACCCAAATGAGCAAGGACGGCCCCCGCAGGGTGCCGTCCAGGGTCGTGCTCTGTGTTGACATACTCGGTGTTGACGTACTCTCTATCTAGTTGCTGGCGCTCCTCGAAACGCGCGGGGCGCTGCGGCTCAGGCAGCCACGCTACCATGGGGGTCGATGACGAATTTCTTGGCCGCCCCGCCATCGAAGTCAGCGTAACCCTGAGGGGCCTGGTCGAGGCTAATCATTTGCACGTTCACCGCGTCGGCGATCTTGACCTTGCCAAACAGAATAGCCTGCATCAGGGGGCGATGATACTTCATCACCGGACACTGGCCGGTTGTCGGGTCCCGTAAGATTCATTCAAGATTGTCAGCAGGGTATGACGACGCTAAGCCACGTCTTGCTCCCCCGCGACGACACCGCCCATGACTAAGCAGAGCGCGACAGCGTCACCTCCATGCCCAACAGCAGGAAGGAGAGCGTTTTGCCATGCCCATCCAGGTTGAGGGCACCGTTGACACCGCCTTGCAACACGTCGTCGATGACAAAATTCATGCCCGACAAGGTAGGCAGCGGGTAGCGCTTCACCCGGCTTGCCCCACGGTGTGCGAAAAGCGCCAATACCCGCGCTTCCGTGACCTGTTCCAGCAAGGCTGAATAGTCCTGAGGATCATAGGCGAACAGCGCAATGTTCAAGCGCTCCCCCTTGTCGCCCGCCCGCGCATGAGCGACGCGATGCAGCGCCTGGGTAACACGGGTGTCCGCGCTCGTCGCGGCTTGCTCAGCGTACAGCATGTTGATCACCTCCGGCTTTTCGAGAACACGCAGGTTCCGGGCGGGCAACGGGCTCGAATATCGTGGCCCGTGGTTCGACGTCACTACGCTTGACCAGATAGGACGCGGTGAACACACGCCGCTGAAACTGGCGTCGCACGCCTCCCCCGCCTGCAGGGCCAGCGCAATAGAGTGCCAGCAGCTCCTGGGTCGCCCTTGCCACCCAGCGGCGCTCGCCGTGCTCGGCGGCCAGCCTCAGGCGGTAGTCTCCTTGCGTCGACTCCGACATCGTGCGCTGCAGCTCGCCACTATCGCTGTCGAACACGCTGGCCAGGCCAATGATGTCCAGGCGAAAGCGAAGGTCTGCGGGGGCTCTGAAAGAGAGCCGCTCGCGCAGTACCTGAGCGGCCAGCTGTGTCCGGGCCAGCGCGTTGGGTCCGGCATAGGAAATTTCCGCTTCGCCCTGCCAACCGCCGTCGTAGCACACGGTGGTCTTCAGTCGTTCCGGGGCAGGCTTGCCGCGTATGCCCGTCACCGCGATGCAGTTGGGTGCCAGCTCCTCGATCTCCACCGCCGACAAATCCACCGTGACATCCGGCGTCAGGTAGTTGGCAGGGTCGTGCACTTCATAAAGCAGCTGCTCCTTGACCGTCTGAACCGTTACACAGCCGCCGGTGCCGGTGGGCTTGGTGATCACCAGCCGCCCATCCTGCTCGACTTCGATGATCGGATAGCCCACCGTCGCGAGCCCCGGCACGTTCTTGAAGCCTGGGTCGGCAAAGTACCCGCCGCTGACTTGTGCCCCGCACTCCGCCAGGTGCCCTGCCATCATGCCGCAAGCCAACCGGTCCCAGTCGTCCCAGCGCCACTGGAAGTGGTGCACCAAAGGTGCCAGGAAAAGTGCCGGGTCGGCCACGCGCCCGGTGACCACCACATCCGCCCCCAGCGCCAGCGCCTCCGTCAGAGCCGCCGCCCCCAGATAGACATTGGCCGAAATCAGCGCTTCGTGGCCCGGCACTTCCAGCCGCTCGGCTTCCCAGCGCTGAAGGTCGAGCTGGTACAGACGCTGACGAATATCGTCACCCTGCACCTGGGCGATACGCGCATGCGCACAGCCGTGCCTGGCGGCCAGCTCGGCCACGAGCTGGCACGCCCCTGCCGGGTTGGCTGCGCCAAAGTTGCCCAATACCTTGATACCGTGGGCCAGGCAGTCACTGAGTATCGGCTCCAGCAGCTCTTCGAGCAGCGGTTCGAAGCCGCTGGCGGGCTCTTCACGCATGGCGCGGTGGGCGGCCGCCAGGGTACGTTCGCCCAGGGTCTCGAATACCAGCGCACAGGGCTGCTGACGTTTGATCAACTCGGCCACGACCGCCTCGGCGGCATCGGTTCGGTCGCCGGAGAACCCGGCTCCACTTCCTAGTAAAAAGCTCATCAATGAGTCTCCCTGGCTGGCAAGCCGCGGTCAGAATGCTCGTCGGGCGCTGACAGCAGGTAATGACGACGACGCAAAAACAGGCCCACCACCATGCCCAGCGCCAGCAGCGTGGTCAGCCACCCCGGCGTCAGGGCGAGGCCTATCACGACCAATAACGCTGCAACGTCCAGTATCCGCCAGCCCGTCATGGCTACCCGGGACATGAGCGCCGCGAATGCCACCACGAAGACCACGCCTTGGCAACTGGCCAGAGCGATGTCCAAGGCACTGCCGAACCCGGCGAGCGCGGGGTAAATCAGCAGCAGGAACGGGATGACGTAGATAGCCGCCGCCAGGCGCACCGACTCCATCGCCGCGGGCAGCCAATTGGTGCCCGCAATGCCCGAGGCCACGAAGACAGCGATACAGACAGGCGGTGTAATGACGGAGAGCGTGGCGAAATAGAACACGAACAAGTGCGCAATCAACGGCTCGACCCCGATGGCCGTCAGGGCCGGTGCCAGTACCGAAGCCACCAGCACGTAAGCGGCCGTCGTGGGAATCCCCATGCCCAGAATCAGGCAGACACCGCCCACGATGAAGGCCACCAGGAACAGAGACTCGCCACCCACGGTCACGATCAGGCTGGCCAGCGTTACTCCAATGCCGGTCATGCCAATCATGGCGACCAGAATCTGGGCGCCCGCCAACAGTACGCCAATGATGACCATTCCCTTGCCGGCATCCACCAGTCCAGCCAGCAGCTTGCCGACGATCTCCCTGAGCGGCACCCGCGCGATCAGCGAAAAAGGCACAAAGGTGAGCACGGTCATCAGAATGCCGTAGAACGCCGACATCTGAATGGAGCGACCGCTCAGCACGCCGTAGAACAGCCCGCCCAACGCTGCCAGAATGGGAATGATACGCTCTGGCCGCATCACCTCGGACCAGCCAGGCAGCTCGTCTTCCGGCACCACTTGCAGCTGGCGACGCTTCGCGACCAGATGAATGGTGATGAAGACTCCCAGGTAAAACAGGATGGCAGGCAGCAGCGCCGCCAGCGCGATACGCAGGTAACTTTCGCCGAGGATTTCCGCCATGATGAAGGCCGCTGCCCCCAGGATGGGCGGAGCGATCTGCCCGCCCGTCGAGGCCACGGCTTCCACCCCTGCCGCAAAGGGTCGGGGGTAGTTCAAGCGCTTCATCATCGGGATGGTGAAGTTGCCGGTCGTGGCCACGTTGGCGACGGCACTGCCGCTGACCATGCCGAACAGCCCCGACGCGACCGTAGCCACCTTGGCAGCCCCACCGGGCGAGCGCCCGCTGATGCGCAGTGCCAAGTCCATGAAGGTATTGCCGCCGCCGGTATGCAGCAGCAGGCAACCAAACAGCACAAAGGCAGCAATGGTCGTCGCCGCCACCCCCACCAGCATCCCCCAGACGCCCAAGTCCCCCAGGTAGATGGTTTCGGTCATGTAGAAGAGGTCGAAACCACGATGTCCAAGGGGCCCGGGAATCGCAGCACCCAGCCAGGCATAAGCAAGCCCTGCCACGATCAATAGCGGGAAGATGATCCCGATCGCTCTACGAGAGAGCTCCAGAATCGCCACCAGCAGCAGTGCCGTGAACAGCATATCTCGCGGGGTGGCCCAGGGCAGTTCGACCAGTATCGACTCGTGGTTCAACGCCACGTAGCCACAGGCAAGCACCACCCCGATGCCCAGCACCATGTCGATGGCCGCCCCCATGGGCCGCCAACGGGTGCCCGCCCCGAGGGGGTAGACCGCCAGGCCGAGCAGGATGACCAGCGCGAGGAAAATGCTTCGCTGAATCAAGCTTTCGAAAGGCCCCGTGGCCGAGGTGTAAAGGATAAGACCACCCAACAGCAGGGCCAGGCTTTTGGCAAAGAACTCGCGCATGATCATCGTCTCCGCACTGCCTTACTGAACTGGGCGTAATGCGTCGGGAATCTCATGGCCCTGCTCTTCGAAATAGCGCGCCGCACCGGCATGCAGCGGCACGCTGCCGACTTCCAAAGTCATCTGGGCGATATCGGCATCGCGCATGGCGGCAAAGGCATTGATTTGCGGCTCGGGGTTCTCCATGACCGCCTTGACGATCTGGTAGGCGGTTTCTTCATCCATGTCCGGGTGAGCATGCACGGCGACGCCAAACGCCCAGGTGGTGTACTCGGGAATACCTTCCGCCGCCCCTTCGGGAATGGTGATGATCGCCACGTCCGGCATCTCTTCACGCAGCGTATCTGCCTGCTCATCGCTCAGGGAGAGCACGCTGATGGGCGTGAACGTGGCAATGTCCATCGAGGAGCCATCCAACCGCTCTCCGACACCAGACTTCACCGACCCCATGACACGACCGTCTTTCATGGCGTCCACCATATCGGTCGTGGAACCCCGCACGTAGTGGGGCTCGATACCCAGCGTACGCATGACGGCTTCCGTGGTTTTTTCGGTCGCTGAACCGGTAATGCCTGGGTTGAAGCGAACGCCATCCAGCTCAGCGAAGCTGGTGACATTGGCATCCTGGCGCATCACCGCATTCTGGGGCGCAACGGTGTAGACCCAGAGCAAGCGATTATCCACCGGCCTGCCATCGAAATCGTCAAGGCCAGCGTAAGCGTGGTAACCGGTATTGGTGGTGACCAGGCCCATATCGATCTGGTTGCGGCCCAAGCGGCGCAGGTTATCGACCGTGGCCCCGGTTTCCGCCACCGACGAGCTGACGCTTTCCACCTGATTGTTGATGATCTGGTTGACGGCCACGAAGTAGCTGTAATGGCTGGAGGAGCTGGACGTCGAGCCAATCAACAGGCGCTCGTTGGCTTGGCTGGTGGTCGCCGACAGCAAGGCGGCGCTGGCGACCACGGCAGTGATGAGGGTTTTCATGGTGTCTCCGAAGCTCGCTGGGCGAGCGTTGTTATTATGAACGATGGCCACGAGCCTGAAGCACGCGGCCCATTGAGCATGGTGCGCTTGCTTATTTTTGTATATTGAATAGTTTTTATTTTGTGTTTTACTTTTTAAATGAACCCAAGCATCCAGCAATTACGTGTTTTCGTGGCCGTGGCCCATTCGCGCAGCCTGGCAGAGGCCAGCGAGCGGGTACATTTGTCGCAACCCGCCATTTCCATCGCACTGCGCAAGCTGGAAGAGAGCGTGGGCGGCGCCCTGTTCGCGCGCACCACGCGGCAACTGCTGCTGACGCCGGAAGGCAAAACGTTTTTACCCATCGCCATCCGGCTGCTCAATGACTGGAATGAAGCCTTCGAAGACCTGAACGACCAGTTCTCGAAGCAGCGTGGCAAAGTCACGGTGGCTGCCCTGCCGACCCTAGCGGCTGGCCTTTTTCCCAGTGTGATCAAACGGTTTCACGAAGCGTATCCGCGCATCAATCTCAGCCTGCACGATGTGCTGGCCGACCAGATCAATCAGATGGTGCGCGAAGGCCGGGCAGATCTGGGGCTTTCCGTGCCGCCTCAGAACGCCGACGACCTTGGGTTCGAGCCAGTGCTGGATGACAGCTATGTCGCTGTTTGCCCGGAGGGGCATCCGCTTCTCGAACAGCCCGAGGTGGCATGGCGGCAACTGGCCGACTACCCCTTCATCGGCATCAACCGGCTATCCAGCTCGCGTCAGGATATCGATCGCATCATGGCCAGCGTAGGCCGCTCGCTGGATATCCTGTGCGATGCCCGACAGATCGCCACCGTCGGGCGCATGGTGGCCAGCGGGCTCGGCATCAGCGTGCTGCCCTCGCTGAGCTTTCGCCAGATTGCCAACGACGGATTGGCGCATCGTCCTCTGGTGAAACCCACCTTCCAGCGCGCGCTGGGCATCGTACTGAGTAAACGTCACCCGCCTTCTGCCGCCGCCCGAGCACTGCGGGACATGATTCATGCACCGCCCACACCACCAGTCCCACCCACTGGCGACAGAACACGCCACAATCTGGCAGACTAGTCATCACTAACCACCGCTGTAAGTGAGGTTTCACCATGACCGATACCGCAACCCCCTGGACCCAGCCCATGCCGGACGCACAGTTCACCCTGATGCGTGACATTCTGGCGGCACCCAGCCCCGTAGGCCTGGAGGGCGCCATGACCTATGGCGTTCTCAAGCCCTATTTCGAAAGCTTTGCCCCGGCGGGCTGGCACCTGCATCAGTTCAAGGGCAACGCCGGTGTGGTACTGGACACGCATCCGGGCCAGGACGACATGTTCAAGCTGATGATCATCGGCCATGCCGACAAGATCCGCATGCAGGTTCGCTCGATTGGGGAAGACGGCAAGATCTGGATCAATACCGACTCTTTCCTGCCGGGCGTGCTGATCGGACATGAAGTTACCCTGTTCAGTGAAGACCCAGAGGCCCCAGGCAGCTACCGCCGCATCGACGGCGGCACGGTGGAAGCTCTGGGCGCAATTCACTTCTCCGACCCGGCCCAGCGTGATGGCAGCAAGGGCATCAAGAAAGAGCAGATTTACCTGGACCTGCAAATTCACGGAGAGAACAAGAAGCAGCAGGTCCTCAACCTGGGCGTGCGCCCCGGCGACTCGATCATCTTCAATCGTCCCATCCGCCCGGGGTTCAGCCCGAATACCTTTTACGGCGCCTACCTGGATAACGGACTGGGCTGCTTTGTCGCCGCCGAAGCCGCTCGGCTCGTTGCCGAAGCCGGTGGCACCGACAAGGTTCGCGTCATGTTTGCGATTGCCAGCTACGAAGAGATCGGCCGCTTCGGCAGCCGCGTGATGGCGGGCGAGCTGAAGCCCGATGCCATCATCGGCGTGGACGTCAACCACGATTACGTGGGCGCACCCGGCATTGGCGACAAGCGCATGCAGCCGCTGGAAATGGGCAAGGGGTTCACGCTGTCGGTGGGCTCGATTGCCAGTGAGCAGTTGAATCGCATCATTGCCACCGCCGCCAAGGAGCACGACATTCCCATGCAGCGGGATATCGTCGGGGTAGATACCGGCACCGACGGCATGGCAGGCGTACTGGCCTCCATCGACAGCGCGGCCACCTCCATGGGCTTCCCCATCCGCAACATGCACACCATTTCGGAAACTGGCAATACCCAGGACGTATTGGCAGCCGTGCATGCCCTGACGCACACCATCCAGGCCATGGATGCCATGCCCGACCTGCATCAGGCTTTCAAGGACAACCACCCGCGCCTGGACGAAGCCAGCCCGCTTGCCCACCAGGGCAGCAGCAAACCGGAAAGCGATGCTGACAGCACCGACTGACCCCAGCACTTCCCCCGGCCTGCGCTGGCCGGGGGTTCTCTCTCCTCTCTCCAGCCTTCTACTGGCACTCGGTTTTCAAACCTCCCCCGTGGCTAATGTTTCTTTATTCACGACCAAAGTCTTACTCTTACAACCAACGATTAATAAACCTAAGTGGTAGGATGCAGCCCTAAATTTTTCCTTTCTAATTAAGTAAATTTTGAAACCAGGAGATAATGATGGTTGCACTAACGCAAGAGTGGCGACGCTGGACGACGCTGTTCGCCGGACCGCTACTGTTCGTGCTCATTCAATTGGCCATGCCCGCGACGCTGATCGACCCCATGCCGCGCATCGTTCTGGGGCTGACGGCCTGGATGGCGGTATGGTGGGTGACCGAGCCGGTGCCCATTCCCGTGACCTCGTTCCTGCCCATGATCGTTCTCCCGCTGACGGGGGTGATGCCCATGAACGATGCAGTGGTGGGGTATGCCAACCCGGTCATCTATATGTACATGGGGGGCTTCATTCTGGCCATCGCCATCGAGCGCTGGAACCTGCACCGCCGTATCGCGCTCTCCATCGTCAACCGGATCGGCAACAGCCTGCGCAGCATCGTGCTGGGGGTTCTGATTGCTTCCGCCTTTCTCTCGATGTGGATTTCCAACGCGGCCACCGCGCTGATGATGCTGCCCATCGCCGTTGCCCTGCTGGGCGAGCTGGATGAGCGCGATCAGTTTGGCCCCCAGGAGCGCGAGGCCTTTGCCCGTACGCTGCTGCTCACCGTGGCTTATGCCGCGTCCATCGGCGGTCTGGCGACGATTATCGGCTCGGTGCCCAACGCCATCGTGGTCGCCATGATTCCGCAGTTCTTCGACATCGAAATCAGCTTTTTGCAGTGGATGATCTTTGCCCTACCGCTGACCCTGCTGCTGCTGGTCGTGCTGTATGTCTATCTCACCCGTATCTATTCCCGGGTGCCCAATACACGCCTGGAAGTCAACTTCGTGGCCCAAGAGCTGGAGAAGCTCGGCCCCATCACCAAGGACGAGAAGCGCGTCCTCACCGTCTTCGTCTTGACCGCTCTGGCCTGGGCGCTGCGGGGCTGGCTGGCCCCCTTTTTCGACCTGCCGATCAACGACACGCTGATTGCCGTGATCGCGGCGGTATCGCTGTTCATCATCCCGGCCCACAGTGAAAAACGCAGCCTGCTGATCTGGGACGACATGAAAAACCTGCCCTGGGGGCTATTCATCCTGTGGGGCGGCGGCATGTCGCTGGCCGCAGCGTTCAGCGCCAGTGACCTGACGGGCTGGATCAGCCAGCAATTGCAGCTGCTGGATGGCGTCAATTACTTCTTGCTGCTGCTGTTCATGGTCCTGCTGATGCTGTTCCTGACCGAAATCATCTCCAATACGGCCACGGCCAACATGGCCCTGCCGATTACCGCAGGCCTGGCAGCCGCCATCACCACGGGCAACCCGCTGGGCCTCATGGTGGCCGTGGCACTCGCCACCACGTGTGCCTTCATGCTGCCCATTTCGACGCCGCCCAACGCGGCCGTGTTCTCCAGTGGGCGTATCACGATCAAGCAGATGGCCAAGGCGGGGATTGCCATGAACCTGGTCAGCGCCCTCGTGATTACCCTGTTCGTCTATTTCATCATGCCGCTGTTGCTGCCCACGCCTTGAGCCACGATGGGCGAATAGGCAAAAAAAACCCCGGCCATGACTGGCCGGGGTTGTACTGACTCCTCCCTGATCCTTCTTCATGAACGTCCTGTTCATGCATCCCTGGTGCTCAAGCGCTCCTTGCCTGATAGTACTCCCTGAAGGCACCTTTCCTTATGCCACTGCCTACTCTGCAGCTTCTATGTGACAACTGCATTAACCTGAGATAAAAAAACCCCGACCATCGCTGGCCTAGGCTTTATCAGGTCCTCCCTGATCCCACTTCACGAACGTCCTGTCCATGCATCCTTGTGCGCCGCAAGCACTCCCTGCTTGCACTTCCTTGTAACGCTGTCCCTGCGTCATGGGCACACAGTGCGCCTTATAGACGTCGAGTTATCTAACCTGGGATATGAAAGGTCAAAAAGTTTTTATGGGCGGGCCGTGATAAATATCAAGCGCTGGCTTGCGATTGGTTTTAAACCAAACATACAATCATGCACGTTTCTCTCACATTCTGGATGCTCCCATGCCGACTCGCTCCCTGATTTCAAGCCGTTACTCTCGCTCCCACTTACGCCCCCTGGGCTGCCTGGTAACGCTCGCCTGCATGGCCCTGGCCCCCATGGCGCTGGCCGACCAATGGAGCGGCAGCGTGGGCGCGGGGGTTGCTTACGCCCCTGATTATGCCGGTAGCGACGACTACGAAGCCCGCGCACTGCCCGTACTGAACCTGGCCTATGGCGACCAGCTTTCCATCAATCTGCGCGACGGCATCGAGTGGCACGCCTTGCGCCAGGGCAACTGGAGCGCCTCGCCCTTTATCGGCTACACCTTCGGCCGCGATAACAAGGGTGACCTTGGCGCCTTCGAAAAAATCGATGGTGGCGCCACGCTGGGCTTGCGGGTCAGTTACCAGGATGGGCCCTGGCGCTACAGCGTGGCTGGCAGCCGCGCAGTGACCGGCGACATGGAAGGCGCCACGTTCTCGGCGAGCGCCACCCTGCGCACCCCGCTCAGCGAGCGTTTGCTGCTGGTGCTATCCCCCAGCGTCAACTACTCCAACGAGCGCTGGACTCAATCTCTGTATGGCGTTTCCGACCTGGATAGCGCCCGCAGCGGAGTGACCACCTACGCACCGGATGGCGGCTATTGGCGGCTGGGCGCAAACGCCAGCCTGAGTTACGCCTTGACCCCTGAGTGGACAGCCACCGGCTTCGTCGGCGCTACCCGACTGACCGGCAACGCCGCCGACAGCCCGATCGTCGATGAACTGGGAAGCCCCTGGCAGGCGCTGAGTGGGGTATCACTGACCTACCGTTTCTAATACGGTAGCGTCTGGAACCCACTCGCCAAATGGATTGCCCTCGAACCAGGCCATGAAAAACGTTATGGAAAACCGTCTCGAGCACTTTCGCATGAGGCCCTTGCTGAACCGCTTGTCGGGCACGGGCCTACTGCTTGCCACGCTCTTTTTTGCCTTTTCACTCACCCCAAGCCTGGTGCCCCGCCCCTTGCTGGCTCAGGGCATCGTCTCCGGGCTCAGCGTCACGGCGGGGTATGCCCTGGGCGTCATTGCGCGCACGCTGTGGCACTACCTGCACCTGCCAGAGCCCAAAGCCGCCCTGGAGCGCACGCTCAAGCAGCTGGCCACCCTGGTCGCGCTGGTGGTGTCGGTGATTTTTCTATGGCGCGCGGCCGAGTGGCAAAACAGCATTCGCGAACTGATGGAGATGGACCCCACCAGCGGCACACGCCCGCTGGCCGTGGCACTGATCACCATGGGGGTCTTTCTGAGTCTGCTGCTGGTCGCGCGGCTGTTCAAGCGCACCTTCAAGCTGCTCTCGTACAAGCTTGCCCATGTGCTGCCCCATCGCACGGCCCAGGTACTGGGCATCGTCTCCGCTGTGGCGCTGTTCTGGCTGATCATCGAGGGCGTCATCTTTTCTTACGCACTACAGGTGGCTGACCGCTCCTACCAGCAGGTGGACGAGCTGATGCAGGATGACCTGAGCCCCCCGCAAGCGGCCAACGTGCCCGGCAGCGCCGAGTCGCTGATCAGTTGGGAAGCGCTGGGCAGCCGGGGCAGGCGCTTCGTCACCCAAGGCCCTACGGCCGAGGACATGGAGGCGTTTTTGGGTGAGCCCGCGCTCGACCCCATTCGCGTCTATGTCGGGCTCAACGCCGCCGAAACCGCCACTCAGCGCGCCGAGCTGGCCCTCGAAGAGCTGATCAGAACCGGCGGGTTCGAACGCTCGGTCATGGTCATCGCGACCCCTACTGGCCGCGGCTGGATCGACCCTCGCTCCCAGCACAGCGTGGAGTATCTTCATCGCGGCGATATTGCCACGGTGGCCGCCCAGTACTCGTATCTACCCAGCCACCTGTCGCTGATCTCCGAAGCAGAGTACGGCGTCGAGAGTGCCCGCGCCCTGTTTTCGGTCATTTACCGCTATTGGAGCCAGCTGCCAAGCGATGAGCGACCGCAGCTTTACCTCTTTGGCCTGAGCCTGGGCGCGCTCAACTCGGATCTATCCTTCGATCTTTACGATATCATCGACGACCCCTTTCAAGGCGTGCTGTGGAGCGGCCCTCCCTTTCGCAGCGACACCTGGCGCGCCGTGACCGCCGACCGCGATCCGGGTTCCCCTGCATGGCTACCCACGTTTCGCGAGGGCGCGGTTGTAAGGTTCATGAACCAGACCCAAGGGCTGGAAGAAGCCGCTGCCCCATGGGGAGATTTCCGCATTGCGTTTCTGCAATATGCCAGCGACCCCATCACCTTTTTCGAGCCTGCGGCGTTCTGGCGAGAACCCGAGTGGATGCGCGCACCTCGTGGGCCAGATGTTTCTCCAGCGCTACGCTGGTACCCCGTGGTGACCATGCTACAGCTACTGGTCGACCTGACCGTGGGCAGCGCCCCCGACGGCTATGGGCATGAAATCGCCGCCGAACACTACATGGATGCCTGGGCAGCCCTCACCGAACCCGACGGCTGGGATGCTGAGCAATTGCAGCGCCTGCGCGATCATCTGACGCGCTGACGATAACCCATTTCACCGGCAGGCTATTTAGCCTGCTATTTTTTGTGCCGACTGTAAAATTATAAACATTTGTTAAATATACACTTTATGATCGAGTAGCAGCATTTATGTACTATTCAAGTACAATAAAAATACAATTTTATCTTGTACATTAATTGTCACTCACCTATAGTTCAAAGCGTTCGCGGCAGGGATGCCGCGTGACAAGGGAATGTGCGCTTAGGATGAGCGAAGACGATTCAAGGACCGAGCAAGCTCAGGACGAGCTTTCGTCAATCAGGGAAGAAGAAGTACCGCAGTACACGGACTGATCCTTCAGGACGCTCTGTACCGCGATGAAAAAAGCGTCCTCATTCGTGAGGGCGCTTTTTTTTATGTATCCTCCCCATGCCCCTTTCAGCAGGTACCCGGGTGATGCTCGATACCAGGCAGTTTTTTCGCCAAGGGCCCGTGCACCGGCCCGAAGGTAGCAGCGACTTTGTCGCGATCCGCCGCCAGTTCGACTTTCGCGCCATCGAAATTGGCCGCTGGGTCACCCCCGCCGAGCGCGACCACGCCGCCACGCTGTTTCATGATGCGCTCTGCGATCTCATGTTGATCCTGCACGGCAATGAAGCGCTCATTTCCCTGCGTGGCACGCTTGCTCTGCAATACGGTACCGGCGGAAGACCCGGCGTCTCGGCGCATTACAGCCCCGCTGAGCGAAGCTTTGCCCTGGCCAAGAACGCTGGGCCTGGCAGCATTGCCCATGAATGGTTTCACGCCTTCGACCACTACATCGCCCGCAAATGTTTTCAGCAGTTACCTGCCAGTGCCTTTGCCTCCAGCGCCTGGCTGCAAAACGCCGTGCCCATCGCGCACCCGCTCAACCAGCGCCTGCTGGCCTGTTTTCAGGCCATCCTGCTGCAACCGAATGGCCAGCAGGCCAGCGAGCTGTTCCGCCACTCGGCCGAGGTCGACCGCGCCATGGGCCAGCTCTACTACAGCAAGCCAGAAGAGCTATGCGCACGAGCCTTCGAAGCCTTTGTACAAGATGCCCCCATCAAGAACCACTTTCTGGTCAAAGGCACACGCCGCTCTCCGGAAGCCGCACGCGGCCTGTACCCGCAAGGCGAACAGCGCGAACGCATCAACCAGCGCTTTCATGACTACTTCCTTGCGCTAGGCAGCGCCCTGGCGCGCTCGACGCCATGACAGCAGCCATCATCAGCAAAAAACCTCACAACGCAATTACATAACACCCAGGGTGCGCACTACGCTTGAAGAGACACCCCACAGGAGGTTCTACCATGTCTCAGCAACAGTGCGCATGCCCGAAGTGTCATTGCAAGGTGGACAGCCACTCCATCGAAAAAGAGGGGCAACTCTTCTGCTCGACGGCCTGCGCGACGGGCCATGCCGATGGCTCTACCGATTGTGGCCATGACTGCAAGTGCGGTTGAACCCACCCGATAACCGCCCACCCCACTGCGATGCCCGGCCAAACACCGGGCATCGGCCTATCAAAGCGTGCGAAACCGCCCATCACCGACTAGGCTTACCTTTCAACCATTCTCAAAGGAAGAGATCATGCCCTCTACTACTACCATCGTCGTCATTGTCGTCGTCATCGTAGCGATTTTCGGATTCAGCGGCGGCCTGCGTTTCTAGGATAGCGGCACGTCTCAACAGTGGTGTGTGATGGCCCAGCCTGGTCTATGCCTCACCAACGAAAACGCCCCGCTTGAAAGGCGGGGCGTATCACGGAATCGTTGATCGTCTTACGATGCTTCAGCATGTAACGTAAAGCCCAAGGCTTTTGTCACCTTCATAATCGTTGCAAAACTTGGGTTTCCATCAGCAGAAAGCGCTTTGTACAACCCTTCGCGAGTCAACCCCGTATCACGAGCAAGCTGTGCCATACCACGGGCGCGGGCAATATCGCCAAGCGCTGCCGCCACCAGGGCAGCGTCGCCCTCTTCAAGGCAGGCTTCAAAGTACAACACCATTTCCTCTTCGGTATTCAAGTGGTCAACGACATCCCATTTACGCAGTGTGCTCATGGTGCCTCCTTCAAATCGCGTGCCAATTGCTTCGCGATATCAATATCTTTTGCCTGGCTGGATTTATCACCGCCCGCCAACAAAATAATCAGCTCATACCTAGCACTCTAGAGAGCACTAGGGGCTAGTCCGTTAAAGGGCCTTCACTAACTCGCCATAATCTCCGTCCACGCGCAAGACAATGGTCACATCGTTGTCATTGCGGTTACGGAAGAACCAGCCATGATTGCCAGGAGGAACAGAGCGAGAAACCTAAATATTTTGGCGATCATGATTTAGTAACTGGCCGGTTGCTTGCTAGCTTATGCCCATGCAGTTTGGGTAGTAGGGCAATGGTTATTTCCTTCTTGTTAAATTAAGTATTTGTTTTTATTTGTTTTTATTTTTTCTATCTATATTCAAATCCAGGATATTGAGTAGTACCTATGCTAGTCCAGCAAAATCTATATATTTAAATAGCAGGTGGTCACTACTTGGCCACCTGTCTCTTTAAGGAAGACTGAAGCTAGTACTGGCTATATTTGATGCCGAAGACATCGATTTCATGAACGCAATGACGCTGGCTCACTTCTCATCCTTATTTCTTTGATGATGACCGAAATGGCGATGCATGAGGAAATGCATGCCAAGACAGAGTGTCAGGGGAAGCAACAGCCAGGCCCCAGTGCCCAGTGACTGGCCGCGCCACATTAGAAAGAACATGGCCACGCCCATAATTACTAAGCAAGCAGTCATCATCCAGTGGTGAATGCGGTTCATTTGGCGTCTCCTTGTGGGTTGTTTGTGGCGAAGCGCCGCTTGAGTAGCAGCGAGTTGCCAATGACGGAGAGAGAGCTTGCGGTCATGGCGATGACGCCGATCATCGGGTGCAGCAGACCAATCGCGGCGATGGGAATGGCTGCCACGTTATAAGCGCTGGCCCAGATCAGGTTTTGGACGATTTTGCCGAAGGTGGCGCGAGATAGGTGCATGGCATCCACCACGGCGGTCAGTTCGCCGCGCACCAGGGTCACATCGGCGGCCTCAATGGCCACATCTGCCCCCGCGCCGATGGCTATGCCAACGTTGGCTTGCTTCAACGCCGCGGCATCATTGATGCCATCGCCGACCATGGCCACGTGGTTGCCATGTTTCTCCTGAAGTTTACGGATGGCATCGACCTTACCTTCCGGCAACACCCCGGCCTGAACCTCGTCGATGCCCACCTCGTCTGCTACGGCACGGGCGGCGCGCTCGTTGTCGCCGGTGATCATCACCACGTGCAGGCCCAGGTCATGCATGCCGCGGATGGCCTCTACGGATTTTTCCTTGAGGGTATCGGCCACTGCCACCAGGCCCAGGGCCTGACCGTCGGCGGCGACGATCACAACGGTGCGCCCCTTGCCCTCGAGCTCTGCCATGGCGTCATCAAGAGCCTCAAGGCCTGTCACGCCTTCCTCTTCCAGCAGTCGACGATTGCCGATCAGCACGGTTTCATCGCCCACCTTGCCCGAGACGCCCCGCGCTCCGGTGGAGCGAAAATCGCTGACTTCACCGGGCTTCACATCGCGTTCCTTGGCACCATCCACGATGGCCCGGGCGATGGGGTGCTCCGAGGCGTTCTCCACGCTCGCGGCGAGGGTCAGCAGGCGCGTTTCCTCGACTCCTTCGCCGGTGACGGCATCGGTGAGCTTCGGCTCGCCGCGGGTAATGGTGCCGGTCTTGTCGAGCACCATCACTTTGACGTCCTTGAAGGTCTGGATCGCTTCGCCGGAGCGGATCAGGATGCCGCGCTCGGCACCGATACCGGAGCCCACCATCAGCGCGGTGGGGGTGGCTAGGCCGAGGGCGCAGGGACAGGCGATGACAAGCACGGCGACGGCGGCAATCAGGGCTAGCGTTGGTGTGCTGGCATCTGGATTCACCCAAGGCAGGAAGGTCGCGCCCCAGTCCAGAATCGGCCGCAGGACGTCTGGAAACAGCGCCCATGCAATCAGGCTAGCCAGTGAAATAGCCAGTACCGCTGGCACGAAGCGGCCGGTCATACGGTCGGCGAATTCTTGGATTGGCACCCGTGAGCCCTGAGCCTGGTCGATCAGACGCACCACTTGGGAGAGAAAAGTATCGGCGCCGACGCGGGTCGCCTTGACCCGCAATCGGCCCTCCTTGTTGATGGTGGCGCCGATCACGCTGTCGCCGGTGCTCTTGTAGACCGGTATCGACTCGCCGGTAGCGAGGGACTCGTCGAGATGGCTCTCACCCTCGACCACTTCGCCGTCGGTGGGGATTTTATCGCCGGGGCGCACGATCATGATGTCACCGGGCGTGAGCTCTTTCACCGGCACTTCAATTTCCTCGCCGTCGCGCTCCACCCGCGCTGTCTTGGCGCCCAGCGTCATCAGGCGACGAATAGCCTGGGAGGCGCGCCCTTTGGCTAGTGCCTCCAAATAACGGCCCAGCAAGTGGAAGGTCATGATGGTGGCAGCCATCTCAATGAACGAGGTCATGGTGTAGAAAAAGCCGACCAGGCCAATCAGGTAGGGCGGCAGGCTGCCCATGGAGATCAGCACATCCATATTAAAGGTTCCGTTTTTCAACGAGCGCCAGGTCGACTTGTGGGTGGCTGCCCCGCCATAGAGGAATACCACCGGGAAGGCTAGCAGTGCCACGATGGCCAGATAGCCGGGAATTGGCTGCCAGAACATGTGCGGAATCATTAGCAGCATGATCAGGGTGGTGGGTATCGCGGCGATGATCAGTCGCCTGCGAGCCTGACTTAGATAGGCCTCCTCGATCTCGGAGTCGCTCTCGGCGTCCTCCTGATCACTCTGCACGGCAGCCACGTCATAGCCTGCTCCTTCGACGGCTTTCTTCAAGGTGTCGCCGTCGGGCCCGCTTGCCTTGATGGTCACACTGACATGGTGATTGGCAATATTGGTCTGAATCACGCCCACGCCATCAAGGCGTTCGAGCGTTTTGCGCACAATGCCGGCGCAGTGGTCGCTGCCCATGCCGGGCACCGTCAGGGTGATTGTGTTCGGGGTCGAATCGGACATCGTGTACCTCCTGCTGGTGTTGATGAGAGAACGGCCAGGGTTGGCCGTCCGTCCTAATGCCTACGCAGTGACATCTCGGTCAGTGGTGGGCGTCATGGTCGTCAGGATCGACGCCGCCCTCGGGTGTGGCCTGCTCAAGCTGTTGGCGCTGCTCGTCGCTCATCAGGTCATGCATGGCATTTCGCATGCGCACCATCTCGGCCATCATCTCACCGTGCAACTCGGCCATCTGTCCGTGTAGCGCCTGAACCTCATCAGGGTCTGGGCGATCGCCGTGCATCTCCGCCATCAGGTCGTCGCGTAGGTTCATCATCCGCCCCATGCGTTCGAACTGGGCAGGTCGGTGCTCCTGCATCAGCTCACGCATCTCGCTGCGTTGATCATCATCGAGCATCAACATCATGTCCATGCCGGCGCCGCCCATCATCGGGCAGGGCATCATGCCGCCGCCCATCATTTCCCCCATCATGCCGGGCCCCATTCCGCCTTGGCCGCCGCCCATCATGCCGGAACCCATGCCGCCCTCCATCATGGAGCGTCCCTGGCCCGCTTGGTCACCCATCATTCCCTGGGCGAAAGCAATGCCGGTACCACTGGCTGCGAGGGCCAGGGTGAGTCCGAAGGCGAGAGTGTGCTTGCGAATATCCATGGTCGTTCTCCTTAGCGACAGGCCTATATCAAAGGCCGATGCCTGAAGTATTGAGGCTATGTGTCGCACCTAGGTCAATTCTCAATATGGCATTCAGGCATGCCTAAGGCATCTCAGGGCGTGAAAGTAGGCAGTTTGTTGACCTGTATCAATTTTGGTAATTCGGCAACCTGCCTGCTGCACTTGGGTTGCGTGTGTCTGTGAAGCCATGAAATACTCTTAATATCCTCCACTCGATAGTGATTACTTCTTTGTCATGAATTGCTCCACTTTTAAATGGCTGCTTTGTTTGCTGATAAGCCTTGCCTTGGCGCAGCCATTGATAGTCGTGGCGATGGATCATCATGAAGATGAACCTTGTCTGTTCACTGACATTGATCTAGCCAGTGGAGCGATCGAAGTTGTTGGGTCGGTCAGCATTGGCGACCACGATGCCTCCCATATGGCAGAGTGCTGTATGCCCTGTGCTCAGTGTGCGGTAAATCTTGCGTTGCTTATCGAAGACGCAACCTCCGCCACGTCGACCTTGCCTCGTTATCTGGTCAACTGGTCGCCAGCTCCGCGCGCGCTCTTTGATCGCCCTCCTCGCGTTTAAACCTTCATCGCTGAACGTTCAGCTCGCCTATGGCGGGCCAAGATGATGATTTTAATCACGAGGAATAGCCATGAAACGTCGCGAATTTCTTCGCTACACCACCCTGGGTGGTATTGCCCTATCTGGGTCTGGCCTATTGGTTCACGCTTTGGCCGGACGGCATACACAGGCGTCACCAACAGCTCTGCTAGATAACGCTAGCATCCCTGCAGGACAACCCCTTCAACCATTGCCTCGGATTGCAAACTTGAGTGATCAGGTTGGGCGCTTTCAAAGTGTGTTAACCCCCGCTGCCCATGCGCTGCCAGTGAGCGATGGGCTGGAGGCAAAGTTGTGGCTCTACAACGGTAAAGTGTTGCCATTGATTGAGGTGCGCGAGGGGGATGAGTTAGACATTACGCTGATAAATGAGCTTGAGCAGGAAACGACGCTGCACTGGCATGGGGTACCGGTGCCCCAGTCGCAAGATGGGGCACCCTGGGAAGCCGTATTACCAGGAGAGTCACGACATTATCGTTATGTTTTTCATAGGGGGAGTGCAGGGTTACACTGGTTTCACCCCCACCCACATGAAGGTACTGCGCGTCAGGTAGCTCATGGTTTAGCGGGTGCATTGTTGGTCAGGCCCCGATTAGGCGTGTTGCCCGCGGAGGTGGAAGAGCATTTGCTAGTGGTCAGCGACCTGCGCCTGAATATGAATGGCGAAGTGGCGCCCCATACCAGCGAAGATTGGATGAATGGACGCGAGGGGGAGCTTCTGTTGGTCAACGGCCAACGCGAGCCACGTCTTGATGTGGCGCCGGGCACTACTCTGCGGCTGCGGCTGGTCAACGCCTGTGCTGGCCGGTACTTGCGTTTACGCTTGGAAGATCACGAGTTGACCCTGATCGGTACCGATGGCGGGCTGATCGAGCGACCACAACCACTCGAAGAGTTGCTGCTCACCCCGGGTGAGCGGGTCGATCTGCTAGTACGCATCAGCGAGAAATCTGAAAGGAGTTTTGAGCTGGCGAGTCATCCCTATACACGTGGTTGGATGGGGGCTAAGCCGGCACATCTGGACGAGATTGCTTCGCTATTATCGATTCATACCCTAAATACTGGCGTATACCCCGCCGTCGCGTTACCTGACCCCTTGTCCCATATCGAACCCCTGGGCGAACCAGTGGTGAGACGTCAAGTGGAACTGACCGAGGTGATGCCAGACCATGACAATCACGGTGCGGTGAATGGCGATCCGCATGCCGGCCACGGCGGCAGTGACAGCCATCACGGAACCCATGGGCCGGGGCATGGGGCGAGTCACGCTAGCGACGATGATAGAGCGGTTCGGCCCAAGGTGGATTTTCTGATCAACGGCCGTGCCTTTGCCATGAACGACGTCCTGTTTGAGGGGCAGGTTGGCGAGGTAGAGGAGTGGGAAGTCTTCAATAACTCCCATATGGATCACCCCTTCCATGTGCATGGCACCCACTTTCAGGTGATCGCTACCCGCGATGCTGACAGGGAATGGCGAGACGCGCCCTGGCTGGCCTGGAAGGACACCGTCAACCTGGCTCCTTATCAGCGTCTCAGGCTGCGCATGGTGTTCCTCAAGCCCGGCGATTGGCTGTTCCACTGCCACATCATCGAACACGAAGAGCTAGGCATGATGGCAACGATCCGTGTGAGTTGAGCTTGCCTTGCCTTGCCTTGTTTTGCTTTGGCGTTGTGCGTTGGCTTTGCGTGGTGCTTGTCCACCTGACGACTGATAAGGACGTGATGTCATGACCTATTATCGCTGGCCACTCGCCGTGGCCTTCCTGCTTACCTTGCTTTCAGGTTGCTCCCGAGAACCGAGTAGTATCAGTCTTGAGCAACTGCGAGAGCAGACCCATATTCACGGCCTGGCCGTCGATCGAGCGGATAGCGAACGACTATGGTTGGCCACCCATCATGGCTTCTATGCCGTTGGTAGTGATGGAATGGCCCGCCGGGTCTCGGAGGAGACCCATGACTTCATGGGTTTTGCTCCTCACCCGGAAGAAGCCGAGACCTTCTTTGCCAGCGGCCACCCGGCCAGGGGAGGCAACCTCGGCGTGGTTAAGTCCCGGGATTCAGGCCGCAGCTGGTCACAATTAGCTATCGGCGTTGATGGCCCGGTGGACTTTCATCAGATGACCATCAGTGAGGCCAGTCCCGACGTGCTCTATGGGGCTAATGGTGGCCAGCTCCAAGTCAGCCAGGATGGTGGAGCCAATTGGCAGATTCGCGCCCAGGCGCCGGCCGGGCTGATTTCACTGGCTGCCTCGAGCCGTGATCCCGAACAACTCTATGCCGCCACCCAAACCGGGCTATTGATGAGTCCTGACGGAGGCGAACGATGGCGACAAGTATACCCTGAGCGTCGCCCTACGAGCCTGGTGGTGGCCAGCCAAGGAGAGCTTTACGCCTTCATGATAGGGGTAGGCTTGCTGAGAGTTGGGGAGGGCAGCCGGGATTGGGAGGTAGTCAAGCGTGGCTGGGAAGAGCGCTATCTGATGCATCTGGCGCTGGATCCGCACGACTCCCAGCGTTTGGTGGCGGTTGATGACCTCAATCAACTGCTGATCAGTAATAACGGTGGGCGCGATTGGTCGCACCTCTAATGAATTGGGAGATACCACATGTTGCAATATCCCCAGATTGATCCAGTGGCCATCAGCCTCGGCCCGTTCGCGATTCACTGGTATGGCCTGATGTATGTGGTGGGCTTCGGCGCCGCCTGGTGGCTTGGGCGCCTTAGAGCTAATCGGCTTAAGCTAACCCACGATGACATTAGCGACCTGATCTTTTACTCCGCGGTAGGCGTAGTGGTTGGTGGCCGGTTGGGCTATGTCCTGTTCTATGGAATAGAACAGTTTATGGCCAACCCCTTATGGCTGTTCAAAGTTTGGGAAGGCGGTATGAGCTTTCATGGTGGACTGCTCGGGGTGCTGGCGGCGACGCTATGGTTTGCGCGAAAGCATCGGCTCGGCTTCTTTGCCCTAACCGACTTCATCGCACCACTGGTGCCGATCGGTCTTGGTGCAGGGCGAATCGGCAATTTCATCAATCACGAGCTGCCGGGGCGCGTCAGCAACCTGCCCTGGGCGATGCCGTTTCCCCACATGGGCCCAGAGCCACGACACCCCTCTGCGCTTTATGAATTCGCCCTGGAAGGGGTGGTGCTGTTCGTGCTGCTGTGGTGGCTTTCCGCTGAACCGAGGCGGCGAGGTCTGATCTCTGGTCTTTTTTTGCTGCTGTACGGCGTGTTTCGCTTCACAGTTGAATTCGTGAGGTTGCCGGATGAACACATCGGCTTCCTCGCGTTTGGCTGGGTCACCATGGGAATGCTGCTGACTGCCCCTATGATACTGGTCGGCATGGCGCTGATCACCTGGTCGCGCCAACAACCGGTGGATAATCATAGCCAACCCGGTTTATATCTGCGCCGCCGAGAGAGGAGGACACAATGATACTATCGCTTGGGCACTCCAACACCATTACTGCCATTATTATTAAAACGGGGCTAGGGGCGTTGCTTATCGCTACGCTGCTGAGCACTTCGCCTGTGCTTGCTGAAGACGTGGGGGAGTGGCCGCAGGGCCACTACAGGTTGCCTGAGTACGGTGACCTGATTGGTGAGGCCTATAAGGTAGTGGTAGACAACGAGGCGGATACGCTCCTCGATATCGCCCGTACCCATAACCTGGGCTACGAGGAAATCCGTCGGGCTAATCCGAACGTCAGTCTTTGGGTGCCGGGCGTCGGAACAGAAGTGCTCGTGCCAGCCCAGTATATCCTGCCCGATGCCGAGAGGACTGGCATTGTAATTAACATCGCCGAGTTACGTCTCTACTATTTTCCGGAGATAGGCGAAGGTGAGGTGCCGCGAGTCGAGACCTATCCGATCGGTATCGGTCGAGATGGCTATAACACCCCACTGGGAATTACCACCACTACCATGCGGCTTGAGGATCCTGCCTGGTATCCGCCACGTTCCATGCGTGAAGAAGCGGCGGCGCGAGGCGAACCGGCACCCTCAGTGGTGCCGCCGGGTCCCGATAACCCGCTCGGCAAGCATGCCATCCTGCTCGATATTCCTGGTTATCTAATTCACGGTACCAATGATCCGGACGGCATTGGCATGCGCGCCAGCCGTGGCTGCATACGCATGTTTCCGGAAGATGTTAAAGCAATATTCGGTGCTGTGCCTTTAGGCACTCAGGTTAATATCGTCGATCAGCCCGTCAAGATCGGCTGGGACGATGGCACTGCGTTCGTGCAGGTATATCAGTTTCTTGAAAATCAGAACCACGGCAGACAAGCACTGCTTGAGATGCAGCCGAAGCTCAATCAGTACATCTTGGATCAATCGGTAAATTATGCACAACTCCAAGAACTGCTGGAGAGATCCGACGGTCAAGTAGTGCCCATCGATACGCCAACTCAGGATGAGCTTCTAGAAGAACAAGCACAACCCTTGATATTGCTTTATGAGGTGGGTCTTTAACGCTTTCATAAGGGTGTTTGGGATGCTGAGAAAAGTCAGCCAAGCTTCCCAGGCACCCGAATAAAGTCGATATTAATCATATGTGAAATAGGGTTAGCCTTGCGATGAAGTGGTGTCTAGGTATGAAAAAATATGAACCATCACGTTATAGCTAAAAAAGTCAGTATGTCGACTAGGCGTCATAGAATTGGAAGACATTTCGTTGTTGTACTGATTGGTGCCATGACAGCTTATCTTTTTTGGTTGAGCCGAATGGAGTGGGACGCTGAGATGCGCACTTGGCGTGCTTTAGGCGATGCTGCTTTTATCCTGTTATTTGTCACCATGGTGATAGGCCCTGTGGTGAAAATATGGCCTAGGCAATTGAGCTTTCTTGTCAATTGGCGGCGAGCCTTCGGGATCTGGTTTGCGATCTTTGCCTCTGTGCATGCTTTTCTAGTGTGGGATGGCTGGGCACGGTGGTCGATTCGTGGATTTTTAGGCTATCAGGAGCTGCCTTTGGCGGGGCTTTCAGGCCCGGTTCTTGTGGATCCGGGGTTCGGGCTTGCGAATATGGTCGGGTTAGTCGCCCTCTTTTTTGGGCTCGTCCTGTTTGCCATATCATCCGACAAGGCCATGCGCTTCCTGGGAAGCTCAACATGGAAGCATCTTCAAAATTATGCCTATGTGGTTTTCTATCTAGTTGCTCTTCATGGAATCTACTTTCTCTTCCTACATTATGAGCTGAGTCTCAGGAATCTAGTTTTCCAGAGTGGGGTGTCTGGGCCCAATTGGTTTCGGTTCTGGTTTGTAGGGCTCGTGAGTATTGTCTTTACCGTTCAGGTTGCGGCAATGATAAAACTGATTTTACAGCGAAGAAAAGGTGGTTTAGGGGGAGCATGAGCGATGAAAGGGAAAAGCCGGGGGCAGTAACGCTGCCCTCCAGGCGACGTCGATTCTGGCGTCGTTTACTGCTCGTGGTGGGAGTTGCTCATCTGGTTGGGTTTGTGTCGTCACTGGATGCGATGATGTCGAGCCGTACCTCTCAGGGAGCTGTGGCCTGGATCGTTTCACTAAACACATTGCCCTATGTGGCGGTGCCAGCCTACTGGGTGTTCGGCCGCACGAAATTCCAGGGCTATGTCTCTGCACGACGCGACGAGAACTCGGTGTTGGGGCAGGCGCTTGCTGAAAAACTGGCCGAGCTGCGGGCTCATGGGGTTTCGGATGAACACGCTGACAAGCATCTGGTGGGTGTCGAACAGCTGGCCAAGCTGCCGTTTCTAGGTGGCAACCGGGTGGAACTGCTGATCGACGGTGAGCAGACCTTCGAGAGCTTGTTTGCCGGTATTGATGCTGCTGAGCGCTATCTGCTTGTGCAGTTTTATATCGTTCGGGCTGATGCAGTGGGATTGGCGCTGCAGGCACGGCTGATTGAGAAGGCTAGGCAGGGCGTGGAGGTCTTCTTTCTATACGATGAAATTGGAAGTTATGCGTTGCCGAGCCACTATCTCCAGACGCTGGAAGAGGCGGGTGTTCGAGTACATCGCTTTCATTCTACGCGGGGGACAGGTAATCGCTTCCAGCTCAACTTTCGCAACCATCGCAAGATAATGGTGGCCGATGGGGAAAGAGCTTGGGTCGGTGGATTCAATGTTGGCGATGAATACTTGGAAGGCCACCCACGAATTGGCCCGTGGCGTGATACCCACCTAATGATTGAGGGGCCTGCGGCCTTGGCGCTGCAGCTGGTGTTTCTTGAAGATTGGCACTGGGCGACTGAGGAAATCCCCGAGCTTCCCTGGTCACCGCTAATTCCAAGCGGCCATGGTACACCGGTGCTCATTCTTCCGAGTGGGCCCGCAGACCGATTTGAGACGGCTAGTCTGATGATTCAACAGGCAATTCACGCCGCGCAAGAGCGTATCTGGATATCCAGTCCCTACTTTGTGCCAGATGAGGGGGTGCTGGCGATGCTTAAACTAGCCTCGTTAAGCGGAGTAGAGGTGAAAATCCTGATTCCCGAACGTCCAGATAACCTTCTAACCTACTTTGCGGCCTATGCCTTTCTCGATTCGCTTCTCGAGGCGGGGGTCGAGGTCTATCGCTACGAGGGGGGCTTCTTACATGGCAAAGCCTTTTTGGTTGACGAAATCGGTGCGGCAGTGGGTACCGTTAACCTCGACAACCGCTCCTTTCGACTCAACTTCGAGGTGACGGCGATGGTGATGGACGCCGACTTTGCCGCCGAGGTTGATGCGATGTTCAAGGCGGATTTCGCGCGGGCACGGCAGATGCAGCCAGAAGAGATCAGCGATAAGCCGCTTTGGCATCGGGTGGCGGCTCGAGCGGCCTATTTGTTTGCGCCGGTCTTATGAGTGTGCTTGATCACTCTATTGCCCGCTGGCCTGTGATTTTGCATTCAAGTCTTCGCTTTGGAGTTTCAGGCCATGATGAAAGCCCCTCGTGCAATACTCAATCCAGATAGTAAACTTCAGGCAACCTCTCGGTTTTAAGCTGAAATAAAATGAACAGTTGAAGAAAAGGTAATGCGATTCACCGAGTTGGCTCGGGCTGGTGTGGTAACTGTACGCCATTAAACTCGTTAGGGTCTGGTACAACCGTAACGAGATCTGTGCAACGGCTGTTGACTCTGTGACGAGCAGGCTATTGGACGCCTCCGATTCGTTGACTGCGCAGATTCCCTAGGAGAGGGTCTTAGTTAATGAAGAAGATATTGTTGCGCAGACCAAGACAAACTTACGGTGGTTGACAGTAGTATGTAGCTGGCTGAACAAGGCCATTGCATTCGCATGCGGATTCAAGGGCTTCAGGTGATGGCGCAATTTTTCCGGGAGTGCGCGTCTAAGAATGCGCTTTTCACACTCACGTCAAATTACCATTATTCTTATGTCAGGAAAGTAGGTGTTAGTGTGAAGCAATTTCATTGAAAAAGTCTGGGTTATTCCGAATCGTCGCCAGTACCTTAGCGGCTAGCCCCGTAGGATTATTACGTTTGCCTTCCCAGCTTTTGATCGTATCCACGCTGGTTCCCATTGCGCTGGCAAATTCCGCCTGAGAAACATTGAGCTTGGTACGAATGGCTTTTACATCGGCTACTTCATGGCGTGCTGTGCGGCTAGCCTCAGTGTTGCCCTGATTAATCTCAACGGCTTCCTGCAGCGATGTTTGGAGTTCGTCAAAAATGCTCATCCAGAAACTTCCTCCTTTAATTGGTGGGTCAGTGTTTTCAATGCGGCCTTTTCAGCAAGTGTTATGTTGTCCTTCATGTTCTTAGGGTAGGCCAATATCACAGATATATGGTCGCCGCCTGGTTGTCATCTGGCTGCTAACAGGATGAAAGACATGTGAGTAATGTAATCCCTGGAAAAGATAACGTATTGATAATTCTTGGTTTCCGCATTGCAGGCGCGGGTAAGCGGATTAAATGGTTGATCTTACCTTTGCATGAGAGTGAGACAGACCGGCATCTCATCGGATTATCTGGTTGATGCTTCACCTACTGCTGGTGCATGTTTCCTTCGCTAATTCCAGCAAGAACCCCACACGCCTCAACTTCCCGGTCATCGTTGCAACTCGCTCTCAGTGAAACGAGTTGTTTCTCAAGCGCTTGCAGAGCGGTTATCTGCGACCGCACATGAGAGATGTGATCATCGAGCAAGGCGTTGACGGCGGTACAAGGCTGATGAGGGTCGTCCTGATAGCGCTGTAGTTCGTGAATCTCAGCCAGTGACAGGCCCAGGATTCTGCAGCGACGGATGAAGGCCAGCCCCTCACCATGCTTCTCGGTATAGACACGGTAACCGTTGTCCTGCCGATCAGGCGGCGGCAACAAGCCCTGCTGTTCATAGAAGCGGATCGTCTGTGTTTCGACCCCTACCAACTGCGCCAACTGACCAATGCGCATCAGCCTCCTCCCCAACGGATTCTTTACTCTATTGACCTTATAGTAGCTTTATAGTTTTAAATGGTACCACAACATTGTTCAAGTGGAGTCGTATCATGAGCAAATCCTGTGGTGGCGCCTGTGGCGGTGATGCAACGTCCGCAGCGGATACCGATATACAGGCCTCCTCCGAGGCGCCAGGGAGATGGGTCAGTGTTTATGCCGTGCCGAAGATGGACTGTCCATCAGAAGAACGAATGATTCGCCTAGCCCTGAACGGCGTTGAGGAGATTCGGGCGCTGTCCTTCGACTTGTCGAACCGCCGACTGAAGGTCGTGCATGACGGCGAGGTCGAGCCCGTCACCTCGAAACTGAAGACCTTGGGGCTAGGCGCCTCGCTTCAGGAAACCGTCGCTGCAAATCCGGAGACCATCAAGGCCGCCGAGTTTTCGGCAGCTTCTGCTAAGCAAGAATCCGGGACCCTGCGCTGGTTGCTCGGCATCAATGCACTTCTGTTCGTGGTGGAAATGACTGCCGGTCTGATCGCCCAGTCCACCGGCCTGATTGGAGAATCCCTGGACAATTTTGCCGATGCGGCGGTGTACGGGCTTGCCCTTTATGCGGTTGGACATAGCGTGAAAATGCAGGTACGTGCCGCGCATCTTGCTGGTGTACTGCAACTGATCTTGGCTGTGGGCGTGCTCGTAGAGGTGGTGAGACGCTTTGTATTCGGTAGTGAGCCTGAATCGCTGGTGATGATGGCTATCGCATTCGTCGCATTGATTGCCAATACCAGTTGTCTGCTGCTCATATCCAAACATCGGGAAGGCGGGGCGCACATGAAGGCAAGCTGGATATTCTCGGCCAACGACGTGGTGATCAACCTGGGGGTCATCACCGCCGGCGCCCTGGTCGCGTGGACCGGTTCCAATTATCCGGATCTGATTATCGGCACCATCGCGGGGGGCATTGTACTTAACGGTGCCAGACGCATTTTGGCGTTGAAGGGTTAAATAATGCTCATTATTGGCAAAAAGCTCTCGCCGTATGCCCTATTGTCCATATCGGGCCTGCTGGCAGCGTCTGATCAGGCTGTAAAGTGGCTGGTGCAGCAATCAATGGCCTATGGCGAGTATGTTTCGGTGACCCCGTTCTTTAACTGGGTGCACCTATGGAACACCGGTGCCGCATTCAGTCTTTTTGCGAATGGTGGAGGCTGGCAGCGCTACTTTTTTATCGGAATCGCGGTAGTGGTCTCGATTTTTCTGATCAAGCTGATCCTTGAAAATCGTCATAAAGGAGAAGCCATCGCTTACAGTCTTATCCTCGGTGGCGCCATGGGCAACCTGATTGACCGGGTCTTTCGCGGCTATGTTGTGGATTCCTTTGATTTCTATTGGCGAGACTGGCATTGGCCGGCCTTCAACCTGGCTGATATTGCAATTGTCCTCGGTGCCTTACTTTTCGTTTCCAGCAGCTTGTTGGGTAAAAAAGCAAACACCAATGCCGAGCCGGATGGATCTGACTGACACCTACGCCTATACAACACCATGACCGAACTTCCCGACAACATCCTTCACCTGCCGCAATACCAAGTACTGGGCTGCAAATCAACCGACGACGAAATGCACTTCCAGGTGGACGTGCCCGATCCCATCGCCTGCGAGGAATGCGGCGTGCAGGGTGAGTTCGTACGGTTCGGCAAGCGTGACGTTCCCTATCGTGATCTGCCCATCCACGGCAAGCGGGTCACTCTCTGGGTGGTCCGCCGCCGATACACCTGCCGG